>NZ_JBYOKO010000003.1:0-433802 GCF_057799275.1 Chryseobacterium sp. 14P4.3.2
TCGGGAATCTCCATTTTCAAATACTTCTGTCTTTAAAATTTGCTCTTCAGAGGCTTCTTCAAGAGTCTTATTTTCCATTTCAAGGGCTTCCCAACGATGTTTGATCCTGATTTCCTGAAGGGCTTCCAGAGCTAGCTTTTGAACATGAAAGCGGTCGATCACCTGTACTGCATTAGGAAAGCATCTTTTAGCAATACGCTTCATGGAGCCCGCCATATCCAAAGTTATTTCCTTTACCTTCATACGAAGTCTCCTGCTGATTTTTAAAAGATGCGCGATGACAAAATCACTCTGAGTCCCTTTTATAATTGCAACAATACTTCCTTTTCTCCCTTTGGCTCTTTTGGAGGTAAGAACGGTATACAGTTCTCCATCAGATAAAGCAACTTCGTCTAAGGATAGGGATGCTGAGAGATTTTCAGGATAAATGATCCAGTCTTCTGCGTGAGGTTTTTGTTCCCAGCTATAATATTCGCTGAGTTTATTCTTGTATTGTCTCTGGAAGGTTTTACCCTTGATACCAAAAATTCTGCTATAACTTTGAGAGGAAGAGCTTTAGTGTCTGCTAATTTTTTTTAAGAAGACGGCAAATTCATTTGTCATGCGCGTTCCTTTAGCTACAACCTGCCAGTTTCTTTGAAGGATTTCTCCTGAAGACTTATCGGTCCATCTTCTTCTTTTCACGTGAAGCTTTACGATTTTACCCCTTAATGGGTAATCATCTACAATAATTTCAGGTAAAAAGCCTTTTGATTCCAGCAGTCTTTCTTTAAATTCCTCGGGAATACTGCTTTTTTCTTCAAAATAAATATGAAGTTCACCAGAATATTCTTCTGCTTTGAGGATATCAAAGTGTTCAACTAGAAATTCTGGAAGTAAGAATTTAAGAAGGTCGTAATCGCTTAGCATAAGACAAAGATACAACCACTAAACATTCCCCCCAACTTTTGAGACTGATCCCAAAACTGACTGCTGTATCTCTCGAAAAATCCCCAAACTAAAAATATTTTATCTTTTTTCAGATAAATAGAGATAATCCTGATTTCAAAAAGAGGGGGCACTACCAAAACTAAAGCAACGGAGGGGCTTGTTTTCTATATAGGTACTTACACGATACATAAAAACGGGTTTTCACATTCTGGATAAAACCAGAGTTCTCAACATATAATTTTCGTAATAACTTTAAATCAAATTTTAATGTGATACGTTTTGTCGTTCTCTACATATGGATTTGATTAAATGAACGTTATGAATGTTTTAAACAAAGTGTAACTTTCACAGTTCAATGAAATTTCATAAGTTTACGAACCTCTAACAAACACAATATAAGAGTATTTATGATGAAAAAATTAAAGGTTTTGCCTTTGCTGTGTATAAGTATTTCAGGATTGGGGCAGATTCCAAATTTCCCTACTTCCCAAGCCTCTGCACCAAGCAATCTGGGTAACTTTTCAAATCCAAATTACGGAAGTGCAGCAAGGTCTGTTGCTCCCTCTTTTCCTCATGGTGGATTATACAATCAAAAAAGTTCACAGATAGAGCAGCAGAATATGAGAATGGTTCAGGAAGATTTTAAGAAAGTAGCTCAGGAGCAGGAAGCCAGAAGTAAACAGGAAGAGTACAACAAACAACAAGCCTTAGAGGATTCTTACTATAACTTACCTCCATTTTCAGGAAAAGCAGGAACTCAGTCCTATTATGATGCTTACAATAAATTAGCCTCACTCAATACTGACAATTACTCCATAAGTGAAGCTAATTTCATTGTGGAGAATGCCTTTTACGGGAATAAACAAAATTTTAATCAATTTAAATCTGGAATTCAGAAAACTGCAAAGCAACTTTTGCAGAAAATGAAAGAAAGAAAACAGGATATAGAAAGTAACACAGATAAAAATCTAATGATATTTGAATACTTCTCTAAAGACATGAAGTTGGGAGGAGTTCAACATAAAGCCTACAAATATGATTTTGAGGATTATATGGGGCAAAAAGACCATTCCAAGATGTTTGTTTCCAAACTGCTGAAAACTGGTTCAGGACAGTGCCATTCAATGCCTTTATTATATCTGATGCTGGCAGAAGAAATGAACACAGAAGCCTCTTTAGCTTATGCTCCTAATCATACTTATATCAAGTTTCTGGATGAAGAGGGAGAATGGCAAAATGCAGAGCTTACCAATGGCATTTTTACAGCCAATTCATTAATTCTGGAATCAGGTTATATAAAATCAGAAGCTTTACAGAATGACATTTACATGAAAAGCTTAAGTAAAAAAGAATTGTTAGCCCAGTTCTATACAGATTTAGCCAATGGTTATACCCACAAGTATGGTATGGATGAGTTTGTAGGAAAAACTTTGGATAAGGCACTTGAATACTCACCCAATAACATTTATGCCAATCAACTTAAATCCATGTACCAACAGGCAAGGTTGACTTATGTAGCCAATCAATTAGGAATTAAAGACCTTGAAAACCCTGAGGAACTGCAAAACATTAGGTTTTATCCGAGAGCATTAGCTCTATTACAAGAGACTAGAGCCCAGTTCAGCAATATTGACAATTTGGGTTATGTCCCGATGCCTGAGGGTGCTTATGAAGAGTGGTTAGGAAATATGAAAGGTGAAGCCAACAGCCAGAAAAGTGAAGCTCTTGCTGAAAGAATGAAACTGATTAATGCTGAAAAGCAAAAGCAGAAACAGCAGGAAGTTTTGAGAAAAGCTCAGGAACAAAAGAAAAAAGAATCTCAACAGTCTAACGAGAAAGCTCAGTATTTCCCAATAGACCCAAAACATTTATAATGAAAAGACATTTACCATATAGAACTTTATTCCTAACTCTACTATTTTTATGGCTGAGTGCTGGAACAGCTAAGGCACAAAACAACCAGTTTTATAACGAAGCCTACCAGACATTAGACAACATGCTGAATGATAAACAGCAATACAGCTTCAAAGAGGCTGTTTTTAGTGTGGAAAATGCTTACTATCAAGGTAAGTTAGATACAGATAAGTTGAATCGAGAAATAACCTTTTTAAAGGGCTTTGCTAATGCTATTGTTCAGAGCAGGGATTTAACCTATAAATTGTCAGACAAGGACAAGGTAAGCAAGTATGCAGCAGTATATTCCATTATGTGCCAGACGCTGCCAATTACTATTAAGGATACAGTAATCCAATACAAACCTTTTAGCTATGATTTTGAAGATGTATTTGGACATAAAGATATTACCAATTTGTTTGTATCTAAACTTTTGGCTACCAAAAAAGGGAACTGTAATTCTATGCCTTACTTATATAAGATATTGGCAGAAGAATTGGGAGTTGAAGCTAATCTGGCATTAGCACCAAATCACGTTTACATCAAACATCAAATTAAATCTGATGGATGGTATAATACAGAGCTTACAAGTGGGATATTTCCACAGGATTCATGGTTAATGGCTTCGGGGTTCATTCATTTAAATGCTATCAAAAATGGGGTATTTATGAAAGCCCTGAACAACAAAGAAAGCCTTGCTTTATGTCTATTTGATTTAGCACAGGCATACAACAGAAACTTTCCTGATAATGATGGAGGTTTTGTATTAAAGGCTGTAAACAGAGCATTAGAAATTTATCCCAATTTTGCTAAAGCTTTAATACTGAAAGCTGAAACACACAAAGCACAGTTTGAAAAACTGATGGATAAACAAAATTTGAGTTCCACTAATCCTGAAAACATTAAAAAAGTCCAACAAGACCCAAAGGCTAAAGAACTCATGGTGCTTATGACACAGGAATATGGGCATATTTATGACATAGGCTACAGGCAGATGCCAGAAGAAATGTATTTGGATTGGCTTGTTTCTCTTAGAACTGAGAGAGATAAATATGAGAATAAAAAATTAATGAATAACTTTACGAAATAACAAATGACAATGAAAAGAATTATACTTACTGGCTTTGTACTTCTGGCAGGAATTACACAAGCTCAGGTCAAGAACCCCCAAGCTAAGCCAAAAGCTGAAAAGAAATGGGTAAATTCTGTTAAACTAACTAAAGAAGAGAGAAACAGACCCTATATGGATGAGGTTTTGAAAACCAGAGATTCCATTACTCCTGAAGAAGCTGAAAGAAGAAGGAGAAATATAGCTATTGGAAATCCTTTTAAAGACCGTGGTTATTATCCTAAAATTGCCACACTGAGCAAAGGGAAATACTTAGAATTCCATGATATGAATGCTGTTGTTAATATTGGTTCTGTAAAATACAATCGAAAAACCAAGGAGATAATAGAGTTCAGAGAAATAGATTTGAGTGACCCAGATGCACAGCCTTATTTGGATACAGCAGGTAGATGGTTTTCACCAGACCCTTTGAGTGAAGAGTTCAGAAGGTGGTCTCCATATAACTATGCTATGAATAATCCGTTGAGATTTATTGACCCTGATGGGAGAACTCCAACAGATGATTTTAAGCTATTGAAAAGTGGAAAATTAGAGTTTATGAAAGCAACTGATAGTGATGAAAAGAATGGTGTTCATCGAATATTTAATGAAGATGAAAGTACATCCGTAACTGTAAACAAAGATATCATTGATAAAAGATTGGAAGGGAAGTCAACCGTTCGTGAGGGAGATGATAGTAGAGTAACAGAATCGACTGTATATATTTCTGATGATAAAAAATCAATGAAAAATTTCTTTAATTTTATTAAGGATAATGTTGCTAATGAATTTACCTTAGCTGGTTATAAAAATGTGAAAGAAGGAGGTAAAGAAATATTTTCTTTATCAACCGAATTTAAAAAAAATCAAGATGGTGTTGGAGGTTATTTACCATGGCTAATTTTGAAAAATAAAAACATGAAGATGACTGAATTTACACATTTACACCCAGGAGGAACACTTGTTCCATCGGGGTTTAATGGATATGGCTCTCCATTGGAGGGTGATAGAGCTCACAAAATGCTATTTGAAAAAGACTTTTATAATGGCAGGGTTCCAGATTATTTTAATATAGTTGTTCCTAATTCAAAAAAAACTATAATTTATGACTCATATAAATTTGAAGTTAAATAGGTTGGTCATTGTATTTTTATTACTTATTTTTTCTTGTAACACAGACTACAAGGAAGAAGTAAAAAATGTTATTACTGTAGAAACTAATATCATGATTGATAAAACATCTAAGACGAAAAGTAAAAATGTTATTTATCTATACAATGATTTCAAAGGAGGTGATTCTATTGTTGGTATTACTTATGGACTACCAGACTATGAGAAAGATAAGTATTATCTAAAGAAAACCAACAATAAAGTAGTTTTAATTGAGAAAAATATTTACAATGATTATTTCAAAAAAGAAACTTTAAAGCCATGTAATAACCTAAACTATTTTAGAAGTGAAGACTATTTTCCTATACTTGGAGAATCTTATTTTGTAAATATTCTCATCAAAAATGGTAAGGTTAAAAATGTAGAAAGACATAATGTACCAGAATAAATGAAAATCTATCAATTTCTACATTGTCGTTTGGAATTGCAAAGAAAATCATAGACAAAAATCTGATTTACCAAGATGATTTGTATAAAATAGCATTAAATTTCCTTTTTAAAAAGGGTCAAAGCTTACTAAGATTTCAATCTGTCTTTTTTTGTTTTTTGCAAGTAGTTGTAAATCAATATTTAATTGTGTAAAATAAAGCACTTATGTTGCTGCGTATATAGAGAAACAAAAATTTCCTCTAAAACTGGAGAGAATTTCTCTTTGTTAAAACCTTATAAAAGAGGTGTGCTTGTTCTGCGGCTTATAAAGAATTTCTTTTTGTAATAACAGCTTCGTAATTTGGGAATATACGGGTAAATTTCAACAGCTCCTCAAAGAATCCATATTGAAATTTGACAATTTTACCTCTTAATGGGTCATCATCTACAATAATTTCAGAAAGAAAACCTTTGGACTCTAATAATCTATCTTGTAATTCATCATGAATACAGCTTTTTTCTTGAAAATAAATATCTGCTTTGAGGATATCAAAGTGTTCAACTAGAAATTTTGGAAGTATAATTTAAGAAGTTCGTGATCGCTTAAGATAATCCTTGCTGCCCTATAACTTTTGCACCTGATCCGATGGTCCCCGAAGGGAAACTTTAAATAATAACAAGATTCGGATTTTATCCGATATGAATAATTTAGAAATTGCAAAAAAATTATATGAATATAAAAATCAAAAACTGTTCGCTATCTGATGTAACTGATATTATGAAACTCTATCAAGCGGCAAGGGAGCTCCAGACGGAAAGGGAAATGGTAGTTTGGCCTTACTTTGAAGATGCGTTTCTTAAAAAGGAAATCAATGAAAATCGACAATGGAAAATAACTTTTGATGGTACAATAGCCTGCAATTGGACGATCACATTTGAGGATAAGGAAATTTGGGGAATCAAAGACAAAAACGACAGCATTTATATACATCGAATTTGTACAAATCCTGAATTGCGAGGTAACAGATATATCGATGAAATAGTAAAATGGTCCAGGGAATATGCAAAACAAGAAGGAAAACGGTTTGTCCGCCTTGACACATTGGGAAATAATATAAAGTTAATAGAACACTACACATCGGCCGGATTCAATTTTTTAGGTATGGTCAAACTTACTGATACAGAACAACTACCGGCTCATTATCAAAATGAAAGAAATTGCTGCCTTTTTGAATTAGACGTTTGGATGTAGCATTTTTCTGAATAGCATACTTTCCAAAAAATTATTTTTGGTTCGAATAAAAACTGCGATTGAATGATGTCAACCGCAGTTTTTATTGGTTTTTTGCATTCGCATACCAATAGAGCAGGCGCGCTGCGGATATTATTCCAAAATGGCTTTAGGTTCAAGATATTCTTCCAGTCCGAATTCACCATATTCTCTTCCAATACCAGACTGTTTGAAACCGCCGAACGGTGCTTTGGAATCGTGCAGAATACCATTAATGCAGACTCTTCCTGCATCAATCTCGGCAGCTACCCGATAGGCTCTCTCTTGATCTGAAGAACTGACATAGGCACATAACCCATAAGCTGTGTCATTGGCAATAGCTATAGCATCTTCTTCATCTTTATAAGGTATAATACTTAATACCGGCCCGAAAATCTCTTCCTGAGCGATACGCATGCTGTTTTTTACATTGGTGAAAACCGTTGCCTTTACGAAATTTCCGGCTTCAAGCCCTTCTGGTTTTCCGGGGCCGCCAACCAATAACGTTGCGCCTTCTTCCAGTCCGATTTTAATATATTCCTGTACCCGTTCAAACTGTTTTTTACTTACCATAGGACCTATACCTGTATCTTCATTTTTTGGGTCACCAACTTTTGTTTTCTCAACTGTGTTTTTTGCAATTACATTTACCTGTTCTAATTTATCATAGGGAACCAATAAGCGGGTAGCAGCTGCACAGGCTTGTCCACTATTCAGGAAAGCACCCATTATAGCGGTGGGTATTGCTGTTTCTAAATCAACATCATCTAAAATGATATTCGGCGACTTTCCACCTAATTCCAATGTTACCCTTTTCATGGTATCAACGGCTCCTTTAGCGATAATTTTTCCTACGGCTGTAGAACCGGTAAATGCAATTTTATCAATTCCCGGATTGCGGGTGATTTCAGCACCCACCACATCACCCATTCCGGTTACAAAGTTAACAATACCCTTTGGAAGACCTGCCTCATGAAAACATTCGGCTATGATCTGTGTTTGCTGGGCACTCATTTCACTGGGTTTTACAACGGCTGTACAGCCTGCTGCAATAGCTGTTGATAATTTGGTACAGATAAATCCATTGCTCATGTTCCAGGGTATAATAATACCGACAACCCCCTTAGGCTGTAGACGAAGTTTTGAGTGACCTATAGTACGTTCGAAATCAAAATTTTTCAATGTTTCGATCATCGCTGTAAAATCGTCAATGGCGAATTGAGAAACCATTGAGCAAAACTGATAGGTTCCGCCATATTCTTCAACCATCACATCGGTTAAGTCTTTTTGGCGTTTGATGATTACTGAGCGTATTTTTTCCAGAAGAGTGATACGTTCATCCTTTGTGCTTTTTGAAAAGGTTTTGAACGCCATCCTTGCAGCATGAATTGCATTTTGAGTGTCAACCTTATCAGCGAGTGTTACCTCTGCCATTTTCTGACCACTTGTAGGATTGATCAATTCCAGAATTTCAGTACCATTAGGCGTTATAAATTCACCATTGATATAAATTTTATTAATTACTTTCATTTTTTTGTAATTTTAATTTATACAAAAATCATAAATCTGTCGTGGATACTATTTCGCCTATGGTTCAAAGATGATTTGCTGTAAAGCTCACTTACGAAAAAATTTATTGATTACCTGTTTTCAATAATATCAACGAGCAATTTGCGTTCTGCAAAAAACCATTTTTCATCCTGCTTTACAAACCGGTCTTTGTAACGGATATAAGCTACCATTAATTTCTGGATATTATTCTCAAAGGTCTGATGATGAGCAATACAGTAGGTAATTCCTGTCGCAGTATTTTCGTTTAGAGATAAAATTGTACTCTGCCCGTTAAAGTGCATCGTAGCAGAATACGAGTTCAGATTGTCAAAGACAGGAAATAGAGACGGTCTGCCAGTATATACTTCTGAGGGGCTATCTGCTTTAGGGTCGTAATAGACCTCAAAATTTGTATCGTTCGTAAAAAGGGCCATTTGTCCTTTTGCATCTCTTGTATCCGCGCAATAGGCGTAGCGGTCTACCAGTTCACGAATGGCCAGTCGATCTTCCGCTTCCAGAATTTTTTGATCGTAATTCATTTTGTTATTTTTTTGATTGTTAAACTTTCGGCAGGGGTGGTCCCGTATTTCTTTTTGAAACAGGTGTAGAAATGTGACAGATTCTCAAATCCCAGATCAATATAGATATCTGCGGGCTTCTTATTTTCCATATGAATAATCCTATAGGCTTCTTCAAGACGTTTCTCCTGAAGCCATTTGCGTGGAGAGGTCTGAAAAGCTTTCTCAAAATCCCGTTTAAAGCCTGCAAGACTCCTTCCGGTAAGTCTGGCGAAATTTTCTATCGGAACGTTGAAGTGGTAGTTCTGCAACATGAATTTTTCAAGATCTATTTTAAAAGGTTCTGTGAAATCAAAAAGAAAATTTTTGAGATCCGGACTTAAATTAAGCAGCAATTCAATTGCCTCATCTATTTTTATTTCGGTCAGTTTCCTACTGATGCCTTTTGACTGTTCAATATAGGGAAGCAGGGAGTGGAAATAGCCTTCCATAAGCGCATCTGGTTTTAGCAGTATATTGTTTTCTCCAGAGTATATCTTCTTGCTGCCTGATGGATTATTAGCGGCGAACTGTCGTAATACAGCATCGGTAAGCAGTATCGACATACTTTTGTATTCTTTGTCTTTACCCGGAATTTTTGTGGATTTTGTCAGTTGGTTTCCTCTCGCTAGTAACATTTGGTTTTCACGAAGTACTAATGTGCCTTTGGACAGCTGTATATGCGTTTCTCCCGAAAACTGAAAAGCTAATGTGTGATGAGGTACAAATTGTTCGTGTCCACGTTGTTTGTCAAATGAACAGGAGTATACAAAGCTGTCCTCAAGAAATTGTGTTACAGGCAATATACTTTCATTCATCGTGTGATTGTTTTTAGTGCCTGATGGTATGCTGTATTTCTGGCATTGGTATTACTATCTATCAATAACAAAACAATCATCAGTGCTATAGTGGTTATTCCTGTTGCTCTCCACATTGGGGTATTGGCAAACATGATTAATAAAGCAGCAGCAATGATAATACAGGGTAGAATCTTAAAAACAAGCGCAAGTTCCTTTTGTGATTTTGAAGTTCGCTCTATTTCGGTTTTTACGAATGCCTGTGTATCATGTTTATATGCTTTTTCAAATTGTGAGATGCGTGGCTTATTGGTAAAATACAAGCCTGCACTTACAGTAAATATTAAACCACCTGCAATTAATAAAGGCCATACAAATGCATTGGCCATGACGGTTTTGCCCAATTGCCAAAAACCAATTGATGCCATAAAAAAAAACAAGCCGATCAATGCCGCTATTTTGGCTGAAAATACTTCGGAATGAGCCCAATCTGTACTTAATTTTAAGACGTCCATCTTGATTAATTATTTTAAATTTTATAAAACAAAGGTCAACCTTTTAAGAGTTAAATCATTTGCTTTACAGCTCAAAAATTATTTACTGTACAGCTCAAAATTGGTCAGAAAATACTTTATCAGTGGTAAAACAAATTGATATCATTCTGGTAGCATAAATATAGGGAATAAAAAATAAATCAATCTGGAGATATTGATATTTCAGGTCTAGGTGAGCCATATTACAGTATAGACTTAAATGATGTAATAAAGTCCGTAGTTAAATTTCGCGGGCTGAAAAGATAAAAGGCAGTTCCGAAATACCAAGTTTATTTCCAGCTAAGGATGAGAGCATAAAGATAAGTCAATGAAGCATTTTTTGCTCCATTGACTTGGTCGTAGTTGGTGAAGTTTAATCGTTTTTACTTAATCGGAAATAATTTCTATTTATTATCGGAAATTAACTCGTTGTAAGAAATCTGAACTTATTTATATTTTTAAGTGCGATGCCCGTTCCACGAACAACAGCTCTTAAAGGATCTTCAGCAACGCATACAGGGAGTCCTGTTTTTCTGTGTATTCTGTCAGCAAGCCCATTCAGCAGAGCACCGCCTCCGGCAAGATAAATACCTGTTTTATAGATATCCGCTGCAAGCTCTGGAGGAGTAAGAGAAAGTGTTTCCAAAACAGCATCTTCAATCCTCATAATCGATTTATCCAGAGCTTTAAAAATCTCCTTGTAATTGACCATGATTTCTTTTGGCTTCCCTGTGATCAGATCTCTTCCCTGAACCGGAATATCTTCTAAAGGATAATCAAGTTCCTCCAGGGCAGAACCTATTTCAATTTTTATTCTTTCAGCGGTTCTTTCTCCAATATATAGATTATAGTGTGATCTCAGAAAATAAGCAATGTCATTTGTAAACACATCGCCAGCTATTTTCAGAGACTTATCACAAACGATACCGCCAAGTGCAATCACTGCTATTTCAGTAGTTCCGCCTCCTATGTCAATAATCATATTTCCTTCAGGGTTCTGAACATCTATACCCGCTCCAATAGCGGCAGCCATGGGCTCATAGATTAGCTTTACTTCCTTGGCATTCACTTTCAGTGCAGAATCTTTAACAGCTCTTTTTTCAACTTCAGTAATTCCTGAAGGAATACATATTACAATTCTGAGAGCAGGCTGAATAAATCTACCTCTGATTCCAGGTATCTGTTTGATAAATTCTTTAATCATGTGTTCGGAAGCATGAAAATCGGCAATGACCCCATCTTTTAATGGACGTATCGTTTTGATGTTTTCATGAGTTTTCCCCTGCATAAGTTTGGCTTGTTCTCCAACTGCAATGGGCTTTCCGGTAGATCGGTCAATAGCGACAATAGAAGGCTGGTCAATGACGATTTTGTTATTATGTATGATCAGAGTGTTAGCCGTTCCTAGATCCATTGCAATCTCTTGTGTAAACATATCAAATAATCCCATCTATTCATTCTTTTATAGACTGCTAAAATACGCTTTATGTATTGATATACCTGCCGGCAGACTTCGGGCAGAAGTTAAAGTTGTGTTAATTATTCTTCTGAGACAATTGTAGCCGTTTAATAATCGTCAGATCGAGTATTGTCTTTCATGAGTTTGTCTTTTAAAAATTTTTTAGCACCACCATGTAAAAAATACAATAACAGCTTATTACTATTGTCACGTTAAGGTCTATCTGATTTATAAAAACAATGAATATATGAACAGTTTGTTTGTCTGAAGGAAACCAGAATACCATACTTTGCTCGCTAATTTATTATATTAGAGGCCTAAAAGCTGTTCAATTTTTACAATAATGAGAAAAACCGTTTTTATAACCTTGCTCTTTTGGTCTGTCTATAGCGCAAAAGGACAAAAACAACAAATTTCCAGTGACAGTATTTCTATTTTTTTTGATGAGATTAAAATGGCATCAAAAAAGAACACCGGACTTTGGAATCAAGATTTATACGGTCCTATGATTTTAGTTGATCCGAAAACAAGAACCCTGTTTGCAGATGAACCGGACACTGGAGCTCAGTTGAAACCCAATGGGAATATCTATACAGGAATTTTACCTGACAATGTGAATATTGCTAATACGGCAGTCGGCTGGAGCGGTAAAAGATGGGCCATGATTATGCTTCCGCTTCCTAAGAATAAAGCCGACCGAATTAATCTGCTTGCTCATGAGTCATTTCACCGTATTCAGCCTTCATTAGGATTTGTGCTTAACAATGTTGAGAATAACCACCTTGACCTTAAAGAGGGAAGAATCTATCTGCGTCTGGAAGCAGAAGCATTGAAGAAAGCACTTCAGTCATCTTCGGAAAAAGAAATGCAGCATCTTACTCATGCACTTACCTTTAGAAAATACCGAAATATACTTTATACCAATTCAGCAGAAACTGAAAATTTATTAGAATTGAATGAAGGTCTCGCTGAATTTACAGGGATCATAGCTAGTGGCAGAAATAAAGCGGAGACCATTGTTTTTTTCCGGAAGGGAATAGATGGTTTTTTAAAAAATTCCACTTTTGTAAGATCATTTGCCTATCATACAACTCCCGTTTATGGTTATCTGCTATACCAGAAAGACCGGGACTGGAACAAAAAAGTTACAGCAAAAACTGACCTGACAGATTTATTTATTAAAAGCATTATTATTCCCGCGGATCTGAAAAGTTCCGTTAATAAAATATCCGGACATTATAACGGCTCAGCAATCACCGTGGAGGAGATAAATAGAGAAGAGAAATCTAAAAAGCTAATTGCTGAATATAAGTCAAGGTTTATTGATAATCCACATTTTGAAATAAAATTTGAAAAGATGAACATTTCTTTCGACCCTGGAAATATAGTCCCTGTAGAAGTTCACACTAATCTCTGTTACCGCTTTTAGCCTGTCGTACCGACTGATTATCTTTCTGATTAAACCGGTATACCAATGTAAGGCGATACCGGGCAGCATTGGGAATACTGGTTTGATTAATTTCATAATCAGATCCAATGGTTCTGCTGTTAAACTTTCGGAGCCCAAACAGGTTGCTTACATCCAGGGTAAGGGTTGCTTTATCTTTCAGAAAAGTTTTGCTGCCTCCGAAATCAATACCGTGGACGGCGGCTGCACGGGTTTGGGCGGTCGCATTGGGTCCTCTGAAATTGTAGACCGCCTGAAAAGAAAGCTTATTCTTTAATTTTAACTGGGAACTTACACGTGCCGTAAATGTATTGGCTGAATAATCAAAGTTTTGATGTTGGTAGCTGCCCTGTTCCTTATAATGAAATACATTAAGTTCAGCATTGGCCTGAAGCCACTTAAAGGGATTATAAAGCAGAGAGAGTTCAAAGCCGGTACGTGTTTCTCTATTGATGTTGACCGGCATGGTGATAAATAAACCTTTGGCGTCCCGGAAAGTATAATCTTCAATAACCCCGCTGTTCCGCTGATAATAAAGAGAAGGATTGAACGTAAGTGTTTTCCAGTTTTTAAGGAATGCAATTTCAAATACATTGGCATAAGAGGGGTTAAGATCCGGGTTTCCTATGTAACGGGTACTGAGATCTGTAAGTTCATTAAATGGGTAAAGCATACCCAGCCTTGGCCTGTTGATACGTTTGCTGTAGCTGGCCTGCAGATTCGTTGTGGCATTAAAATGATAACTGAGGTTTAAAGTGGGGAAGAGGCGGTTATAATCTTTCTGATTGGTGTAGCTGCCTGTACGGTCTTCAATACCAATATGGGTAAGCTCACCACGCAGTCCGGCCTGATAGCTGAAAGCTCCTCTTTTGCCGGAAAACTGTATATAAGCACTTCCAATCAGTTCTTTATATAAAAGATGGTTGTCTATCTGATCAATGATTTCCCAGCCTCCCGGATTTTCCTGCTGTGCAATAAAATCACTGTTTACCCTGCGGTCTTCCATTTTTAAACCAAATTCAAGAGTAGACGTGCTGTCTAACGGCTGTATCATATCAGTCTTAATCATCAGGTCTTTACTTTTTCCGAAAGAACCTGTCCTTATCATTGGCAGATTCATTGCAGATGGTAATATTTTAGCGGTTGATAAGTTCCAGTCTTTGTCACTGTCCCAGAAATCGTACTGCATATCTACCGTAAATTTTTTACCCGGCTTTTCGAATGTTCTGGTATAGTTAAATTCAAGTTGGTTATAGCTTCGTTTTTCCCATGATTCACCTTTTCTGCTGAGACTGCTGTCAATAATGCCTTTTTTTCCTGAATAGAGATAGTTGAGTTGTGTTTTATCATGGTCATTGGTTGAGTTTCGCATAAAGGCAGTAGTAATTGTGTTATGGTCATTGATTTTGAAGTCCGCTCCAAGATACAATAGTCTTGCGTCATCATGACGGTCTTCATCCTGACGTTGATTCAGGTAAACCGGTGTGCCGGAAAGTCCGGTTGATTGCTGCATGGTATATAAGCCAACATAATCTGACAGCCGGATGCCATAAGTAGCAAACAGGTTGATTTTATTGGATTTATAATTTAAACTTGGACTTATACGGGTCTCATTGGGAATACCGCCAACCAGCCTTAATTGTCCACTGAAACCAGCCTTTTTATTCTTTTTAAGAATGATATTGATAATCCCTGCTGAACCGGCTGCATCAAAACGGGAGGAAGGATTGGTAATCACTTCTACACGTTCTACCTGATCTGCAGGAAGCTGTTCCAGTGCATTACTTTGTGTCAATCCTGTACGCCGCCCATCCACAAGTACCAATACACTGCTGTTACCACGCAGGCTTATCGTCCCGCCAGGGCTGACACTGACGGAAGGAACAATATTGAGTAAATCTGTGACAGCACCTGATTGTGAGAGAACATCTTTACCCACTTCAAAAACTTTTTTGTCAAGCTTTAGGCTGACGGATGAACGCTGTGCTGTTACAGATACTTCCTGCAGAAGTTTTGTATCAGGTTCTAAAATTATGGTTCCGAGATGTATCACCTCATCAGGTTTTACCTGGACAGGCCGGGTGATCGCCTGAAACCCGATCAGATGATAGCTGATTGTGTAATGTCCTTCGGGAATGTTTTCAAGCCGGAATATGCCTTTGTTATCCGAAATTCCGGCTGCAACGGGAGTTTCTGTATTACCCTTTAATGTAACTGTTACATAAGGTACAGCAGTAGTCTGGTTTTCATGAATAATACCGCTTATCTGACCATTTTGTGCAAAAGAAAACGGAGCAGTGATCATAATCAGGAGGATGGTTGCTAATAGTTTCATGATGTAAAGTTAGAGGAGAGGTAAGGCTCCCGCTGACGAAAACTTCTGAACGGCTCTATGTGCTTCTGAATGGTCATGAATTTTTGGAAATTACCTTGTATATTTACATCATGCACAACCTGTTATTCTTATTAACTTTACTCACTGTACTGGTTAAACCGATTATCCGTACTGAAGAACCGGTACCTGTCTACAAGACGGGGGATAATAAAGAATGGGCAGCTAAAGACTTTGATGATAAAGACTGGTCTCAGACTAGAGGGAATACCTCAGACAGGATATTTTGGTCCAGAACACATTTTGAAATACGTCAGGTAGAAAACCAGTTGAAACCTTTGGGGCTTCAGATTCAATCGTTTGGCTCTTTCGAGGTGTATTGGGATGGGGAGCTTATCGGCAGGAACGGGCATCTTCCTCAACAGGGGAAACCGGAAATTCCGGGTACGGAGAGCAGCTATTACAGGATTCCCGATCATCTCGCCAGTCCGGGCTTTCATACAGTCGCTCTACGCTCGTCACAGTCATTTCTTCCGGATGTGCAGCGATCTATAAGCTTTAAGATGAACAGTTACACTGCTTTATTGACAAGGCCTTTGGTGACCATGTCATATATGAACCTGATGGCCGGAGCTTTCCTCATCGCAGCAGTGTATTATTTTTTTCTTTATCTGAACAGCAAACGCAGACAATGGGATATCCTTATCTTCGGTTCTGTATGTTTTCTCTTTTGTGCTTTACTGATCATTGAATATCTTAAGTTTCATGTTTTTATTCCCTATCCTGATTTCTTTGTTCGCCTTGAGATGGTAGGTTGGCTAACCTTTGCCAATGCATTGCTGGTTCCTTTATATTTCATCATTCAGTTTAATTTTAAAAAAGGAAGATGGCTGATGGCAGTACTGCTCATATCACTTATCTTGCTTTATATCATTCATTATGGCTCTTACGATCTTACCGCCCGCCTGTATAGTTTGGCAATGCTGATTGCTGCTTTCATTGTAGTCCTTAATGGTATTGTCCAAAAAGAAAAAGGAGGATTTATTGCTTTAGCAGCTCTTTTGATCAGTGCTTTGATTAATAAATTTGTTTTGTATGACTATGGCTTGTTTATCAGTTTTACAGTAATTGTACTGAGTATGCTTTATCTTCATTCCATTCGTGCTAGTGTCATTGAAGCGGAACATCAGAATGCGGTGCTGCTTTCTTCAAGACTGCAGCTGGAGCTGCTTAAAAAGAATATTCAGCCTCATTTTTTAAGAAATACGCTGACTTCTATGATGGACTGGGTAGAAGAATCTCCCAGGGAAGGCTCCCGCTTCATACAGGCACTGGCTGCAGAATTTGATATCATGAACGAGATTTCCGAACAAACTCTGATTCCCATCACGAAAGAACTTGAGCTTTGCAGGCAGCATATATCTATAATGGGTTTTCGGAAGGAAATTAATTATCAGTGGGAGGAGATTGGAATAGACGAGAAACAGCTTATACCTCCGGCTATTATCCATACTTTACTGGAGAATGGCATAACCCACAGCGAACCTTTGGCGGGAAATACCGTGAAATTTGTGCTTTCTTATGCTTTAGGAAAAAAGGGAAATCAATATACCTTTGAAACATTTGCCAAAAACCGGAAGGCAGTGACAAACCGGTCCGGAGGAAATGGTTTTAAATATATAAAAGCAAGGCTTACTGAAAGCTACGGCCAGAAATGGACATTCGATTCAGTGGCTGCTGAAGGAGGGTGGATATCTACAATTTATATTTTAAAACAATGAATATACTGATTATAGAAGATGAGGCCAGAATTGCCCGCCGCCTCGAACGTATGACTACTGATTTTTTTGCCAGTACATCTGTTGAGATCAGAATTTGTGATTCTTTGCAGAAAGGTCTTGATCAGATTGCAGACCGTATTCCGGATCTTCTCTTACTGGATCTTAACCTCAATGGGGATAATGGATTTGAAATACTGGAACATATGGTGGCGTCTTCTTTTCATACCATTATTGTTTCAGCCAATATTGATAAAGCAATCACAGCCTTTGCTTATGGAGTACTTGATTTTGTTCCTAAACCTTTCGATCAGGAAAGGTTTTTTAAAGCTTTGACCCGTTTTGTGAGCCCTGCTTTAAAGGTTGAGGAGGATATTAAATATCTGGCTGTAAAGAAGGCCGGACAGGTACGGCTCATCAATATTGCAGAAGTAATTTATATAAAAGGTGCCGGGATCTATACCGAGCTTCATCTTAATAATGGACGGACTGAATTGCATGATAAGTCTCTTGAATTACTGCACCAGCTTCTCCCTGACCAATTTGAAAGGGTTCATAAATCTTATTTAGTCAACTTTATACAAGTCGAAAAGATGCTTGTGAACACCGGAACACGCTATAGTGTATTGCTTAAAAGCGGTGAAATACTGCCTGTAGGGCGGTCAAGATACAAAGATTTGAAAAATAGAATAGTATGATCTTTTGTGGTTAGTTATTCCGAATAATAATAAAACAAATAAAATAATAAAAACATGGAATTTTCACCATTCAATAGCGTTGTTAAACTTTGTCTTCAGGGAATGAGTCTGGAAGCAGCAGGCAAACCTGCAGAAGCAGAGAAACTATTTATGCAGGGTTGGAATGAAGCAGAAAATGAACTTGAAAAATTTCTTGCCGCTTATTATATATCCAGGCATCAGAAAATGCCCGCTGATCAGTTAAAATGGCTGCAAATAGCCCTGGAGCTGGCTTTAAGAATAAATGATGATTCCGTTAACAGTGCTTTTCCAGGCCTTTATTCTAAAATTGCCCAATGCTGTGAAGAGCTGTCTAACCCGGAAAAAGCCCAAGAATATACTGAGTTGGCGGCTTTGTCTAACGGGAATCCTACAGACAAAGGTCCTTTCTACCATGGTACTAAAGCAGATTTGCAGAAAGGAGATCTGCTGATGGCAGGCGGTGATTCTAACTATAAATCTGAATTCAGAATGAATCATATTTATTTTACAGCACTGGTTAATGGGGCAGGGCTTGCTGCTGCATTAGCTAAAGGTGATGGCAGCGAGCGAGTATATATTGTAGAACCAACTGGAAGCTATGAAAATGATCCGAACCTGACGGATAAAAAATTTCCTGGCAATCCTACCCGTTCTTATCGTTCACAGATGCCATTAAAAATTGTTGGAGAAACTACAGATTGGGTTAAACCCGATTCCGGAGAGCTTCAGAAGTTTCGTGAAAAATTAGAAGATGGTAAAGGAGAGATTATAAACTGATTTTTAATGTTTTCAAATTAGAGAATTTAAAGGACTCAAAGACAAAATGCTCTTCTTATGGCAGAAAGGAATTTTATAATTAATACCTAAAGCAAGAGCAAGAGGCATTCATTTGATTGTTATACTTATTTCCAGAAGCCATTATTGCTGGCCCAGTCTTTAAAAAGGTTTGGCCATTCAGATTCTGAACTTCCTTTTTTTCCAAGCCCCCAGCCGTGCCCTCCTGTAGGGAAAATATGCATTTCTTCAGGTACATTGTTTTTTTTAAGGGCTTCATCCATCAAATAACTATTAGCTACCGGTGAAATAGGGTCATCTGTAGCATGGGCAAGAAACGTAGGAGGAGTGTTTGTGGTAACTAGTCTTTCTACAGAAAATGCAGCCTCTTGCTGCTGAGTAGGATGATCTCCAAGGATGCTTCTTTTTGCATGGGTTTTGTTATTAGGAGGCAGCATAGAAATTACGGGGTAAATCAACGCGGCAAAATCAGGCTTTGCAGATAAAGAATCGATGTCATCAACAGGTTGATAGAAGCGTTTGTCCGGTTCTGTTGCAATGATACCTGCCAAATGTCCTCCCGCCGAAAAGCCTACTATGCCTATTGTTTTGATATGGAGTTTCTTAGCCTGGCTTCGAATAACCCGCATGGCCCTTTGTGCATCTTCAAAAGGAACATTGGTTGTCTTCCAGTTTTCCAGTGGAAGGCGGTAAATTAATTCAAATGCTGTCACCCCTTCTGATTGAAGCCAGTTGGCTGTTGGGGTACTTTCTTTACCTGTTTCAATATGAGCATATCCGCCGCCACTGATAATGAGAACTGCAGTTCCGTTAGGGTGTGCCGGATAGTGTGCGATGAGCCTTGGGGTAGAAACATTGGTGACAGATCCTTTGTTACTTATTATTTCATCCGGTCTTATGGCACGCTGATCGTCTGGCATAGATCCAGGCCATAAATCAATTTGTTTCGGTGAACCGATTTGCTGGAATCGGTTTCCGGAATTCTGAGCTTCTAAAGAAGCAGCTGTAGAAAACAGTAATGCAAGAATGATAATATAAGGTTTCATGTGATAAAGACTATTAATGATGGTCGGTATAATATCCTTCAATAATGGTGCTAAACAGATGGTATAGCCAACCTATTTTTCAGTATGAAATAAAATTTTTCATTATAAGGATTTTACCGAGCTGCCTGTTGGTAATTTTTCCTAAAGGCCAGGGGAGAAAGCCCTATATTTTTTTTGAAAAACTGGGTGAAATTGGGTTGATCGGCAAAACCTATACTGTACCCAATCTCCTGTAGCGTCAGATCGGTCTGTATGAGCATCGCTTTTGTTTCTTCCAAAAGCCGTGTTTTAATATGGGTACTCACATTCTGGCCTGTATGTCTTTTGAGCAGTGTGTTCAGTTGATTGGGATGTATAGACAGCGAATGAGCAAATTCTTTCGCTGTTTTAATCTTGATAGGATGGTTGACATTAATCTGCGAAGTCTCATCTTCTAATAGCTGAAAGAAGTCATGGACCTGCCTGTACTCTTCAGATACCATGCCTGGAGCAGGAAAGTTGCCTACCTTTACACCTTCAATCATAACCATCTGTATATAGGTCTGAAGTCTTTCTTCGGTAAAGGTGTCCTTTGTTTTCATTTCGCCCATCATTTCTTCAAGCCAGTGGTCAAATAACGGAATATGATCATTTTTCAACTGAATAACATTTTTTTCAGATTTTGAGAAGAGCTCATAGTGTTCCATAGCCAGTTTTAGTATGGGCTTTGAGTCAATAAATTTCTTTTTGAACAGAACAAAGTATCCCTCAGCACCTTCGTCTAGATTTTTCCACGACACGATCTCATTGGGGTGCAGAAAAACAATTGTCGGATTATCCAGATAATAGGTATTCACGCCAATGGTCAGTACACTTAAGCCTTTTGAGAAATAAAGGATCTTATAAAAATCTCTGCGATTTGGGGAGAGATAATTTTTGCAGGGATCATCTTTTCGGCTTACTACCTGTATGTTGCTATTATTAAAAGACTCATGAAATACAGGTAAAATATCACCCATATTTTTTAACAGATCTATTTTTTTATTTTCAGAAGACTGTGCCATGACCTATAATTTTAATAATTACAAAGTTAGAAAATTGTCGGCTGTAGTTTTTTATGAATAACCTCTTATATTTTATGAAAATCAAATGGATTGATTCCCATTAAAATTGCAATGCAACAACTGATTGTTTCAATACACCTTAGAATATAAGTATGACTGTTATTCCTATTATATAACTCACTTATAAGATAAGGTGAAAAATATTTTTGAGCTTTCGGAAACAGATACTGCAGTTTGATATTCATAAGTCATATTACTTTTTCAATAAGGTTCAGGAATCTTAAACTGCCTAATTTTGACCTATCAATTTGAAGATAAAGTAACGACCCTAAAACGGAATATTAATTTAAATAATACAAAAAATATGAAAAATCAAAAAACATGGCTTATTACAGGAGCCTCACAAGGATTGGGATTGTTAACAGTGAAATACCTTTTAGCAAAAGATCAGATTGTAATTGCAACCACAAGGGATCGTAATCAATTTGAGCCCTCTATTTTGGAAAATAATAATCTTACAGTGATCAGTTTGGATATTACCAAAGAGAGTGAAGTAGAGGCCGCAGTGAATATGATTATTACAAAACATGGAAAAATTGATGTTTTAATAAACAATGCCGGTTATGGCTTCCTCGGAGCTGTTGAAGAAGCTTCTTCATCAGAAATTGAAAAGGTTTTTGTAGTGAATGTAATGGGAACTTTTAACCTGCTGCGGTATGTTCTTCCTTTTATGCGTCAGGAGAGAAGTGGTCATATAATCAATTTTTCTTCTGCTTCCGGCCTCGTAAGTTCTTCCGGATTTGGTATTTATAATGCGAGTAAGTATGCTGTTGAGGGATTAACTGAGGCTTTAAAACTTGATGTTGAAGGATTGGGAATCAAGGTTACATTGATAGAACCTGGTGCATTTCGTACCAATTTTTTAGGAAGCTCTCTGGGGATCGCAAAAAATGAAATCTCGGATTATGCTTCTACAGCGGGGAAATATAAAAATATTTTTCTCGGCAATAATGGCAAACAACCTGGTAATCCGGAAAAAGCGGTGGAAGCAATTGTGAAGATTACAGAAATGGAACAGCCTCCATTACGCCTGCTTTTAGGAACCGATGCCTATAAAAGGGTTCAAACGAAGATTCATCAGCTGAATGAAGAATTTGAACGTTTTAAAGAAATTACCTTTTCAACAGATTTTATAAATTAAAAATGAATAAAACAATATATGCACTCTCACTTGGTGTATTTGGCGTAGCCACAAGTGAATTTTGTGTCATTGGAATATTGCCGGCTCTGGCCAAGACTTTTAATGTTTCTATTGATACAGCAGGCTGGCTGATGAGCGGGTTTGCACTTACAGTGGCGCTTTGTGGTCCTTTCATCACAGCGCTCACCAAAAATATAAACAGAAAAACAATGTTACTTCTTGTACTCGCTACTTTTGTGATTTCCAACGTCATGTCTGCATTAGCGTCAAACTTTACAGTTTTATTAATCTCCAGAATAATACCTGCGATTTTTTATCCTGCTTTTTGGGCCATAGCGCTTACATTGGGTATGAAGCAGGTAGCTCCTAAAGACGCTCCTAAAGCTATATCTATTGTCATGATGGGTCTTAGTATTTCAACGGTGATAGGGGTGCCGTTAACCACTTATTTTGCTGATTTATTTAATTGGAAGGCATCCTTTATCATCTCTGGAATTGTTAATATTATTGCTTTTCTGAGTTTACTTGTAGTAGTACCGTCTACTCCGGTTGAAAGAACGAAAGGCAACACCCAAAACCTGGCCATATTGAAGGAGCCATTTGTATGGATAAATTATCTTTATATCCTGCTGAAAATAGCAGGGATGTTTGCTACCTATAGTTACCTTGCCGATTACTTTACCAAAATTACCCATATGAACGGGACGGAGGTAAGTTTAATGTTACTGCTGTTCGGGATAGCCGGTATCTTTGGCAATTGGATCGTAGGCAAAATGGTTAGCAAAAATGTACGCTTAGGATTTCGCTATTTTCCTGTTGCTCTTATTCTGGTGGAAATTTTGGCTTATTTCTTCGGGACCTTTTTTATCCCAATGACAGTTATTATTTTTATCTGGGGATTTGTACATACATCCGGATTTCTTATTGGAAATACTCGTGGTGCATACAAAATACCTAGAGAAACATTGGAATTTACGAATAGCTTTGTCCCGTCTTTTTTTAATTTGGGGGTAACTTTTGGAACCGTTGCCGGGGGCTGGGTAATTAAATCTACGGGTGTTCATAACATTATATGGATGAGTGTAGCATTTTTGTTGTCTGCATTTGCTTTAACTTTTGTTCATCCCAGAGTAAGAGGAATATATCAAGAGAGTAGCAACGCCGAACGTGAGGAGTCTTACTTAAGTCCTGAGCAATTGGCCCACTAAAGAGAATTTGAATAAATAATGTGATTCAATAATGAGATAATTGTTCTATTGCTTGAATAATTCCTTTGTCTGGCTCATGCTTAAATGCCCCAATAAAATTAACAGAGTAGTTTTATGGGGAATTTGATTTTTTTATACTTTTATTTATTTTCGGGAAGTGCCATGGCCTGTGAAAACTTTGATTATCACCCGATCAGTGTATTATAAGAAAAAGATTGAAAAAAATAGGTAAGGAATATGAAATACCTCATTTCCTTACCTTTTGATTAAAAAATAGCTTATTCTATATGAAAATATTGACTGCCGGATTTATTTTCGGACGTTCTGTCTGGTGCCAGTACGGATATGGTGCTTTTGCTTTGCTTGCATCATTAAGCCTTTGAATCTGCTCCTCAGTTAATTTCCAGCCTGTTGCTCCCAAGTTATCTCTTAGCTGCTCTTCATTACGGGCTCCGATAATCAGAGTTGAAATGGTAGGTCTTTGCAGAAGCCAGTTTAAAGCTACCTGGGGGACTGTTTTCTGCGTTTCGTCAGCAATAGCTTCCAGAACATCTGTGATACGGTAAAGATTTTCTCTTTCGATGCTGTCTTCATGTACAGGGCTTCCACCTTCTGCTACACGCCCTGAAGTAGGCCATTCTTTACTTCTGCTGAATTTACCGCCAAGTCTTCCTCCTGCAAGCGGAGACCAAACGATTGCTCCAACTTTCTGATCTTCGGCGAGTGGCATCAGTTCCCATTCATAATCTCTATTCGTTAAAGCATAATACACCTGATGGGCAATATATTTATTCCAGCCATATTTTTCAGAAATGCTCAGTGATTTCATCAGATGCCATCCTGAAAAGTTGGAACAGGCAATATAACGGATCTTTCCGGCTTCAATAAGGTCATCCAATGCTCTTAGGGTTTCTTCCACAGGAGTTACAGCATCAAAACCATGCATATGATACACATCGATATAGTCTGTATTCATCCGTTTTAAGCTTCCTTCCACCTGCTGAATGATGCGCTGGCGGGAAGATCCCTGATTGTTGGGCCCTTCACCAAAAGGAAATGTGGATTTGGTGGAAATAATAAGGTCTTCCCGTTTTTTTCCCTCGATGGCTTTCCCTAAAATTTCTTCGGAAACTCCCTGAGAATAAATATCTGCTGTATCAAAAAAATTGATTCCTGCTTCAATGCAGATGTCAATGATTCTTTTAGCATCAGCTACCTGAGTGCTTCCCCATGCTTCAAAACCATGTACTCCCCCAAAAGTTCCAGTTCCGAAGCAGAGCTCGGACACGTATAATCCTGAATTTCCTAATAGTCTGTATTCCATAATGTATTTATTTTGTATTAATTTAGGTTGTTTTTTGCGATGTTTTTAGAGAAGTTTTGTTTAAAGGTGTATCTTATATATTTTGTAAGATCCTTTACGTTCACTTTTACCTTGGTGAAACTGAGGCTGCTCGTCAATACGCGAACAGCTGATGTAGAGCCATCCATCTTTAGTAATGTGATAGCTATCCGGCCATGCAAGTTCTTCATTGGCCGGGATTACGGTTTCAGTCTTCAATGACGGAGTAATACGAATGATCTTTCTTTCTTCCAGATCTCCTAAATATAGATTGCCTTTATGGTCAAAAGCCATTCCGTCAGTAGTCGTAAATTTTCCGTCAAATACGACTTTCTTTTCCAGTTCCGCTTCAGATAATAATTCGTTATTCAGATCTGCTGTGGAAATATGATAAAGAGAATTATCTGTTAATGCCTTAAAATAAAGCTGTTTACCATCAGGGCTTAAAGCAATGCCATCCGACTGTACATGAAAAGGCTGGCCGTCTCTGAGCAATGTTTTCCCGTTTCTTTTTACCTGGTAGGCAGGATCGGTCTGAGTGGCTTTAGCCATATAAAGAACCTGGCGTGCCTTTCCGGATACCAGATCTACAATCACTATTCCTCCTTCATTGGAATTGGTAATATAGGCCAGTTTTTTACGGGTGTCAATCCGTGTATCATTCATATAACTTTTACCATCAGAAGCTCCCGCAAGAGGATAGACCCTCTCTACGGTATTGGTAGTAAGATTGATCTTAACCAGCTTCTGACCTTTATCGTTATCCTGAGAAGGTTGTGTAGAACCGGCATCTACTACCCACATTGAGTTCTGATCATCAATTATAACGGCCTGTACACAAAGGAAATGTTTCATTTTGTCACCCGTACCTTTCCATTCATTCCATGATTCATCCGGGAAAGGGACGGAGGTATTGGTACCTGTTACTTCTACCAGAGCATACCTGTAAGGTTCACCCCAGCGGGGATAATTGGTAAATACTCTTTCAGAGGCAGATACGGCGACTCCAGTCAGCTGGTGATCCTGATCCTCAAAAACAGTTGTTAATTTCTGAGAATGCTTTTGTTGTGCAAATAATCCTGTATATCCGAAACTTAAGACTACAGCGAATTGAATTATTTTTTTCATGTCTTATTTCTTGAAGAACGCGTGGTTACGCTTCAACAAATATCAGACATTAAAATAAAAAGGACTGTACTAAAAAATTCAAATTACTTGACTTTTAGTTTCACTGGGACTGTATCCGAAGAAACTTTTATATAATCTGGAAAAGTGGGAAACGTTTTCATAGCCAATCTCATAACATACTTCCGTGATTTGAAGTTCTGTGGTAAGAAACAGCTCACGAGCTTTTTGTAAACGTTTTTCCTGGATCCATTTTGCAGGTGTTGTATGGAAAGTGGTTTCAAAATCCCGGCGGAAACTGGATAAGCTTCTTCCTGATATGAGTGCAAGATCACTGATGGAGTAGGGTTCAAGATAATGAGCCTCCATAGTTTGCAGAAGATCAGAAGGTTCGTGTTGGTTCAGTCTTATCAGCTGTTGTAGGAACTGGGCATTCGTTTGGGAAAGATCATACAGCAGTTCAAGGATTTTCAGTTTGAATAATCCCATTTTTACCTCTTCATTATCATCGAAATAGGGTTTGAGCGATTCCAGGAATGTCTGAAGGCGTGCGCCATAGGGATGAATAAGAACCTCATCTTCGGCTACAGATGAAGTGCTGATATAGCCGTCGATCTCAATGAGCTTTATAAAGTCAACAATGATACTTTTTTTTAAAGAGAAGGAAACACTTTCATAGATGAAATCATTATGCGGATTACCACGCTTTACAAACTCCACATAGGTTGCTTTTTTGAGAAGTACCATTTCGCCTTTATGAACCAAATAGCAATCATTTCCCAACCGTACTTCATGGGTACCCTGAGTAACAAACAACAGGAAATGATCCTTCAGCATCTTCTGCTTGTGAACGGGTTGAGAATGCTCTTGTCTGCATATCTCGGTTGTCGCAATGTTCTCTGCTGTTAAAATGATATGTTCCCCCGGATGTACCTTCTTTTCTCCTGTATATTTGTCGACGTGCATATACTATATTATATAACAAAAATAAGGAAAATAAAATCTTGAATCCTACTGTCCGGATAAAAGAAAAGAAGCCTTTATAGAAGTGGTCATAATTATCAGTGATATTAGCAGGGTCTTACGGTAAAGAGCCGAACTATGAAAAAAATATCATAATAATCCACCCTTATAATAGCTCGGCAGACCCAAAAAATTATTAAAATTAATTAATTCAAACTGGAAAAAATACAGTAAAAACAGATCTGACGGATTTATTTATTGATGAATTTAAAATTAGCATTCCTACTGATCTAAAAGCAAAATTTGATAAAATTTTTAAACATTATAACGGTTCAATAATTATTGAAGAAGAGACTTCAAGGAAGAAAATTTCAGGTGACGGCTGGATTCTCGATTTAGCTGATGGCTACTCGGTAGATAAAGACACTTCGACCGCAAATTATAAGCTTATTAAAAATTAACAAATGATTTATAAAAACAAAAATGAGACAGGCTTCTGTCTCATTTCTATTAAGGTAAACTGATTTTTTTGCCTTGTTCCGGGAAGATGTAGTTGATCTGTAAAGGATTATTTTTGAGTAATTCCTTCTTTATAATTTCCGGATTATCTTTTGTCGGTTTTCTATGAGTGACTACAATATTCAGTTTTTTCAGATTGTTTTGCCCTGTTTTTTCTTTCAGTTTTTCCAGCTCTTCTAATAAAAGATTAGGAGTAAGGTGGCCAAACAACAGGTTTTCAGGCTGGCTGTTTGGGAAAGAGACTTCAATTAATATGGTGTTAAGCTGGCCTTTTTTTACAAGCGGAGCAACACTTTCCCAAAGTTTGTCTAATTGTTGGGATTTTTCAATACGGTCGGCACCCGTATCTCCAAGATAAAGCAGATAATGATCATCTCTTCTCACCAGTACAGCACTGCTTTTATAAGGGTTAACGTGGCTCAGTTCATAAGCTTTTAAAAAAAACGGAGTCTCTTTTGCAGGAGTTTCCACCCCTTCCTGAAGTTCATTATAATGATATTTTCCTAGGATAGGCTTCTGGCCCTGATCTGCAAAATTAATCCAGGTATCTGTAATGAAATAATGATTCTGTAGAATCTGAAGCACCGGTGCAATTGCGAAGATATCTTTTTTAGAATCAGCAGGGGAGTTGATAATAAGCCCGGATAGGTGATCCAAATGACCATGAGAAATAAAATACCCCTTGATCTGATCCCGAAGAACATTTTCTTCAGGGCCATTCAGGCTTTTTAATTCAATGGCTTTCCGTATTCCTGCATTTACTGTTCCTGCATCCAGACAGATAAATGCATTATCTTTCGGTACTCCAACTAAATAAGCGGATAGGTTATCTTCCTGCTCTCCGCCATAAATCCCCAGTGGAATAAGATCAAAATTTTGCGCCTGGCAGAAAATATGCACAACAAGAGCAAATAAAGTAAGTGCTGTTTTTTTCATTCTTTTGAAACTAGAAAACCTATACTTAGCGATAGGATAGAGCAAATTTACGTTATTTTTTATCGATTATACACTGGTTTGCCAGGAATGTCTTTTCTTAAAATGAAATTAATACCTCCTAATAATTCATTCTATATATAAGCTATCAAATCAGGTCGAGCTGCTAAAAACTAAAGAGTAGAACCTCTGTATACAAGCTCTGCATCCATTAAGACTGTTCTGCCGGGTTTTGAGTGGTCTTTTATTTTTTCCAGAATTAATTCCGCAGCCGCTTTACCCATCTTTACCAGTGGCTGTTGTACACTCGTTAGTTGAGGGTAGGTCATGGTTGATAATTCCGTGCCGGAAAAGCTGGCAACGGCTACATCACCGGGAATTTTTATGTTATGCTCAAAAAGATAGTTCATAGCTCCAATGGCCAGGGTATCAGTGAACGCAAAAATACCGTCAAATTCTATATTTTTCTGCAATAATTGCTCTGCTGCATTTCTGCCGTGTTCAAAAGTCATTCCTTCCGTTTTTACAATCAGCTGCTCATCAAAAATATTGTATTTATTCAGAATTCTTTTATATCCGTTCAGCCTTTCCATGACATTGCGGATGGTAGGTGGACCCATAATGTAAGCGATCCTTTTTCTTCCTGTTTTGATCAGGTATTCCACCATCAGGGATGCCTGGACATAATCATCTACAATCACCTTGGAAACATCCAGAGAATTATCAGGAATTCTGTCGAAAAAAACTAATGGAGTTCCCTGATTGATGATGCGCTGGTAGATATCATTATTATGCGTTTCATGACATAAATTGATAATGATGCCATCCACATCAAAACTTTCCAGAAGCTGGAGATTTTTTCGTTCAATGACAGGATTTTCGTCACACTGGGTAATCACCAGCCTGTAGCCCAGAGGATACATTATATTCTGAATTCCTTCAAGAACTTTTGCTGAAAAAGGGGTTACCATTTCAGGCACTACGACACCTATCGTCTTTGACTGTCCGGACTTTAAATTTAAAGCCGTAAGGTTCGGTTTATATCCTAACTGACCGGCTGCATCCAGTACCCGTTTCCGGGTTTCTTCATTAACATTTTTATCGTTCAGGAGCGCCCGGGAGATCGTAGACGTAGATAATGACAAAAATTTTGATAGATCTTTAATGGTAATACGTTTCATTGGGCCATCTTTGGGGATAAAATTAGTGAAAAAATCGGCAATTGGGAACGTGCCCGGGATTTTGAGAACGTTCCCAGTGTAAATTTTTCAAAAAAAACAAATGATAAACTGTTTGTTAATATAGTTTTAACACATTGATTAAATACTATTAATTCTCTATATGAATGCAATTTCTTATCATTACGATACTCAAAAAATAACGTCCGGAATTTTACACATTGGCGTAGGAAACTTCCACCGTGCCCACCAGCAGTTTTATACCAACATTTTACTGGAATCCGAGGATCAGCGGCAGTGGGGAATATGTGGTGTATGTCTGCTGCCTTCAGATGAAAAAATTGTTCGTGATCTGAGAGCTCAGAATCTTGAGTATACACTTACGGTGTGCGGAAGAACGGGAACTGACCAGGTTTACAAAATAGGATCATTAAACGAACTCATCTGGGGAATAGAAGATCCTGAGGCCGTAAAAGAGAAGATTGCCGACAGCAATGTGAAAATAATCACCTTAACGATCACAGAAGGCGGTTATAATCTGAATAAAGAAACAGGAGAATTTCTTTTACATGATCCGAAAATACAGCACGACTTACAGAGTCCGGAAACTCCTTCTACTGTTTTCGGGTTTATTGCAGAAGGATTACGCCTCAGAAAAATGAGAAATAGCGGAGGAATTACCATACTTTCCTGTGATAACCTTCAGCATAACGGTAATACAGCCAAAAGAGCTTTTACAGCATTTATAGAAGCCGTAGACAAAGAACTTGCGGAATGGGTGAATGCCAATGTTACTTTCCCCAACAGTATGGTGGACAGAATTACTCCTTCCACAACATCTGAAGACATTACCCGGCTGAACCGCAACAGCGGGATTGATGATCTGGCTCCCGTTTACTGTGAAGATTTTGAACAATGGGTGATAGAGGACAATTTTATTGCCGGAAGGCCTGCCTGGGAGAGAGCAGGAGTAGAATTTACCAATGATGTGACCGCTTTTGAAAATATGAAACTTAGTCTTTTAAATGCTTCACATACGCTGTTGTCTTATCCTTCTTTTCTGATGGGGTACCGAAAAGTGGACCAGGCAATGGAAAATCAGACTATTATAAAATTTATCCGCGATTTCATGGATACTGATATCACTCCTTTTGTTCCCGCTCCTGAAAATACAGATCTCAATGAATACAAAAACACACTTATCGAAAGATTTTCCAATCATAGTGTGAGTGACCAGGTGAGCCGTCTGTGTTTTGATGGAATTTCAAAATTTCCTGTGTATATTATCCCTAATCTTGATAATATGATCAAAGCTGATGCCGATCTTGTCCGCCCTGCTTTTCTGATTGCTTCCTATAGGCATTATCTGAAGTATAAAACTGATGATTCTGGCAGTTCCTATGAAATTGCAGAGCCGTGGCTTACAGCAAATGATGAAAACCTGATCAAAAGCCAGAAACCACTTGACTTTCTAGAATTATCAGCTTTTAAAGGAATGAATCTTAAGGATTCAAATAAATTTACAGGCTTATATACGGGTTTTGTGAATGCAATAAAAGAAGAGGGATGTGGTCCTGTTTTAAAATCAATTATAAAATAAGTTGCCATGATCACACCAACTGATATAAAGTCTTCGGGAGGAAAGTCTGATAATCCCATTCTTCCCTTTGCGATCATTACATTTATTTACTTTATCGTTGGGTTTCTGACTACGGTAAATGAACAGCTGCAGGCTCCTTTGAAGTTCACTTTTCTCAGTCATGCAGGAAGTCTCAAAAATACATTTACGACAATGACTACCTTTTTCTTTTTTCTGGGTTACCTGCTGAATGGGACACTGGGAAGTAAATGGGTAAATGCTTTTGGATATAAAAATACCATTCTCAGGGGGCTTTTGTTTATGATTTCAGGACTGTTTATGTATCTGTCTTCATCATGGTTCGGATCTCAGTATCCCGATTTGAAATTCGGTATTAAAGATGCCGTCATTCCTTTTGCATTTGTGATTTTTGTTGTAGGATCTTATCTTATGGGAACTTCTGCAGCGATTATTCAGGTGGTTGTGAATCCTTATGCAGCCTCTTACGAAATGAAAGGTACTCAGCCTGTTCAGCGTCTGAATATTTTAACGGCCATTAACTCTATAGGAACTACTTCAGCACCTTTTTTTGTCACAGTTGTAATGTTCAGCGGTATTTCGATAGAAAGTATTGAGATAAGACAATTGCTGTTTCCGCTTTCAATGCTTATCCTGTGTATCCTGATCATTATTATGGTAACCAAAAAGCTTTATCTGCCGGATATTGCGAACACAAGGGCTGCAGATGGTGAAAAACTGGAAAGAAGTATCTGGTCATTCCGGCATTTTGTGTTGGGAGTTCTTGCGATATTCTTTTATGTGGGAACAGAGGTGGCTATCGGAGCCAATATTAATCTTTATGCTTTTGAGCTTATGGATTCGGGACACCCGATCAGTTTCTTTGGTAAAACAGATATTATCATTGGCGGAGTTGATTTTGGAATTCATGCTTTGTTGTCTACACTTTATTGGGGGGGATTTCTTGTAGGAAGATCTGTATCAAGCTTTTTTAACAAAATATCTGCGAGAACTCAGCTGATTGTAACAACTGTTTTAGCGGGTGTATTTGCTTTGGTTTCTATGGTTACTCAGAATCTCTGGTTTCTGGTGGCTATCGGTCTTCTGCATTCATCTATGTGGAGCTGTATTTATTCACTCTCTATAAAAGGGTTAAACAAATATACCTCAAAAGCTTCAGGAATATTTATTTCTGCCGTATTTGGAGGAGCCGTTTTTACGCTTATTCAGGGAGGTCTGGCAGATGTTTTCGGGTCCTGGAGATGGACATGGTTTCTTACGGTAATCTGTGAATTACTGATGCTTTGCTATGCCATGTTCGGTTCCAGAATAAGAGAAAAAGATATCGTAAGCTGATAATCACTTTTCTTAGCTATCTTTAGTCTATCAACACTAGAAAAATATAATTCAATTAATAATGGAAGAAAAAAAACATAAAATAGTCTGTTTTGGAGAAGTTCTTTGGGATATATTTCCCGGGGCTCAAAGAAGAATCGGGGGAGCACCCTTCAATGTGGCGTACCACCTTTTTAAAATGGGTGTAAATGTAGAGATGATCAGCAGCGTGGGAGATGATGAACCTGGCCACGAATTGCTGCAAAAGATTAAAAACTGGCAGATTCCTACAGATACTATTCAGATCAATCAGGAATATCCTACAAGCACTGTTGTTGCTACTGTGGATGAAAATAACGATGCCCATTATGATATTGTAGAAAATGTAGCCTGGGATTTTATAGAAACGACACCTGAAAATCTTAAGTCTGCCAGAACAGCAGATGCTTTGGTTTTTGGAACATTGGCTGCCCGAAATGAAAAAACAAAAAATACATTATTTGAACTGCTTGAAACAGGAAGTTATAATGTTTTCGATATCAATCTGAGAGCACCTTATTACGATATCAGAATTATTAACGAACTGCTGCATAAAACTCATTTGGCAAAATTCAATAAAGCAGAACTGAGGATGGTTCTGGACTTTCTAGATAAAGAATATAAAACCGAAGAAGACAGTATCAGATATCTGCAGGACAAATTCGGGATTCGGGAAATTATTATTTCTAAAGGAAGTAAAGGAGCATTGTATGCTATAGATGATCGTTTTTATCTCTATCCTACAATCCCGGTTGAGGTTAAAGATACGGTGGGAAGCGGAGATTCATTTTTGGCAGGATTTTTATCCAAAAGGATCGGGAATGAAGCTTCTGCTCATGAGATTATGACTCAGGCGGTTTCACTGGGGGCCTTTATTACTTCACAGGAAGGCGCCTGCCCGGAATATACTTTAAAAGATTTTAAAAGATTTAAAAACCGTTATCCCGTTACTGCTCTCAGCTAAGGTTCAAAACATGAACTCAAACATTACAACCGGAACAGCTAAAGGAATACTGATCCTTTAGCTGTTCTTATTTTATTGGAAAAATATTTTTTGTATCTTGGTTATTTATACTGTTGGATGTTTTAGCTCAACAATTTAGTATAAATTTCGTAACCTTTAAATCTAAATAACCAATAGAAAATAAACTGAATGAGTTAAACAATCAGGAACTGATAGAAAGAGCGAAAAAAGCCAGTTCAAACAAAATAATGAATGCAGTGATAGTAGGGTTTATGGCTGGTATTTCTATTTACAGTACAGTGAAAAATGGTTTTGGATTCTTTACATGTTTACCTGTTGTTTTTATTCCTTTTGTCATAAATTCAAAAAAAATCGACCGGGAATTACAGGAAGAGCTAAAATCTAGAGATTTAAAATAAAATAATATTTTCGCTTGTTGAAAGTGGTAAAAAATAAGTTTCGGCCCATTGCTTTTAGCAATGGGCCGAAACTTATTTTAAAGTAAAATGTCTTACGATAAAGTCTCTGAAAATACAATTTCAGTAAAGTTTTCAGTAAAAATTTCAGACACTCAATACGGATTTTACCTATGCGAAAATTTCAGAAAATACTTTTGTAAAAAAGGGCAAAAATTTCCTTGAAAACATCTGTTATTTGTGAATGTCAAGCAAAGGTAAAATAAGGTTTTTATTTAGGTTGGTTTAATATTTTACCGTCATATCTTATGAATTTAGTAACGAAAAATTAATGTTATTGCCTAAATTGTAATGTTTGAATTGTTAATTGTGTTTTTTTAAATGATACATTTACAGTTGATTAGCTTGGAATAATTATTGTTTGCATAAAATCTCTTGGTCATTTTCATAAAATACTTATATTTACCACCAAGGAGTTCTTAACACCTTCTTTATCAACCGAAAATGGTTACACTTAGCTGTGTATTAAAAGGGAATCGTGTGCAAATCACGAACTGTCGCGCAACTGTAAGTAACGGATAAGGTTTTTATCAAAATAAAGGTCCACTGTATACCCGGTATATGGGAAGGACGATAAAAACTGTTACAAGTCAGGAGACCTGCCTATTTCGAATTGACGATGCTTTCGCGGTCTGAAGCTTATAGTCAGGTATGATACGATATGGATAACATTTTGGTCAAAAATCTTTGTCAGGTCATGTTATTTTGTGATACAAATAGGTAATGGAGCAGTATGCTTTTTCATTATGCTATCGTTCACCGTATTTTCCTTTTCCATAGTTTTCTTTCCCAAAGGTATTGTGAAGTTTATCAGGAACTTTTTATTAATCAACATAAAAAGTTAAAAAGTGTATCTATCCGATCTCGATTATTTATGCAGGAGCAGCAGACTTGGAAACAAACAGGTTTGCAGGAACTTAATTATTCAAAATTCCGAATTTCGGAAAACGGAGAGCATTACTTTGCTTCTCTTCCGTTCATTACTTTTTATCGCCCAATCATTGGATAGAGCTGCTTACTGCAATGTTTGTCTATTGTCTTCTACGAACAAATTTCAACTAAACAATAAATATTATAATGACTAAAAGTGAAAGTTTGAAGTCTCCCGGTATGAAATTTCGGGAGGCCATGGAAAAAGAAAGTCCTCTTCAGATTGTTGGAACTATTAATGCCAATCATGCGTTACTCGCACAGCAGGCTGGCTTCAATGCTATTTATCTTTCCGGTGGAGGTGTGGCGGCAGGTTCTTTAGGAATTCCGGATCTGGGAATTACGACGCTGGAAGATGTTTTAATAGACGTTCAGCGTATTACCAATGTTTGCGACCTCCCGTTAATGGTAGATGTAGACACTGGATTTGGTCCTTCTGCATTTAATGTGGCAAGAACGGTGAAATCATTGATCAAGGCCGGAGCAGCCGCATTACATATTGAAGATCAGGTAGGTGCAAAGCGCTGCGGACACCGCCCTGGAAAGGAAGTGGTAAGCAAAGAAGAAATGGTAGACAGACTGAAGGCTGCTGCGGATGCCCGTAGTGATGATAATTTTGTAATTGGCGCCAGAACAGATGCTTTCGCTAATGAAGGTCTTGAAAAGACACTGGAAAGAGCAGTAGCTTACAAAGAGGCCGGAGCAGATTTTATTTTTGCAGAAGCCGTTCCGGACATAACCTTTTATCAAAAATTTGTTGATGCCACAGGAATCACAGTATTAGCCAATATAACAGAATTCGGAATGATTGAAATGTATACTGTAGAAGAATTGAAAAATGCAGGGGTAGGGTTGATCCTTTATCCTCTTTCTGCGTTCCGTGCGGCTAACAAAGCAGCTCAGAATGTATACGAACATCTCCGCAAAGAAGGCACACAAGCCAATGTACTGGATACGATGCAAACAAGGGAAGAGCTCTATAAAAGCATCGGATATTATAATTACGAACAAAAATTAGATAACCTTTTTAAACAAAATAATTGATATGTCAACGAGCACCGAACCAACATTTAAACCTAAAAAGAGCGTCGCTCTTTCGGGGGTCACAGCAGGGAATACAGCGCTTTGTAGTGTAGGAAAGAGCGGAAACGATCTTCACTACAGAGGATATGATATTCTGGATCTGGCAGAAAAAACAGAGTTTGAGGAAGTTGCTTATCTTCTGATATACGGCCAGCTGCCTACCGCCTCCCAGTTGAAAAACTATAAAGCAAAATTAAAGTCTCTAAGAGGATTGCCTCATTCTGTAAGAAATATTTTAAAGAGTATTCCCGCAGCAGCACACCCAATGGATGTCATGCGCTCAATGGTATCTGCAGTCGGAAGTATTCAGCCGGAAAAAGATGATCATAATATGGCAGGAGCAAGAGATATTGCGGACAAACTTCTGGCATCATTTAGCTCAGGGCTATTATATTGGTATCACTATACTCATAATGGTAAAGAAATCAATGTTGAAACAGATGATGACACTATTGGCGGGCATTTCTTACACCTGTTGCATGGCAAAAAAGCTCCTGATTCCTGGGTAAAGGCAATGGAAATATCTCTAAATCTTTATGCTGAGCACGAGTTTAATGCGTCCACTTTTACTGCGCGTGTCATTGCGGGAACAGCTTCCGATTTTTATTCTTGTATAACAGGGGCTATTGGTGCTTTGAGAGGGCCAAAGCATGGAGGAGCCAACGAAGTAGCATTTGAAATTCAAAGCCGTTACAATTCCCCGGATGAAGCAGAAGCAGATATCCGTAAGCGTATCGCCAATAAAGAAGTCATCATTGGATTCGGGCATCCGGTATATACCATCTCAGACCCAAGAAACGTGGTGATCAAAAAGGTAGCTAAGCAGCTTTCTGAAGAAGCCGGAGATATGCTGCTGTATAATATCGCAGAAAGACTGGAAACCGTCATGTGGGAAGAAAAGAAGATGTTCCCGAATCTTGACTGGTTTTCCGCCGTTTCTTATCACTTAATGGGAGTTCCTACTCTGATGTTCACTCCTCTATTTGTTATTTCAAGAGTAACAGGATGGAGTGCCCACATCATAGAGCAAAGACAGGATGGGAAGATCATCCGACCGAGTGCCAATTATACAGGCCCTGAAAACAAAGAATTTATATCTATCAACGAGAGGAAATAGTTCAAAGTTGAAAACTGAAAGTGAAAACTGGAAAATTAATTATTAATAATGCCCAGACTAAACTCCTTAAGCAGTTGGTGATCAGTTTTTAACTCCCCACTTTCAATTCTTATCCTCAATTCTCAATTAATCAAAATTTTCAATTATAAAAAATGAGCTCACACATTTCAAACGAAAGACCACAACCGGACAACGTATTAGCAGATATTGCAGACTATGTATTAAACTACGAAATTAAAAATGATTTAGCCTGGAAGACTGCTCACTACTGTCTTTTAGACACAATCGGGTGTGGCCTGGAAGCATTGACTTATCCGGCATGTACAAAACTTTTAGGACCTATAGTAAAGGGGACTATCGTTCCAAACGGAGCAAAAGTTCCTGGTACACAATTTCAGCTAGACCCTGTTCAGGCAGCATTCAATATCGGAGCTATTATCCGTTGGCTGGATTTCAATGATACCTGGCTGGCCGCAGAATGGGGACATCCGTCGGACAATCTTGGAGGAATCTTAGCAACAGCAGACTGGTTATCCAGAACCAATATGGCAGAAGGAAAAGCTCCTCTAAAAATGAAACAGGTGCTGGAGGCAATGATCATGGCTCACGAAATTCAGGGAGTAATGGCGTTGGAAAACTCGTTCAATAAAGTTGGCTTAGACCATGTATTACTGGTAAAACTGGCTTCAACAGCAGTCGTTGGAAAACTGATCGGCCTGAACCGTGATGAAATAATCAATGCCGTATCATTAGCATTTGTTGACGGGCAGTCTTTGAGAACTTACCGACATGCTCCGAATACAGGTTCGCGTAAGTCATGGGCTGCAGGAGATGCCACCTCAAGAGCAGTACGTCTTGCCTTGATCGCTAAAACAGGTGAAATGGGATATCCATCTGTTTTAACAGCAAAAACATGGGGATTCTATGATGTTTCTTTCAAAGGAAATGAGTTTAAATTTCAGAGAGACTACAGTTCTTATGTGATGGAAAATGTACTCTTCAAAATTTCTTTCCCTGCAGAATTTCATTCACAGACAGCAGTAGAAGCAGCAATGACATTACACAAAAAATTAAAAGACCTTGGAAAAACAACAGATGATATTAAAAAACTTACAATACGTACTCACGAAGCTGCTATAAGAATTATTGATAAAAAAGGACCATTAAACAATCCTGCAGACCGTGACCACTGTATCCAATACATGATTGCCGTTCCATTGATTTACGGCAGACTCACTGCGGCAGACTATGAAGATAATATTGCTTCAGATCCCGGAATTGATATTCTTCGTGATAAAATTGAATGCGTAGAAGATGTTCAGTTTACAACAGATTACCATGATCCGGAAAAACGCTCCATTGCCAATGCGATGACTATAGAATTGAACGATGGGACTATCCTGGATGAAATTGTAGTAGAATATCCTATTGGCCACAAGCGTAGAAGAGAAGAAGGTATTCCTGAGCTGATCAAAAAATATAAAGTCAATCTCGCCCGTATCTTCCCTGAAAAACAACAGAGAACAATTCTTGAAAATTCGTTGGAATATGATGTACTGATCAACCTTGATGTCAATGAATTTGTTGATCTTTTAGTAATTTAAAAATGAAAGGATAAGAGTTGAAAATTGAAAATGAAAAGTTATTAAACATGTAGAGGCTGAGTTATTATTGCATTTCCCATTCTCCAATTTTTCACTTTCCATTTTCAATTCTCCACGCTACACTAAAAAAAATCTATGTCACAAAAAATAAAAATATTAGTCAATGGAAATTTTACAGAAAGTACAACTAAAAACTATCTTCCTGTAGAAAATCCTGCTTCACAGGAAATTCTGGCGGAAGTTCCTCTTACAGAACTATCCGAAATAGATGAAGCTATTGAAGCGGCAAAAGAAGCTTTCAAAACATGGAAAGAAGTAGCCACTCCCGAAAGAGCAAGGCTGTTTCTGAAGTACCAGCAGCTCCTAAAGGAAAACCAAAAAGAAATTGCCGAAATTCTGTCCAGAGAAAACGGAAAAACCTTTGCTGATGCTATGGGAGACGTATGGCGCGGAATAGAAGTGGTGGAACATGCCTGTAATATTCCAACTCTGATGATGGGGGAGACCGTAGAAAATGTAGCACGAGGAGTTGATACATACAGTTATATACAGCCTCTTGGAGTTTGTGCGGGAATTACACCTTTCAACTTTCCTGCAATGATTCCTTTGTGGATGTTTCCTATGGCCATTGCCTGTGGTAATGCATTTATCTTAAAGCCTTCAGAGCAGACTCCTATGACCTCCATGAAAATGGCAGAGCTGTTTTTAGAGGCAGGATTCCCCAAAGGAGTCCTGAATATTGTTCACGGTTCAAAAGATCAGGTTAACCATATCTTAAACCATCCTGACATCAGGGCTATTTCGTTTGTGGGTTCTGTTCCGGTTGCTGAACATGTTTACCGTACAGGAACAGACAATCTGAAAAGAGTTCAGGCTTTTGGAGGAGCAAAAAATCATATGGTGGTAATGCCCGATGCCAATAAAGGGCAGGTGATCAATAACCTTGTAGGAGCTTCCTGTGGTGCAGCTGGTCAGCGTTGTATGGCAATCAGTGTTGCTGTATTGGTAGGTGAGGCTCAGAATTGGGTAGAAGATATTAAAACGGCTTTAGGAACCATCAAACCTGGAGTATGGTCTGATGAATCTGCAGCTTTCGGCCCATTGATTAATCAGCAATCTAAAGAAAAAGTTCTGAGATTAATTAAAAGTGCATACGATCAGGGAGCTGAAGTATTATTAGACGGAAGCAACTGTAAAGTAGAAGGGTATGAGAAAGGCTATTTTGTAGGGCCTACCTTATTTAATAATGTATCCGTTGATATGGATATCTACAAAGAAGAAATTTTCGGACCTGCATTATTATTGCTAAAGGCGGAAACTTTAGATGAAGCAATCAGGATCATTAATGAAAATCCTTACGGAAACGGAACTTCGATCTTTACCAACTCCGGAGCCGCTGCCAGAAAATTCCAGCACGAGATTGAGGTAGGACAGATTGGAGTGAATCTTCCTATTCCTGTACCATTGCCGTTTTTTTCTTTCACAGGATGGAGGAAATCATTCTTCGGCGACTTACATTCCTACGGGAAACAGGGCGTTCGTTTCTATACTGAAACCAAGACTATTACTGCCCGCTGGTTTGAAGAAGACGTACCGGGAGGTCATGTGAATATGACAATAAATCTTAAATAGTGAAAAATTGAAAGTTGAGAATTGAAAATGATTTTCATTCTCTGCCAATAATTTTCAATTCTCAATTAAAACAATTTTTAATTAAAGGAAATGGAGTTTAACCTAAGTCAAGACCAACTGGCATTCCAGGATGCAGCTAGAAAATTTGCTGAAAAAGAGCTGTTTCCCTATGCCTCTGAGTGGGATGCCCAAAAGAAATTTCCCAGAGAAGCTATCGCTAAAGCAGGAGAGCTGGGATTCTGCGGAGTTTATACAAGTGAGGAAGCCGGAGGATTGGGACTATCACGATTGGATGCTGCCATTATATTTGAAGAATTGGCTGCTGCCTGTCCTTCAACCACAGCCTATATTACCATACATAATATGGTTTCATGGATGGTGGATGAATTTGGGAATGAAGAGATTCGCAAAGAATTGTGTCCGGATCTGGCATCAGGTAAACTATTGGGTTCTTACTGCCTTACCGAACCGGGCTCAGGCTCAGATGCGGCAGGACTGAAAACTACAGCCGTAAAAAACGGAAGTCAATACGTTATTAACGGAACCAAAGCGTTTATTTCTGGAGCCGGAGAAAGCGATATACTTATTGTGATGGCCCGTACAGGAGCATCAGGCACGAAAGGAATTAGTGCTTTTGCTGTACCTTCTGATACTAAAGGAATCAGCTTTGGAGAAAAAGAAAAAAAACTGGGCTGGAATACTCAGCCAACTCGTTTTGTATTTTTAGACGATGTTGAGGTAGACGAAAAATATCTTTTAGGTAAATTAGGCGAAGGATTTAAAATTGCACTGAAAGGGTTGGACGGAGGCCGTATCAATATAGGAACCTGCTCTGTAGGTGCAGCTCAGGGCGCTGTTAATCAGGCTCAGCGTTATATGCATGAAAGGCAGCAATTCGGGAAGTCTTTGGCTCAGTTTCAGTCGCTTCAGTTTAAAATTGCGGATATGGCCACAGAACTGGTTGCAGCCCGCCAAATGGTACAACTTGCAGCATTTAAGCTTGATTCCAAAGACGTTAATGCTACAACCTATTGTGCAATGGCCAAAAGGCTGGCTACTGATATGAGTTTTAATATTTGTAATGAAGCCCTTCAGATCTTAGGAGGCTATGGATGTACACAGGATTTTCCGGTAGAAAGATTAATGCGTGATGCCAGAGTACATCAGGTTGTAGAAGGAACCAATGAAATTATGAAACTGGTCATCTCAAGAAAAATTCTTGAAGAAGGAGCTACTTTGCAGATAAGATAATTAATGAATTGAAAAATGAGGAAAATTAATAATAGGGAATTAAAAATTGATAATGGTTTTATAATTCATCAGAAATATTACTCCTTCAGATATTCATTCTCAGTTTTCAATTAAAAAAATCAATTAAAAAAATGGGTTTAATAATAACAGAAATAAAAAATAAAGTCGGAATCATCACCCTTAATTCTGAGAAAACGCTCAATTCGCTGTCATTAGAAATGATAGAAGAACTGAAAGTTGTTTTGGATGATTGGAAAATATCTGATGAGGTGAATTGTATATTCCTTCAGGGTGCAGGTGAAAAGGCATTCTGTGCGGGAGGAGATGTCAGAAAGCTGTATGATGCCATTATTGCACAGCGTTCTATTGATGATACTGAAGTTCCTCAGGATTGTTTCGATTTTTTCTCAAAAGAATATAAGTTGGATTATTCTGTTCATACCTATCCGAAACCTGTCATCGTTTGGGGACACGGAATTGTAATGGGTGGGGGAATTGGTTTAATGGTCGGAGCATCACACAGGATTGTGACTGAAAGAAGTAAACTGGCCATGCCGGAAATTACAATCGGGTTATATCCTGACGTAGGCGGAACCTGGTTTTTGAATAAAATGCCTTCCGCCTATGGATTCTATCTTGGGTTGACAGGGGCAAGGCTGGATGGTGCCGACTGCAAATTCTTAGGATTAGCAGATTACTATATAGAATCTTCTTCAAAAGAAACAATTCTAAAAGATCTTCTACAGACAGAATGGAATGGATCTTATCATAAAACAGTTTCTGATATTCTGGAAAATATTTCAAAAGATATCATCATTCCTGAATCACAGGCGTCAGCACATCAGTCGTTTATTCAGCAATTCGAAGGCTTGAAATCTTTGGAAGAATTCAGGAAAATAATAATTAATCAAGAAGATAAAGACGACTGGATCAATAATGGTCTGGAAAGTTTCGAAGCCGGATCTCCAAGCTCTGCTCATATTATTTTCAGGCAGCTGAAAGAAGGTAAAACGTTAAGTCTGGAAGAAGTTTTCCAGTCTGAACTGAATCTTTCATGCCAATGCTGCATACACCCGGATTTTGCAGAAGGCGTAAGAGCTTTATTAGTAGACAAAGATAGGTCTCCGAAATGGCATCCGGCAACACTGGACGAAATCACTGAAGAATGGATAGACTCGTATTTTTATGAGTTGAAAATTGAAAATTGAGAATGAAAAATTAATAATGGAAAATTAAAAATTGGTAGTTGGGAACAGGAAATGAATGTTTGAAAATAAATAATTTTTTCTAATTAATTCTCAATTTCAATTTTTTACATTTTCAATTTAATTTTAGTCGTTTTTACAATAGATACAAGAAGTTTAACCATTTCTTCAGCTTGTGGAAATACAGAATTGTAAATAGAAATGTCAATGATACTGCTGTCTTTTAATAATTGTATCCAATATAGAGTTTCATTAGCTTCTTTGAGGGAAATACTCATTTTATGGAGAAAATCTCTGGTACTCTGTGCGTGTTCTGCTTCACGTATCAAAGCACCAACAGCAGTCCCTGAACGCAAAAGTTGTTTAGATAAAACAAACTCTCTTTTTTCAGAAGACAAATGTTGATATACTTTGATAATTTGCAAAGCAAAGACATAAGATTTTTTTTAAACGACATTTTCTTTCATTAACTCAATTTACATCGAATTTTCTAAATAATTAAAAAAGTGTATTTCATTCTTTATAATGTGGTAATCATTTAAAATATTCAATTAGTGATTATAAATTAGTGATTTTCAATTTTTAACTCTCAATTTTTAATTAAAAAATGTCAAATATAGCATTCATAGGATTAGGAAACATGGGTGGGCCGATGGCGGTAAACCTGATGAAAAACGGTCATAACGTTATTGGTTTTGATCTTTCGGAAACGGCATTAGAAACCCTGCAGGCAGCTGGAGGAAAAATTGCTGGATCTGCTTTGGCCGCTGGCGGAGAAGCAGATGTGGTGATATCTATGCTGCCTTCCGGAAAGCACGTTGCAGAATTGTATTCTGAAGAATTTATAAATAATCTGAAACCTAATACATTACTGATTGACAGTAGTACCATTGATGCGGTAACTGCCCGTTCTGTGGCAGAACTTGCCGTTTCAAAAGGCTGTAGAATGATTGATGCTCCCGTTTCAGGTGGAACAGCCGGAGCTCAGGCAGGTACGTTAACCTTTATCGTAGGTGGTAAACAGGAGGATTACGAAAAAGCAAGGCCAATACTTAAATGTATGGGACAGAACATATTCCATGCCGGGGAATCCGGGGCTGGACAGGTTGCGAAGATCTGTAATAATATGCTGCTGGCGATTCATATGATTGGTACATCCGAGGCGATTAATCTCGGAGTGAGACATGGTCTTAATCCTCAGATATTAAGTGAAATTATGCAAAAAAGTTCAGGGAAAAACTGGTCTTTGGAGGTGTATAATCCTTATCCGGGAGTAATGGAAAATGCACCTGCTTCCAGAAATTATTCCGGAGGCTTTGCGGTAGACCTTATGGCAAAAGACCTTGGATTGGCTGCTGAAGCAGGATTAGAATCAAAAACAGCAACACCTCTCGGCAATACAGCCCTGAATTTATACAGAATGTGGAGCGAAGCCGGAAAAGGAAAAACAGATTTTTCCAGTATTATTCAGTTTCTGAACGCAGAGCTTTAATAGTGGAGAATTGAAAATTAAAAATTAAAAATGGAATGTCATCTCGACTTCTTTATAACTTTCAATTTTCAACTGTTCAATGATCAATTAAAAAATTAAAAAAGTGAATTTCGAAACATTATTATATCAGCAGGACGGTCATATCGGGACTTTGACCATTAACAGACCACAGGCATTAAATGCCTTGAATGAAAACGTTTTAAAAGAATTGAAATCATTTGCCGATGAAATAAAAACAGATAAAAATATACGGGCGCTGATCATTACCGGATCAGGTGACAAAGCATTTGTGGCAGGAGCGGATATCAAAGCAATGCAGGGAATGAGCCCAAAAGAAGCTGAAGATTTCTCAATAGCTGCTCAGAATGCTTTTAATGCTGTTGAAACCTTGCCATTTGCAGTAATTGCTGCTGTAAATGGATTTGCATTAGGAGGAGGATGTGAATTAGCATTGTCCTGTGACATTATTCTGGCTAGCGGAAAAGCTAAATTCGGACTGCCTGAAGTAACTCTAGGATTATTGCCATGCTTTGGCGGAACCCAGCGCTTACCCAGGGCCATCGGATTATATAAGGCTAGAGAAATGGTTTTCTCCGGAGAATTTTATTCTGCAGACACCTGTAAAGAATTTGGATTTGTGAATCATGTTTTTGCTCCGGAAGACCTTTTGAATGAAGCTCAGAAACTTGCAGAAACAATTGCTTCCAGAGGTCCGGTGGCTGTAGCCAAAGCAAAACAGTCTTTAAATACAGGTTTTGAACTGCATATCAAAGATGGATTACAACAGGAAGCCGCCTTATTCGGAGAATTATTCACTACAGAAGATCACAACGAAGGTATCGGAGCGTTCATAGAGAAGCGCAGCCCGGAGTTCAAAGGAAACTAGACATAGTGAGTTAAAAATGAAAAGATTAAGAGTTGAGAATTGAAAATAAAAAGTGAAAAATTGTACCGTCAAGCAAGTAAAAGGTGTAAAATTGATGTCATGATTAATTTTTAATTCTCCATTCTTAAAATTTTCAATTAAATTGTTATTCCATGGTTGTTCTTAACTTCAGCCATTACAAAAGTGCTGTGGGTACTTCCAATAGAATCTACAGATCCCAGTTTATTAAATACAAAATCCTGGTAATGTTTCATATCACGGACCTGAACTTTCAGTAGGAAATCAAAGTCTCCGGAAATGTTGTAGCATTCAGCCACTTCCTCAATCTCCAGAATTTCTTTTACAAAATCATAACCCACAGACCTGTCATGGATTTTTAATTTGATCTGGCAAAAAACTGTAAACCCCCGATTGAGCTTTTCAGCATCCAGAACTGCGGCATATCTTTTAACATATCCTTCCTGTTCGAGCCTTTTTACTCTTTCAAAAACAGGAGAAGTAGACAGGTTAACTTCTTTGGCCAGTTCTTTAACTGTCAGTTTTGCGTTTTTTTGAAGCAGTCTGAGTAACTGTACATCTTTATCATCAAGTTCTTCCACAGAATATTATTCTTTTAAATTATAAAAACAGTTAAAGATAAGGAATTTTATGCTTTTATAAATTGTTTTAAAAGTTTAATTTGCTTAATTATTCATTGTTTATTGTTGTTTTATTCTGTATTGCTAATTTTACACAAAATTAAAAACTTTACCGGTGACGGTTGTTACTGGTAAAAATCAGTTCTTTATAGATACTTCATCAAACAGGAAAGGTTTTACTTAAGGTAGATTAATAGGGAATCGTGTGGAAATCACGAGCTGTCGCGCAACTGTAAGTAACATATCAAAAGTTTCTGTCCTTGCATATCCACTGCCAAAAGCGGGAAGGATGACGGAAACTGTTACAAGTCAGGAGACCTGCCTTTACTGAATTGACAATGCTTTCGCGGTCTGAAGCTTTTGGGTCATACAGATGATATATCGGACTATGCATTTTCTTATGAAAGAGGAGGTGTGTTATTCTGTATGTCATTGTTTTCCAAAATCTTATTTATCCGTTAAAGTGTTGCGAAGCATTTCAGAGAGCTTTACATTAAGTCTAATTAAAAAGTTTAAAAAATGCAAACACACATTCTGGGCTACCCGCGTATTGGTGGTAAAAGAGAACTCAAAAAAGCCTGCGAGCAATATTGGTCAGGTAAGATCCTTTTAGAAGAACTTCTTACTACAGGAAGGAATATCTGTACCCAAAACTGGAATATCCAGAAAGACGCAGGAATAGATTTAATTCCTTGTAATGATTTTTCATACTATGATCAGGTATTGGATATGAGCCTTGTTGTAGGGGCAATTCCGAGACGTTATCATGAAGTGGTGCTTAAAAAAAACAATTCTGAACTGGACCTTTACTTTGCAATGGCAAGAGGATATCAGAAAGACGGATTGGATATCACCGCGATGGAGATGACCAAATGGTTTGATACCAATTATCATTATATCGTACCTGAATTTTACAAAAACCAGCAGTTTAAGCTGAGCTCAGATAAGATTTTCAATGAATTTGCAGGAGCAAAGCAGGCAGGAATAAGTGCAAAGCCAGTCATTATAGGACTTGTTTCTTACCTTCTTTTAGGAAAAGAAAAAGAAGAAGGATTTGATAAGCTGGATCTGGCAGGAAATCTCCTTTCGGTTTATACAGAGATTTTAACCAAACTTCAGGAGCAGGGTGTTGAATGGATTCAGTTTGATGAACCTTTTCTGGCTTTGGACTTAACGGATAAGGCAAAAGAAACCTATCAATATATTTATTCTGAAATAAGAAAACGTTTCCCGAAACTGAAATTTATTGTGGCTACTTATTTCGAAGGATTGAAGAATAATTTGTCTCTTGCCGTCTCACTTCCTGTAAATGTATTACACACAGATCTTGTAAGAAATCCTGAGCAGCTGGAAGATATTCTCAACGTAATTCCGGAAAGTTTAAACCTGTCATTAGGACTTGTTGACGGAAGAAATATCTGGAAAAATGACTATGAAAAATCGTTGTCTTTCATCAGGAAAGCTGTTGAAAAGCTTGGTTCCGAAAGAGTTTTTATAGCACCATCATGCTCATTACTTCATTCACCATGTGACTTGGATTTTGAAACGAATCTTAATCCCGAAATTAAAAACTGGCTGGCTTTTTCAAAACAAAAGGTGAAAGAAGTAGTAAGTCTGAAGGAAATTGCATCCGGAACAGAAAATGAAAATATCCTTGCTGAGTTTGAAGAAAACAAAAAAGCCATTGAAAACAGAAAAACATCTTCTCTTATTCATAATAATGAGGTTAAACAGAGAACTAATGCGGTGACTGAAGAAGATGCTCAAAGAAAAAATATATTCAAAATCCGTAAAGAAGAACAGCAGAAGGCATTACAGCTTCCTTTATTTCCGACAACAACCATCGGCTCATTTCCCCAGACCACAGAAGTAAGAAGCTGGAGAGCTAAATTTAAAAAAGGAGAACTTACAGCTGAACAATATGATACTTTACTGAAAGAAGAAACCCAAAGAACCATCCGCTGGCAGGAAGAAATAGGAATAGATGTACTGGTACATGGAGAATTTGAGCGAAACGATATGGTGGAATATTTTGGAGAACAGCTTGAAGGATTTACATTCACTAAAAACGGCTGGGTACAGAGCTACGGAAGCCGTTGTGTAAAACCGCCAGTGATCTTTGGTGACGTTTCAAGACCAGATCCGATGACTGTATATTGGTCTCAGTATGCACAGTTGCAGACTGAGAAATGGGTAAAAGGAATGTTGACAGGTCCGGTTACGATTCTGCAATGGTCTTTTGTACGTGATGATCAGCCTCGCTCTGAGACTTGCAAACAGATTGCTCTGGCGATCCGTGATGAAGTAGTGGATCTTGAAAAAGCAGGAATAAGAATTATTCAGATTGATGAACCTGCAATCCGGGAAGGGCTTCCTTTAAGGAAAACAGATTGGCAAAATTATCTTAAATGGGCGGTACAAGCCTTCAGAATTTCGGCAAGTGGAGTAGAAGATGCTACCCAGATTCATACCCATATGTGCTATTCTGAGTTCAATGATATTATTGAAAATATTGCAGATATGGATGCTGATGTGATTACCATAGAATGTTCCCGTTCTCAGATGGAACTTTTAAATGCTTTTGCAGACTTTAAGTATCCAAACGAAATTGGACCCGGAGTTTATGATATCCATTCACCAAGAATTCCTTCCAAAGAAGAAATGATTGAACTCCTGAGAAAAGCTCAGAATGTAATTCCTGCCAATCAGCTTTGGGTAAATCCGGACTGCGGATTGAAAACAAGACACTGGGAAGAAACAGAAAAAGCCTTAATAGCAATGGTGGCCGCAGCCAAAGAAGCTTCAGTAGAATATGCACTTTAAAAAACCTTAGATAATTAGATTCTTGCTCAGATCGTGTTATGATATTCATAGCACGATCTGTTATTTTAAAAACTTTCCTTTGAAAGGAATACATCTTGAACAGTTAATATGTATTTTAAAAAGGCAGCAATGAATGATGATATTGCAGAATACAATCATCTTTCTGTACGTACCATTCAGACCAGAAAAAGCGATTGAGAAAATCATTCGGAATTGATGCTGAAGTAGATCACTACAATTGGATTGATACCGTGTAACCTGAACCAGAATTTTTTCTATTCAAAAATCAATACCACAGTTCCAATAATAATCAGTAAGGCTCCTATTGCCGTTTTTAAACTCAGAGATTCACCCAGAAAAACAACAGATAAAACGATGGTTAAAGCAATACTCAGCTTATCTACAGGTGCAACCTGTGTAACTTTACCTGCCTGAAGGGCTTTAAAATAGAAGATCCAGGAAAGCCCTGTTGTTATTCCCGAAATGACAATATACATAAGATTATGCTTTGAAAGAGCAGGAATTCCTCTATATTCACTTCTTGCGAAAACAATTCCCCAGGCTACCAGTAATATAATAACACTTCTGATTGCCGTGGCCAGATTTGAATTAACTCCCGTAATTCCGATCTTGGCAAAAATAGCCGTCAGTGAAGCAAAAAATGCTGAAAGAATTGCGTATATCCACCACATATTTTATGATTTTAAAATTATTGGTCTGAAGCAATGAAAAATCCTTTGAAGTTCAAATCTAAGCTACAAAAAATGATGATGGAAACAAAATGTATTTTTGTGCCTTTGCGATCAAATAACTTGTTGTATTCTTTGTTGGATAACCGCATGGGCGCAAGGCTCTCATTCTTTATATATTAATTGAAGGAGCGAGAAAGTTAAATGTTTTCAGCTGTTATTTTATTTCTCTGGCTTTCTGAAACGTTTCCTCCATATTCTGTGTCAATATTCCTGGGGTGAAGGATTCCCTTGGAGTACCGTCAATATGATATAATCTTTCAGTGGGAAACTGAAAACCGATTTTAGTCTCTGCCATCTGAAAATTGGAAATTGCTCCCAGAAGCCCAGCCATCCGGGTGCCGATAATCCGGGCTTTTTTCATACCGTCAAAGCCGATTGCAATTCCTTCTCCCATACTTCCTGTCCAGCGGCCAACAAGAATATAGATATTTCCCTTATAAATTTCCTTTCGTGGACTTACATACTCGGTCCAGTGCCTTAAAGTCTCATATTTCTTTTCATTAAATTCATGGGTTTGATAAGGAAGCTGTTGATCTGTAAATCTTCCCATAATAGCTCTAGCCACTGTTGAATTTCCGCCGCCGGGTGTTTCAGTAAGGTCAACGATCAGGTTTTTGTAGCTGAAAAAAACATCAAGTACTTTGTCAAACTCAGCAATAAGCAGGTTATTTCCAAGAGAATTATTAATCTTGATATACGCTGTGTTTATGTAAAAAAGCACCAATTAAGGTGTTTTATTTATTTCAAAAAATATATTTTTATAATATTATTCAATCTTATTTCTAAAAACTAATACTATTGACAGTATTGAGCTAACAATAAATAATAGTGAAGGATAAATAAACCAATTATTTATCCTTTTATAATTATTTGAATCATAAACTCCAGTTATAAGAATTAATGCGATAAATAAACTTATAAAACAAAATATTAAAAGATATCTTTCTTTATATCCCTTACATGATAAAAATACTATAAAAGATCCTATAAGAAATACCATACCCAATCCTTCCCATAAAATACCATATTCGGGATTTAAAATATCAGAGATAAATTGATATAATGACATAAGTATAATTCCTATATTTAGTGTGTCATGTTGACCTATACCTTGTGTGAACAAAAAGGTAACTATTGCGATAATCTTAAGAATTTTTATAGCCATTATTTACAATTTCTTTTAGTTTGAGGAGCGTTACCGTTTGTGCTGGTGAAGACTTCCCGTTTTGGTAAACTTCCCTGTTTTTCAAACAAATTAAAATTATTAAATTTAGTTTGTTAAACCATATGAAAAAGAGCAAATTTTCAGAACATCAGATTATCAATATTCTGAAAGAATATGAATCTGGGAAATCGACAAAAGATATTTGTCGTGAACAGGGTATTTCCGCACCTACTTTCTACCAGTGGAAACGGAAGTATGGAGGAATGGATGCACAGCATCTTAAGGAGCTTAAAGCTTTACAAGAAGAAAATGCTCGTCTTAAGCGTATGTTCGCGGATCTGAGCCTGGATCATCGTATTTTAAAGGATATCATAGAAAAAAAGCTTTAAAGCTCTGCGAACGAAAAGAGTTGGCTGAAGGGATAATTAGTGAAACAGGAATCAGTGTTCATAGCGCTTGTAAAATCGCTTGTATGATTCGTAGTATGTATTATTATGGGCATAAAAGGGATGACCCTGTTATTTCAAAATACTGGATTTAGCAGCCAGGTATCCTGCAAGGGGATTTGAAGCATATTATATATCCTTTACCTTTTTCAGTCAATCTGCTGCTGATCAAGGTAAGCGTAATTTTCGTTAATATCTGACCAGAATTCAAAGAAATATTTTTGATAAAGATTCTGGGCAAAACTTAAATTTCCAAAAGATAAGAATGCCGTCAGCAGTAGGAACTGCAGCAGTTTTTTAATATTCATCAGGGTTATTATATTTTTGTCTAATGTATAAGACAATTTTTTAATTATTATAATAAAAACTAAGGTTGTTTTATATAGATTTTCCTGCTTCTATCATAACAAGGTAAAAATAGAAACAATGCTTATCTCCTAAAAAATTTTCATGTTCGGACTATGAAGAAAACTCATCCAGCATATCTGCTGAAGGAACAAAAAACAAAGTCCCCGTCTTTGCAGTACTGAAATCCAGAATCCTGTCGTAGTTTCCCGGTGGGTCACCAATAAACATATTCGTCAGCATTTTTTCCACTGTACTGAAAGTACTCGCATAGCAGATAAAATAGGTTCCCATTTCATTGGTGGAAACATTTCCGAACGGCATATTGTCTCTTACCACTTTAAAATCATCTCCTACATTGGCCAGTGCGATATGAGAGTTTTTGGGTTTTACATCATCATCCATCTCAATATCCTGTTCCTTTGATCTTCCGATTACCTTTTCCTGATCCTCCACAGAAAGCGACTTCCACGCATTCATATTATGGATATACTTTTGCACAAAAAGATAACTTCCCCCTTTGTATTGAGGATCCGAATCTCCGATAACGGCAAAGTAATCACGGTCTTTTCCATGCGGATTTTCAGTTCCGTCCACAAAACCTAAAATAGACCGGCTGTCCCAGTAGCGGAATCCCTGAACCTCTGTCACACAGTCCGCAATTTCTCGCATAAAATCGGAAATGGTAGAAGCCATATCATAAGCAAAGCTTTTCTCATCCGCACGAATATGGAAATGGAGATCTCCGCGGGTGCTTACTGCTGTATGCTTGCTGCCTTTTATTTCTTCAAACTTTTTAAACTCCTTTGGCAATGGGGTAGAAAGTCCCAGCTCCATCCACGCTTCATAACCAATTCCCATTACACAACTTGCTTTGGCATCCGGAAAACGGTCCAGGGCCGAGTTGTTCAGATTAATGATCAGAGCACACATTCTCTGAAATACGGATTTAATTTTAGAAGGATCGGCATCCTGCTTAAAATTCCACACCAGAAAATAGGTATTGTTGTTAGGATAATCCGTGACATTTTGAGAATTCATGTTTTTTTGTGTTTCGTTTGTTGGCATTTCTAACTTTTCTAATAATTAATGTAATGAAGAATAAAATTATGACATTACTTTATTTTTACAATAAACAATTTATTACATTTTTTTCACAAATCATGATTTCTGTATTTAGATTTTTACTTATTAAGCAAGCCAAAAAATGAGTATTATTGTAACAGAGTTAATTTGTGGGGTCAGGAATCTTGGGGACTCTTGCATCCTATCATAAGAAATAGAATTTTGAAAAAATTTTATGATGCTGAGGCTACTTATTTTCCAGCGGTTAATAATGAAAGAAATAAATGTTTTTTTGATGATTAGCTCTTTAAAATCTAATGAAAAAAGCATGATCCCGAAGTCTGTAAAAAAGTAAATGAAATGCTTTAACGAGAAGGCATTCAAAGAGCATAATTATTATTAATATTGTATGATGAAACAACACTGTTTTTAAAAGCAGCTTTTCGCAGTCGGAATTGTTGATAATAGGGCAGTTCAAAAAATAATTTTCAGATTGATACTTAACAAAAAAATAGTATGATTATAAGGAAGAAGGAACATTGGTTCAAAATGCTTTTTGTGTGGCATGGTTCTGTATTGCCGGCATTGCTGCCAAGGCTTTTTTTACTCTTTATTTTATCACTGGGTATAGTCTATCTGCGTGGTATTATTTTCTCTTTTAAGATACCCCTTAATCCGGCTCCGCTAACTTTGTTTGGTTTTGTACTTGCTTTATTTTTAGGATTCAGAAATAATGCAAGCTATGACAGGTTCTGGGAAGGACGAAAATTATGGGGAGCCTTATTGAATACGGCACGGTCATTAACCCGTCAGGCTTTGACCCTGAAAAATAATAAAGAAACAAGTCTTTCTGTACCTGATTTCATCAACTTACTGGGAGCTTTTATCTTTGCTTTGAAACATCAGCTGAGAGGAACAGATGCCTATGAAGATTTAAAACACAGACTTTCTAATGACCAGCTGGAAATAGTTGTACAATCTAAATATAAACCAGCCGTTATTATGCGTTTACTGGCAGAATGGGTACAGAAAGCAAAAGAAGAGGAGAGTATAGACTCTATTCAGCAGTCACGTTTCGATGAAAACTTTGATAAACTTTCTGATATTGTAGGAGGGTGTGAAAGAATTGTTTCTACTCCTATTCCGTATAGCTACAGGGTATTGTTGCACCGTACGGTATACATATACTGCTTTCTTCTGCCTTTCGGACTCGTAGACTCTCTTGGATGGTTTACTCCACTTATTGTTGTGTTTGTAGCCTATACATTTGTGGCATTTGAAGCCATTGCTGATGAAATTGAAGAGCCATTCGGTACAGAGGCCAATGATCTGGCATTGAACAGTATGAGTGTGATGATTGATGAAACCATTCATGAGATGGGCGGAAAAAAGCTGGATGTATCTCAAAAAGTGGCACAGCATATCATTGATTGATACTACTAAATCTGCATCACTGTGCGGAATACACTTACTGCATTTCCGGTAATTTTAATCGTTTCGGGTATGCTGTCAGTGACAGTGACCTCTACCTTTATTTCGCCGATTCGGTTGATGGTTTCTCCCTGTCTTCCTTTAAACTCAAAAGTTCCGTCAGTAATTTCTATAATTTTGTTTTGAATGAGATATCCACCCAGCGGTCCATTGGCATTACCCGTCACAGGATCTTCCGAAATACCGATTGCGGGAGCAAACATTCTTCCATAAGTAAGGATATTGTGATCGTCAGAATCAAAAGTAAATACAAAATAGCCATTACAGTTTATTATTTTGCTTAGTTGTATCAAAGCTGTAAAATCCGGTTTAAGACTATTTAATGTATTTCTGTTTTTAATCCCGATCATTACTTTTGAATGACCTGTAGAGGCAATTTGTAGAGGGCATTTTTCATCAAGATCTTCCATTTTTAATCCCAGAGCCTTAGCAATTTTCCGGATGGTTGCGGTATCAAAAGCCGGACTTAGATGAAACCCTCCCTGGGTCATTGTAATTTGATAATCATCTGTTGTTCTTTCGATACAGACAGGTAAAACTCCAACCTGAGTATTGATTTTAATGGTACAGGATTCCAGCCGATCCTCAATGGCTTTTGCATAAAGCGCTCCAATAGTAGCATGCCCACAGACCGGAACTTCTGTTGTTGGAGTAAAATAGCGCACATGGTAATCAAAATCGTTATTTTCAGAGGCTGGTCTGAACACGAATGCTGTTTCTGAATTATTCAGTTCCCTGGCGATTAACTGCATTTCTTCAGCTGTAAGATTTTCAGCATTTAATACTACACCTGCAGGATTTCCTTTAAATTTTTCTTTCGTAAATGAATCAATCTGATACACAATTACTTCCTTCGTCATAAATTGTTATATACAAGTAAAGATAGGAATAAAACTAATGTAAACACGGTATCCGTCATCTGTTCAGACCCTATTTTTACAATAACCGGTTATTGAATCAACTGCCGGAAGGAAAAATCAGGATCGCGCATTTCCATTTCGTTTCTGGATGATGAAAGCTGTGCTTCTGCAGCATAGATAAACATTTGCTGTTCATAATCTTCAATGGCTTCTTGTAAAGAATTATAATCTCCGCTGGTAAGGTTGTTGGATAATATCAATGCATCCATTAATCCTGTATTGACACCCTGGCCGGCAAAAGGAGGCATAAGGTGGGCGGCATCTCCTATCAGGGTAATAGGTAAGGGGCGGTTATTTTTCCAGGCAGTGTTCAAAGGTAATTTTCTTGTTGGAAAACTCCAGAAAGTTGAAGTTGACTGAAATAAATCTTTATAACGATAATCCCAGTGAGAAAACCTTTCTACAAGCAGTTTACGGACAGTGTCTGAATCTTTTGATTGAAATTCCTTATCATAAGGATTTTTAAAAATCACGCCATAGCTCAATGCCCCATTGTTATTGGGATTAATTACAATTAGGTTACCTTGATAAGCCGCCATCAATCTTTTACCATTACATAACTGATAAAATTCCTTGCAATCTTTTTCAGGATCAGGAATATCACCCTGAACAATAAGGGTTCCGGTATCTTCAACTGATGTATCCGTAACAAATTTTCTTATTCCGGACATTCCGCCATTGGCAGCTATAATGAGATCGGCCTCAGACTGTGTTCCGTTTTCAAAAAGCAGTATCCATTTTCCGTTCCGGATTTCAAGATCAGTACACCTTCTGTCCCAGATAACAGTATTGTCTGCCAGACTGTTCAGCAACATTGTTCTTAAATTGTTCCTGTTGATTTCAGGATTGTCAAATTGATTTTCAGGGGTGATATTTTTTGTAAACAGTACATGAAGATTTTCATCAGTAATACTTATACCCATTGGTATTGCCAATTTGTAATAATCGTCCAGCAATCCTGCTTTTTTCATGGCTCTCTGGCCCGAGTCCTTGTGCAGATCGAGTGTCCCGCCGAAAATTCTGGCGTAGGGATCTTTATCTCTTTCATAGACGGTAACATCAGCGTTTTGCTGTTGAAGTAATCTTGCCATTGTGAGACCAACCGGACCTGCTCCGATAATGGCTACCTTTTTATCTTTTAATAACATCGTTTATATTGTTATAGTGTAGTACAAAATTGAGCAATGTTTTAAGAATAAAATAACTATATTAGACCTCAAAATAGCTGTAAAAGACTTTTATGGAAAATAATGATCGCACACTTCCGGATGTTCTGAAAAAGCTCGCTGATTTATTAGGAACAGAATTAATAGACAGAAAGCTGGAAATTCCGCCTCAGTTTGGAAGCGGATATTGTACCGGATTTATTTTTAATGAACATATCCGGATGCTGATCAGTAATTATGAACTTAAAAAAGATATTCCTATTGAAAACAAAGATATTAATGGGGCGAAGAAAATGATATTTTTTAAATTTCAGAATATATTTCCCGGAATTGAAGCATCAGGGAAAGGATTGCATCCATCAGATGTACCCTCCGTTTTAATAGGTACAAGCCGTATCAATACCGATGAGGTGATTTCAATTCATAGCAATACCGCTACCATTAATATCGAAATAGATGCAGCTTACCTGAGTGGGCTCTTTACTTTATCAGAACAGTCGCCGGTTTTACAGAGTCTTTTGCAGAATTCTCAGCCTTTGCTCTTTGAACAGATGATCTGTCCTTCTTTGCAATGGGTTGTAGATGAGATTGTTTCCGGGCAGTCCAATGAAACTTTTACACTTTTTTTCTTAAGGGTAAAAGCCGAAGAATTAATTTGCAGATTGCTTATGGAACTTGAAAAAAGAGATGAAAAACGTCTTTATGATTTGAATTCCCACGACATACAAACCATTTATAAAGTCAAAAAAGAGATTCTTGAACGTTTGGAAATTCCGCCGGTTATCAACGAACTTTCATCACGGGCAGGCATGAGTCCTACCAAGCTGAAACGGTTATTCAAACAGGTTTTTGGAAACAGTATTTTCAGTTATTATCAGGAGTTTAGAATGAAAGAAGCCGCTTTTATGTTGCGTGAAAAAAAATATACGGTCTCTGAAGTTGGCTATAAGCTGGGATTCACCAATCTGAGCCATTTTTCAAAAATATTTCTGGAACATACCGGAATGAAGCCTAAGCAGTATTCTATGATAAACTGAAAGGGAAATTCTGCCAGCATCCTTGCTTCATAAAAAGATCAGATACTCCCTTCCTTACATTTATATTGTCAGAATTCTTGGTAAAAACAATTGATATTTCATTATTATAAACCGATAATAGGGCTGTGATCTGCTTTTCTATTACAAAAAACCACAGTCTATTTTAGTAAACTGTGGTTTCTCGCAATAAGAATTATTTAACTAGGATTCTGTTTTCAGATAGCCAAAATGCAAGGCTGGCTCTTTTCCGAATAAACAGGAAAAAATATTCTGAAACTCATGAATATATTTGCATCGTATAGCATTACCATATATTTTCAGCCCTTCAAGGATCTTTCTGGAGCTTAGGTCAATATCGTATTTTATAAATGCTTCCGGTCTTTCATACCGGATTCTCTGATCTGAGGTGTATGTTCTTGAAAAACCGAATTTTTCAAGCCATTCCTCGGTTATTTTGATAGGCTTAATAGAATCTGCCGGGACCGAGATACTTTCAATATCATTTTCAATTTTAACAAAATATGCCTGCTTGATACTCTGAAAAATTTCAGTGATCGTATAAATCTGATTTTTGTACTCGACTAAGTTTTTGATTTTAAGATCCGCTACGTTCATAATATTTTGATTTTTAGAGATGATGTGATTCTATAAAGTTAGCAAATACTATGCCCGGCATCTTAATATTGCTCCCAGGTTTGATGAAGCTTAAGTTAAATTTTCAGTATAATTAATTAATAATGTGTTAAAATATAAGCTTATTGTTAATTTTTACTTAAAAAAATATAATTATTGGATTCTTTTTCCTTCTTTAGACGTATTAGCCGTTGCAAGGAAAAGCGCAATGATGACAGCCACTGTAAGAATAGCGATAAATATATTCCATGAGTAGGCATGAAGAAGATATCCGGTACCACTTCCCAGAATACTTGAACCAAAATAATAAAACAGCCAGTAAATAGAAGTTGCAGAGGATTTTCCGCGTTTAGCATAAAGTGCTGTCATCTGGCTGGCCATAGTATGTGCTGAAAAAAATGAAAGAGTAAAAAGGCCAAGTCCAAAAATAAGGAGATAAATATTTTCTGATAAGAGTAATAAAGCTCCCGCCAGCATAAAAAGAATAGAACCTTTTAAAATATCATTCATCCGGAACCTTTTGGAAAGCCTCCCCACAATCATAGTCCCGAATACCCCGAAAATATACATTAAAAATATAAAAGCAATGATAAAGTGGCTTAGAGAAAATGGTTTAGCTTCAAGTCTGAAAGTAAGGTAATTGTATACACTCACAAAGGCTCCCATAAGCAGAGCTGCAATGAAATATAAACGAAGCATATATGGATTCGTCAGGAAAAACTTCATTTGCTTAACCTTTAAATGATAGTCTGTTTTCTGTGGATTGAAGAATCTTGATTCAGGAAAAAGTTTCCAGAATACAACACCCAGAATTAAACTTTCAATTCCAATGATCAGAACAGCATTTCGCCATCCCAGCTCTCCCGCAATTAGAGTTGCCAGTATTCTCCCGCTCATTCCGCCAATTGTATTGCCGCTGAGATACATGCTGATAGCCATCGGTACAGCTAAGGAACTTACTTCTTCCGTAAGATAGGCGAGGGCAACGGCTGATACTCCCGATACAACAAAACCTTTCAGTACACCGATTGCAATCAGAATGCTCAGACTGGGAATCCAGGTTGAAATAATCGTAAGCAAAGCCGATGAAACCAAAGAAAATACCATCAGTTTCTTTCTTGAATAACTGTCAGCTTTAAAAGCAAAAAACAATAATCCCAATGCCATTCCAATGGTAGATGATGATACAAGCAATGAAGTATCACCTACAGATACATTAAAATGTTCCGCAGCCATGGGCAGCATCGGCTGAAAAAGATAAAGTTGTGCAAATACGGAAAGCCCGGAAAAGAAAATACAAAGTTTTATATATCGGAAACGTTGGCTTCCCTGATCAGCTTTTTCAGATAAATTCATGTTTTTTTGCAGTTAAAATGCACTGATTTCACAGAAAATTTAATCATACAAAGTTCCAGATTATTTTTCGAATTTAAAAATCATTATTTCAATGATGTTTATTGGTAAAACAGATTAATAGATCTGTTATCATGATAAATAATAGGGTTGACTTTTTCCCAGGGCCGGATGACTGTTTAAATCCGGCCCTGATTTTAATAAAAGAATGAATCGGCGAAAATATAAAGGGCTTACTAATGCATCATCTCGTATACTTTAATGAGCTCCGCGATATTCCCTACATCAAGCTTCTGAAAAATTCTCTTTTTATAAGTACTCACAGTAGACATCTGGATATTGAGTTTATTGGCAATTTCGAGATTTCCGTTGCCATCCGCCAGAAGTTTAAAAATCTCATACTCCCTGGAAGATAGCTTTTCTGCCGGATTGTCCCTTTTATTCTGAATAATAAGTCCGATGAGTTCGGTTGGATAAAAATAGCCTTTCTCAATTACTGTTTTCACCGCATTTTTAATTTCCTCTTCGCTGCTTTGTTTATTCAGGTAGCCTTCAGCTCCTTCTCTGATGTATTGTATAGCAACATCTTTATCATAGCCGGAAAATACAAGAATCTTTATGGTATCCTGAATATCTTTAAGCTCAGAAATCATTTTTTTATATTGAGTTCCGGGCATATCAATATCCAGAATAAGAAGATTGTAATATTGTGTTCCCAGCATTTTTTTTACCTGCTCATAGTTTTCTGCAAAGTCTATTTTCAGACCTGGATAGGCAGATTCCAGTACCAGAGCAGTTCCCGCTCTTACTACATAATGATCATCAGCGATTAAGATTCTGTCATTCATATATAAATTAGTTTTTATTGAGTATTATCTCCACAATCGTGCCTTTAGGATCATTTTGCCTGAAATGAATTCCGGCCTTTATTTTTTTGACAAGATGGATGACCATATGCAGACCCAGTCCTTTTCCTTTGAAACTTGGGGTTTCCAGTTTAGGATTGTTGAACAGGTTCACATAATTGATGATCTGATCTGCAGACATTCCTGATCCCGTATCAGTGATGATTATTATGGAGTGTTGGTTATTTTCTTTGATATTCAGGATGATTTCTCCTTCAAGTGTATTTTTTACCGCATTATCCAGGATGTTATGAATAATAGCCGTCAGAATACTTTCATTCACTTTGGAATAAACTGTCGCTCCCGTTGTATTGATAATAACGGTGTTTTTTTCCTTTGCGATTTCGAAGAATAATTTCCTCTTGATTTCCAGAATCCTGTTGATAGGATATTCCTTTTCCTCAAAAATATTTTCCGCTTTATAAAGTTCAGTATATTCCTTTAAGTTCAGTGTAAATTGATAAAGCTGCTCAGAGGACTTGTAAATACTGTCAAAATACTTCTTCTGAAGTTCAACATTATCCGATGCATAAAGCTTCTGAGAAAGCATTGCTATAAATCTTATGGGTGTTGTAATATCATGACTGATAGTTTCTACAAGCTTCTTCTGGTATTCAGTTTCTTTTTGTAATTCGCTTTTTACCACTTCAAGAGTGAGCGATGTTTCCTTAAGTTCTGAGTTTTTATTGTGTACAAGCTGTTTCAGCGCTTTATTTTTGATTCTTAAGAAATTGGTCGTCAGCTGAACGATGATCATAATAATTACCAAAATAATCACTGTGGCAGATACCCTGAACAATAAGGTCTGATAAAAAAGAGGCTCAATGCTGAAACGGACTGTCTTTTCTTCGTACGCCCCATCCGGAGATACAAGCATTCTCACCCTCAGACTATAATTTCCCGGGCTCAGATTACTGATCGTATATTTCAGTTCTCTTCCTGTACTGACCTGCTCCCATTCCGAATTTTCCTGTCCCGATATTTTAGCTTCCAGGTAGAGATTTTCCAGATTAGAAAAATAAGGAATATCAATAAATACATCAGCAGTTTTATAATTGTTCTTTAAATCAATGGAACCATAAAAATGCTGAGTTTCGGCATTCCCGATCTTTATCCGTTCCAGGTATAGATTTTTCTTTTCAGGATAATAAGTTTTGATGCTGTCAGGATTGAAAAATACAAAGCCGTCCATAGAAGGAAATACAAATTCTCCATTTTCCAAAGCATAAGCATTAGGTTCTGAACTGCCATTAAACTCATTAGTCAGAAAGCCATCCTTTTTGGTAAAACGATAGTAGTATACGGGCGTTTTTTTGTCTACAGCATATTGTAATAACTGTTTTTTTGGAACTTTAAATAATCCGTTGTTGGAAGATATCCAATAATAACCCTTTTGGTCTTCAAGGATATAATGCGCAGATTGCAGAGAATTATTCCTGTCATTTGGTATTTTGATCAGTTTATGGTTTTTAAAAAGATAAAAACCGTTTTTGCTGGTCATAACCCAGACCTGATTATCTTTAGTTCTGATGATACTTTTGACCTCAATATTTCTCTGGACAGGAGTAATGATATCAGTTCCCAAAACTATAGAATAAAGGCCGTCACTACTGGCTGCCAGTACTTCATTTTCACTGTATTGAAAAAAAGTGTTGATAAAATTTTTAAAATGATAAGTAAAATCAGGCTGCGCGGCTACATCTTTTCTTGAAATCTGCAGCCGGTAGTTAGAAAGATCTGAAAATGAAGAAGCATACATATTTCCACTTTTCATAAAGATCTCGAATCCTTTTTTCATCACAGAAGAATCTTTTTTCCTGTACCCTGAATCTTTATAAAACCGAAAAACGCCTTTTCTTTTCTGGATCAGAATATTTCCGGAACTGTCATACATCATCAGATAATTATCGCTGCTTCCGAACGGATATTGATGCACAATACCATTTTTTCCAAATTCTGTTCCGTCCTCAGTAATAATTGTACTTTTACTGAATGGGAGAGAGGCAAAGTAAATATTGTTCGCAAAGTCGGCCTCCTTTTTAGCTACATAGAAATTCGAAAGACTGAGAATATTAAGCCCGTTATTAAGAGTACCCAGATAAAGTTTGTCAAAATCTTTATCATAAAACATGGAGTAATAAGAATGCCTTCCTATTTCGTCATACTTTACAAGAAGTTTCAATGTAAGCGCACCTCCTTTGTATTCTGCAATATAAATATTATTGTGATTGATAATAAAAGTCTGATTGGTAATCTGCTGCCAATAGATTCTGCTGTCAGGATCATTAAAGAGACTGTGTTTTGCTGAAACAGAAAATTTCCCTTTATATATAGAGTACGTTTTTCTGGATTTCGGGTCATTGACAAAAAGAGTTTCATTGCAAACAAAAGTGCTGCTCAGGTTTTTGTTGGAAAATGGCAGTTTTATTTTGATGTCACTTCCTTTTTCATTTTTATAAATGACGGCATCTCTTTCCGTAAAATAATAGGCCGAATTCTTAAGCTGTATAAAATATTGAATATCATTATAGAAATTAGATGATATACCATTGTTGGATACTCTGTATATAGGGTTATTGCCTTTTAAAAGAATTGTTTTATCGCTGTCGGAAAGTTTGGCTAATGTGGGAAACCTGTTTTTAATGACGATTTTATTTTCCTGAAAACTATTGAGCACAGTTATATTATCCAGAAGCGGATCACCAATGAATTCTCCAAAATGGAGGTTATTTATTTTAAAATTGTTGAAAGTAATGAAGGAACTGCCATCATATCTTACAAGTCCGTTTTCGGTAGAAATCCAGATAAATCCATATAGGTCTTTAACAATGGCCTTAGCGCTGCTTTGCGGAAGTCCATTGTCTATATTATACCATGTCGAAGTATGGCGTTGTCCATAAATGTTTAAATATAAGCAAGCAAAAAACAATGCCCAAACTCTCATATGTGCAAAACTGATCTATGCTTTCTGCATTAGTGCAAAAAACGGTTAATAATAGTTTGTGTACAAGTCAAAGTCTTTTTAATAGGTAGGAACGATTGAAAATAAATTTTTGTCATTAAGTTTTCTGGTCTTTTGTGTTTTTAGATTGTTTGATTGCGTAAAAATAGTGAAATTATATACATAAATTGATACATCCTAAAGTGTTTTAGCATGAGTTTTTTATATAACCACTGATAATGAACACGATAATAATATTTTGCAGATGTCATTATTTCAACATATGGTGATATTTTATTGGAATTTTAATTGACTACTTTTCAATAACCATCAGGAGAAATACATTCTATAATTTTCTGATTTATAGTTTTTTTATTTATAAAATGAACAAATTCTATAAGTTGTCACAAGATACTTTTAAAGTGCAGGATATTTACTGATCTCATTTTTGTAGTAAAAGTTCGATAAACACGAGGTGTTACTTCTACAGAAAGCCTTTGACAGGGCCAATTAGTATTTATACTTTTGCAAAACGTTTCACACGTACAAATAAGAAGCTTATTTAAAAAAATAATGATTCTAAGAACATAAACGATTTTCCCTTCAACGGCAAAGGAGCTCCTCACGAGATCTTTTGCTTTTTTGTTCTTCCATGGTGAGATCATTTCCTTAATCTCAACATACAAAAGTCCAAATAACAGATTCTCTGTCGGTATAGAATTTATCTCTCCATCAGTTGTGCCTATCCTGTCCTTGGTGTATAGGCAGAAATTGACATTAAATACTCTGGCCTCAATTTTGTTGGATAAAAGCATACACAGGATTATGAAAGAAGAAGATTTTACTCATCTGATGGGGAAGACCCGTCAAGAGGTTAAAAAAGAATTGGGTGATGGTTTTAATTTCTTTACAGATGAAACCTGGACGTACGAGTTAACCAGAACCTGGTTGGGAAGAAAGACAATCTTATCTTTAGATTTTAAAGATGATCAGGTCAGCAGGATACATTTGTATAAGACTTTTAACCGGACCTGATAAAAACACAGCCGATCCTATTATATCCATCATATCTTCTACAGAACTCAATCACAGGTTGGCATTTATGCTTTATTCTTAAAACGATCACATACCTTTGCTAAACAAACGTTGAAAGGTTTTCAAAAACTTTTACCAAACAAGATATTGAATACCCGAAAAGTTCACCCTATTTTTTTTATTCCTAGTGATTAAATTTATTTCATAAGAAAAATACAAATGAAAAGAGGCAAAGAAATTACCCATCAATATTTTACGTTTCTGAATCAGCACATTCAGGATGTTATCTCCGGAACTGTGGCAGAGTTCATGGAGGTAAATGAAATTGCAGGAGAGCTGGCTGTCTCTCATAAACATCTTACGGATACCATAAAAAAAGAAACAGGGCAGCATCCTTGTCATTTTTATGATGAGAACATTATTAAGGAGGCAAAGAAGATGCTTACTGCTTCAGATCTGTCGGTAGCAGAAATTGCCCGTATTTTCACGTATGACCCTTCCAATTTTTCAAAATTCTTTAAAAAAATGACGGGGATTACTCCCGGAGAATTTAGAATTTCAACTAAAATATAAACAGCATCTTTAAATTAGAATTATCTTAAACTTTATTGTAAAGCAGAAAGCCGCATTTTTTCACTTTGAAAAGGTAGAATAGAAGAGAGTGGCAACCTTTAATACTTTCTATTGTACGATTGTGAGAAAATAATAAAAAATAACGTTTTATAAATGAGATTGTTGTGATAAATAAACAAGTTTTTATATATTATTTATTTATATTCTTTTATTATTTGTTTTTTTTCATTACATTTAGATAAGAAAAAACTAAATAATTCAGTAAAACTAATTTCTTTCAATTTATAGATATACGAAGAAGTTTGGTTTCCAGAGATTAAGATAAAAAATATTGTGCCATTAATAATATTTAATCTTTTACTGGAGCTAAGGGCCTTTAAATAACCATATATTTGCGTCTTCAAACCACAACAAACAAGATTAAGGATGAGCATCAATTTCACAACAGCAACATTTAGGGATTTCGAGAATATCCCAGACTTTGATATAGTTAAAAGAGCTGATATTTTTTATGACTTTTTGGATTATATGAAATCCAATGGTCATATGAACTACAGACTGAAAAATAACTCAGGATGTAGTTCTGTAATGAATGTAGATATAGAGAATACACAGAATGATTATGTAAGTTTTGTTTCTAATGATTATCTGGGCTTTACCCAGCATCCAAAAGTGAAACAGGCTGCCATTGATGGAATTCAGAAATACGGAACCGGAGCAGGTGCTTCACCATTGATCGGGGGCCATTTTGTTTTTCATGATGACCTTGAAAAAAAGATTTCATCCTTCTTTGGAAAGAAGCAGGAAGAAGCTGTAATATTTACTACCGGTTATACCGCAAATAGTGCAACTCTTCAGATTCTTATGCAAAAAGAAGATATTGCTATTATAGATATGGCTGTGCATGCCAGCGTACATGAAGGATGTGTATTTACGAATTCAAAAACATTTCCTCATAATAATCTGGATGCTTTGGAACACATTTTGAAGACTTCAGAAGATAAGTTCCGTACAAAATTGGTTATTATTGACGGTATTTATTCACAGGATGGTGATGTTTCACCTCTGAAAGAGATTTACAACCTGGTGAAAAAATATAATGCTTATTTAATGGTAGATGATGCTCATGGAGTGGGAATTTTGGGAGAGACGGGAAGAGGGGCGCTTGAAGAAGCAGGACTGATAGATAAAGTAGATTTTATTACAGGTACATTCAGTAAAACTTTTGGTAATATTGGAGGATATGTAATCTGTGATAAAAAAATGGCGGCTTTTATAAGGTTCCAGTCGCGCCAGCAGATATTTTCTGCTACAGCACCGCCATCTACAATGGGAATTATAAAAGCTATAGAACTGATAGATGAAGAGCCGATGTGGCGTCTGAAACTTTGGGAAAATATAAATTACTTTAAAAAAGGATTAAATGATATAGGATTGGATACAGGAAATACGTGTTCCGCCATCGTTCCGGTTAAAATAGGGGATCCTAATGTGACCGGTGATGTTGGAAAGCTTCTTATACAACACGGAGTCTATACCAACCCGATATTATATCCTGCAGTAGCGAGGAAAGATGCAAGAATCAGAATGGCGGTAATGGCCACTCATGAGAGAAAACATTTGGATAAAACGCTAAATGCATTTGAAGATATCAATAATAAATTGCATATTGCAAAAAAATTTAATAACAACCATGCCTAGGAAAGTTGTACAGGGTCCTATCAGAGATAAGGAGAAGACCAAACAGAAACTGTTGGCCGCAGTTGGTAAAATTTTAAGAGTAAAGGGTTACTCTGGCCTAAAAGTAAGCAAAATTGCAGCAGTAGCTGGTTTTGATAAAAAGTTAATCTACGAGTACTTCGGAAGTACAGATAAGTTGATTGATGAGTATATCAAATCTCAGGATTATTGGAGTAATAATCTTGCAGGCAGTAATGGAGAAATCGATCTTTCGGATGGAGGGAAAGAACTGTCTAAAATTGCTTTAATTAATCAATTTGAAAGCTTGAAAAAGAATAAAGAACTTCAGAAGATTATTCTTTGGGAGCTTTCAGAACACAAACCTATCCTCAGAAAATTGGCGGATGAGCGCGAAGAAATGGGAGATGTAATGTTTAAAAATATTACAGACCCTTATTTTGGAGAAGACAAAGCCAAAAGATTCAGGGCCATCATGGCTTTGCTTATTTCAGGAGCTTACTATCTGAATATTCATACCGCTGCGAACGGAAGTACTTTCTGCGGACTTGATATGAAAAACGAAGAAGGTAGATCGGAAATAGAGAAAGCTATTGTAGAAATAATAGATTTTGCTTATCAGAAGTAAGGTGGATTAAAACATTCCAATTTTAAGCAAAAATTTATTTTTGTTTAAAATTGGAAACCTTTTAATTTTCAAATTAAAACTATATTTCTTATTTTTGACCAATGGAAAATTTTATAGTATCTGCAAGAAAATATCGTCCCCAGGAGTTCAATACGGTGGTAGGACAGTCCCATATTACGGATACTTTAGAACATGCAATTGAAGAAAACCAACTGGCTCAGGCGTTGCTTTTTTGTGGTCCGCGTGGAGTAGGTAAGACTACTTGTGCCAGAATTCTGGCAAGAAAGATCAATGAAAAAGACGGTTCTGTTTCAGAAGACGGTTTTGCGTACAATATCTATGAGCTGGATGCTGCATCCAATAACTCGGTAGATGATATCAGGGAACTGATAGATCAGGTACGTTTTGCACCACAGGTAGGTCAGTATAAAGTATATATCATCGATGAGGTGCATATGTTATCTTCTGCTGCCTTCAACGCTTTCCTTAAGACTCTTGAGGAACCGCCTGCTCATGCTATTTTCATTTTGGCAACCACCGAAAAGCATAAAATTATTCCAACCATTTTATCCCGCTGCCAGATCTATGACTTCAAGAGAATTACGATTGAAGGCATCCAGGAACACTTAAGAACGATTGCCCAAAAAGAAAATATTCAGTACGAAGATGATGCTTTGTATCTGATTGCCCAGAAGGCTGATGGAGCACTTAGAGATGCACTGTCCATTTTTGACAGGCTCTCTACATTTTCTCAAAAAAATATCACCCTGGCGAAAGCTGCAGAGGTTCTAAACATCCTGGATTATGACCAATATCTGAATATTGTAGATCTTGCCAAGGAAAATAAGATTCCTGAAGTTCTTTCCGCTTTTAATGGTATTGTAAAACAAGGTTTTGATCCTCATATTTTCATTGCAGGACTAGGCAATCATTTCAGAGACCTGATGATGGCACAGAATACTTCCACTATGGATCTTATTGAAGTAGGAGAGAAGACAAAATCCAAATTTATAGAACAGGGACAGAAATGGAACCCTCAGCAACTGATAGACGGTATAGAAATTTGCAATCATGCGGATATCAATTATAAGAACTCCAAAAATCCCAGACTTACAGTTGAAATTGCATTAATGCAATTGGCTTCGCTGACTGCCAACTCAGACGTCACTAAAAAAAAAAATTCCTGATACTGGCTCCGTTTCTCAGTGAGAAGCAGGAAGTCAAAATTCTTGAAAAAGCTCCGGAGAAAAAAGAAATGAAGGCAGAACAACCCCTGCCATCTGAAACTCTTGATGAAGCTGTTATTACGAAAACAACAAAACCACTATCCAGACCTGGAATTTCTTCTGGCTTCAGTATCAATTCTTTTATAAACAAAGAAGAAAAAGTAAAGACCGTAGAAGATACTACTGTAAAAACTGAAAACCTTTCTGCACATCATTTTACAGATACAGACCTGCAGATGGAGTGGAAAATAATGCTTAAACAGCTGCAGATAAAAAATAACTTTGTCTTTAATGCAGTAAAAACCTTCAAACTGGTAAAAGCTGAAGAGAATAAAATCAAAGTTTTATTCCCATCTGATTCTGCCAAAGTGGAATTTGATAAAATAAGTGGAGAATTTTTTAATCATTTCAGAAAAAAAGTTCACAACCATATTATTGAGGTAGAATACGTGAGAGACGTTGAAAATCTGAAGATTGAGGTAGTCACCAAAAGAAAAATATTCGAGAAATTCATCGAAAAAAATCCACTTTTAAAAGATCTTGATGATTTAATGAAGTTTGATTTGACATAATTTTTATATATTTGTCAAAGATTTTTGTTCAAAATAAGTTTTTGACAAAAACAAATTGTAACTAGAAACGCTAAAACAAAGACATTTCCAGAGAAAAATGGAAAAATTAGTACATACATACCAGTCTTTTTTTGCACCCGCTAATTTTTTTAGCGGTTATTTTAGCTTTTCTGCTTCTTATTATAGAAATTTTAGAACGTATTACCGATTTTATTGGTATTGCTAATTAAATTTCTTTCCAAAAAATACAGGAGAAGTAGAGCCCTTTTATTTTCCTGATTCCTTTAAACAATTTTGAACGGCATTTTTTGAAAAGAATTATAAAGTAAATTTTATAATCAAAGGGCTATTGCTGTGAACTTCAAAAAAATATAAAAAAACAATAAAATTTAGAATATGAATTTAAAAGATTTAAAAAACGAGTGGATCAATGAGCTTACACAACCTCTAATGATCGCAGGACCATGTAGTGCAGAAAGTGAAGCTCAGATGCTTGAAACAGCTAGAAGGATTAAAGAATCCAATGCTCAGGTATCCGTTTTTCGTGCAGGAATCTGGAAGCCTCGTACTAAACCTAATGGTTTCGAGGGAGTTGGTGTAATTGGACTGAACTGGCTAAAAAAAGTAAAAGAAGAATACGGATTTAAAACCGCTACCGAAGTTGCTAATGCTCACCATGTATTTGCTGCTTTAGAGGCGGATGTAGATGTTCTTTGGATAGGAGCACGTTCTACAGTAAACCCTTTTACAGTACAGGAAATCGCAATGGCTTTAAGAGGAACAGATAAGCCGGTATTCATTAAAAACCCTGTAAATCCGGACCTTGCATTGTGGATTGGAGCTCTGGAAAGACTTTTAGGACAGGATATTAAAAACTTGGGAGTTATCCACAGAGGATTTTCTACTTACCAAAAAACAAAATACAGAAACAATCCTAACTGGCAGATTGCTCTTGATTTCAAAAGCCAGTTCCCTAATATTCCAATGCTGATAGATCCATCTCACATTTGTGGAAATAGGACAGGATTGGCAGACATTACCCAGGAAGCTCTTAACGTAGGGTACCAGGGGGCAATTATCGAGACACACTGCAATCCTGACGAAGCATGGAGTGATGCTTCTCAGCAGATTACTCCTGAAGTATTGGCAGAGCTTATCAGTAATCTGAAAGTAAGAAGTACTGATCTTGCAGGTTTTGAAGGTGAAATGGGAAGGCACAGAACATTGATTTCTGATCTTGACTTCCAATTGATTGAACTTCTTTCTCAGAGAATGAAGATTTCTGAAAAAATCGGAAAACTTAAAAAGGAAAATGATATTGCGATCTTCCAGCCGGAACGTTGGAAAGTAATTACAGAATACGCAAATCAAAAAGCTAAAGAAACGGGCATGTCTCATGAGTTTATTGAAAAAGTTTTCAAAGCGATTCACGAAGAGTCTATTGAAGTTCAGAATAATATTATGATCGACAAGAAATAGGCATAAGAATTATGATATAGGATAAGAGAATTTGCTCTTGTTCTATTGATTAAGTGCTTAAAAATAATATCAGGGCTTAGGGTATCAGGATCTAGGGGAGAATTAAAATATTTGTTTTACCCTATTTTCTAAACCCTAAGCCCTAATTTCTTATATTTGCATCTAGTATTATCTATGAAAGGAAAAATCATTAAATCTACAGGAAGTTGGTATCAGGTTTTGGAATTGGATACAAACAGAATTTTCGAAGCCAGAATCAGGGGGAAATTTAAATTAATTAAAACTAGGCTTACCAATCCGCTTGCTGTAGGAGATTTTGTTGAGTTTCAACTGGAACAGGATGATATTGCATGGATTACTAAAATAGAACCACGGCATAATTATCTGATCAGAAAATCTGTAAACCTTTCAAAAGAGGCTCATATTATTGCTTCCAATATTGATTTGGCCTGTTTTATTTTTACACTGAAACACCCTGAAACCTCTCTGGGATTTCTGGATAGATTTCTTGCCTGCTGTGAGGCTTATAACATAAAACCGCTGATTCTCTTTAATAAAATCGACGTTCTTCATGAAGAAGAAATTGAAATCGTAAAAGATGTGGAATTTATTTATCAGGAAATAGGGTACAATACACTGGAAATTTCTTCGTATTCTCAATTGAACCTTGATCAGCTTCAGGAGCTTCTTAAAGATAAAACTTCCGTATTCTTCGGCCATTCAGGCTGTGGAAAATCAACATTAGTAAATGCATTGCAACCAGGATTAAACCTGAAAACTTCGGAGATTTCCGATACTCACCTAAAAGGAAAACATACAACAACATTTGCTCAGATGCATTTCTGGCATTTTGGAGGAAATGTTATTGATACTCCTGGTGTTCGTGAATTTGCGATGATCGATATTCAGAAAGAAGAAGTTCAGCATTATTTCCCTGAAATTTTCAAAAAAAGGGAAGAATGCAAATTTCACAATTGCCTCCACGTGAACGAGCCAAAGTGCGCGGTTATTGATGCACTTGAAACTGAAGAAATTCAGCATTCCCGATATGCCACTTACATTAAGCTAATGGACGAAGCAGAAGAAGCTTCTCAGAAATAATCAGAATATCTCATAAATAGGAGTTGTAACAGATTGGCATAGATCAACCTGTCAGTTTGCTGTATGTCACATAAAATGAAATGATGGCACATAATGCTGTTATTTGTGACTTTATGTCATTTCTGTCAGATTCAAAAAGAGATCTAAATTAGCCTTGTTTTTTTATTTTTTGAAAAATTTGCCGGTTGCGGTTAAAAAAGGTCATGCTTATAAATATGGTTAAACACTGGTTTGAAATAAAAAATGATTTTTTTTTACTTTTTCCATTAATTTTTTTTAGCTTTTGGAATAAGTCCACTTTTTCGGAAGAGTTTTTTTGATATTAACTCTACTTTTTTTGATTTTATTCTATTCTATAATTTCTGAATTTGTAAAGACAATAAAAAAGTTGTTTATGTCATTGACTACTATTGAAGCAATGCCGTGAAGATATGATTCTATATGGTTTTTCAGGCTGTAATATCATTAAAGAAGTGGTGTGTTTTTTGCCAATAAAAAACCCAGCCGAAGCTGGGTAAAAACTAATAACCATGAAAACTCAAATTAAACATGAGAATCGAAATAAAATAAACAATTACTGTGCCAAACTTTAGTTCATGATTTCTTAATAAAAGTTATTTTTGTGTTAAAAAAAATTAAAATAAAAATCAAAGATATTTTTTGTAATTTTGCGCCATTAAAAAAATATACATTTATGTCTAACATTACATTCACTATGATTAAGCCTGATGCAGTTGCTGACGGACATATCGGTGCAATATTGGGTAAGATTGCTGAGGGAGGTTTTAAAATCAAAGCTTTAAAATTAACTCAGCTTACAGTTGCTGATGCAAAAAAATTCTATGAAGTACACGCTGAAAGACCATTTTATGGTGAATTAGTAGAATTTATGAGCTCTGGTCCTATCGTTGCTGCTGTTCTTGAAAAAGATAATGCAGTGGAGGACTTCAGAACATTAATTGGTTCTACGAACCCTGCTGATGCAGCAGAAGGTACAATCAGAAAAATGTTTGCAAGAAGCATCGGGGAAAATGCAGTTCACGGTTCAGATTCTGACGAGAATGCATTGATCGAAGCTCAGTTCCATTTTTCAGGAAGAGAGATTTTCTAAGCAGATCATCTTACAAAATAAAAATCCGGAGAATCATTTTTCTCCGGATTTTGTTTTTTATATCAAATCTCAGCGCCAGAGCCATTTCTAAAGATTGTTTTCAATAGCGCCTACCTTTTCTCTGTAAAGTTCAAGAGGTTTATTTAGCAAGACGGCAATCACAGTCATATTTTTATCAATCTTTTCTTTCGGAATGTCAATATAAATAATGCCAGGCCTGTCACTCCAGTAAAGTTTATTGTAGATATCGTGAGACAGTAATGTTCCTTCACCTACAATTCTAATTCTTGAAATTTCGTTTTTTATTCCTTTTACAGCAATGGGCCCAGAAGGAATTCCTTCAACGAAAAGATAGAGCGTCTGTTTATCTTTTGAAAGAGCACTCATTCCTGAATAATGACCTCCAGGTAACCCTTTTTCCGTTTCAAAAATAGCCTCCGTATTTTTACTGATCCAGTTTATTATTTCAGGATTGGTTTTAGCTGTTTTCTTAATCTTTATATCAAGGCCGCCACTGGTCAGTCCGGAAAAACTAAGAAGATTATCTGTATTCTGAAAGCTGTTGATTAAATCATATACAGCCAATTTAGTGTTTTTATTTTCCAGAAGCTGATGGAGTGGTATTGCTTCATTTTTAAAATCTGTGAGGAAAATGGGTGGAATATCAAAAACCAATTCTGCAACAGTGACATCTTTGTCAAACTTAACTTTTGAGAAGTTCAGCGTCAGCGTTTTTTCATGATTATAATCCATATCAATTACAGCCTGATCATCTCCAATGATACTTGCTGAGCTGGGTTTCGTTGCCAATCCATAGATCTTTGTAAAACTTTTAACTTCTTCCAGATAAAGGAACAGCGATTTTTTTGAGGCTGATAAACCTGATTTTCCTTTATAATTTTCAAACGGAATTCCGTGGTCTGTTTCATAGACCGCTTTTTTGTTCTTAGAAGTCCATCTGCCTAGGTTTTTTAATATTTCGACCTGTTTTTCAGGTAAGGTTCCATCAGATTTTGGCCCGATATCAAGAAGAAGATTGCCTCCCATACTGATGACATCTGCCAGTGTGCGGATGATCATATTAGGCGTTTTGTAATGAGTGTCGTAAGGTTGATATCCCCAGGAGTCATTCATGGTATAGCAAAGCTCCCAGTACGGATGCAGAGGAGCAGTAACCGGAATACCCTGTTCAGGAGTATCATAGTCTCCATGATTATTGAGCCTGGAATTGATAATAATATTGGAATTGTATTTTTTAAGAAGATTCAGGGTCTGGGAAGATTCCCATTCTTCAGAAGTATGTTCCCAATCTCCGTCAAACCATAACAGATCGGGCTTGTATTGAGTTGAAAGCTCTGTAAGCTGAGTTTGATAATATTGAATAAAATTCTGCCATCGTTTTGGGTCATTTTTTATTTCATAACGTTTTTTTGTCCGCGTGTTGATGTCGTAATAAGGATGACTCCAGTCCGGAAGTGAAAAGTAAAGCCCCGTCTTCAATCCTGAATTTTTAAGAGAAGAAATGAAAGGACTTAAAACATCTTTTTTTGCTAAAGAATTATGAGGAATAGTAGTCGCATTTTCTGCTTTAGAGTTCCAAAGGGAAATACCGTCATGATGTTTTGTCGTAATGACTGCGTATTTGGCCCCCGATTCTTTAATCAGGTTTACCCATTGTTCAGGCTGATATTTTGAAGCTGAAAAACCATTCAGCTGTTTCATATAATTATCATGATTAATATAATTGTTGAAGAATGACCAGGATTCAGAGATTCCGTTCACGGAGTAAATTCCCCAATGAATAAAAATTCCCAGTTTGGCATTTTTGAACCATTCCATTTTATTGCTGTTTTCAACTGACTGAACCTGCGCATCGATACTTTTTGCTGATACGATCAATCCAAGGAAAACAGCTTTAATCAGACCATTTTTCATGTATATATTTATTTTAATATTAAATATAAATAAAGAATATTAGAGTATAGAATAGTTTGCTCTTATTTACTGATAATTCATCACAGAACGTTCCTTTTTTTGTTGTATCTTTATTCTGAGCCTATTTTTTTAAATGTTCTCTGTCAAATCAGAAGCGATATTTCCGAGGTTGTCCGCTGACAGATTGTCGTTAATGTAAGGGTTTACCAATGGTTCTGCTGCTATCAATATGAACATACATCGATCTCAGAAATGGAGAAAACTGTAACATAAAGACTGTTCAGAAGATAGTACAGAAAGTAGAAAAGCAGGGGGATGATTATAAATGGAACACTTATTGTAAATTTATCTAAAAGAAATTATGAAAATTCCAACAATATTAATGGCTGGATTATTAGCAGCAGGAGTGTCTGCACAGACGACAAAACCTGCGGGTAAGACTAAAAAGCCTGTAAAGAAAGTAAAAAAAGCAACCAGTCCCGATACTCCTGAGAAACCAAAACCGGGGATTCCTAAAACGGTTGTAAAAAAAGATACCCTTGTTCTTCGCGGGCATGGCTGTCCGGCCTGCGGAATGGGATAAAAATGACAAAGCCACTATTGGGATTATCAATGATGCCGGAAACAGATTTTGTTTCTGCTGTTTTGCCACTGTTAGAGTCCAGTTCTGTGGATGTACTGGAGTGGTCATTTGATACTTTTTATGATGCAGAAGAGCCTGCCTGGCTGAATGAATTACTGAATTTTTATTCAGAAAATAACCGCCTGATCGGACATGGTGTTTATTACTCATTATTTGATGCCATATGGACCGAAAGGCAGGAGATTTGGCTTAAAAAATTAAAAGAAGAAGTTCATAAAAGAAATTATAATCATATCACCGAACATTTCGGTTTTATGAATACTGAAAATTTTCATCAGGGCGTACCTCTGCCCATATCCTTACACCCTAAAACATTACAGATTGGAAAAGACAGACTCTACAGGCTTCAGGATACCGTTAATATCCCTGTAGGCATAGAAAATCTGGCATTTTCCTTTTCCATAGATGATGTAAAGGAACAGGGAGTTTTTCTGGATCAGCTTGTAGAGGATACAAATGGTTTTCTTATTCTAGATCTTCATAATATCTATTGCCAGGCTTGTAATTTTGATGTTGGTATGCAGGAGATTATCAGTTTGTACCCTTTGCATAAAGTTAAGGAAATTCATCTTTCCGGGGGAAGCTGGCAGGAAAGTGCCTATGGAAAAAAGCAGGTCAGGAGAGATACCCATGATGATCTTATTCCTGACGAAATTGTATCTATTCTGCCTTCTGTACTGGCTCAATGTCCTGATTTGGAATATATAATCATAGAGAGGCTGGGGAGTACAATAAAAACAGACAGTCAAAAGAAAGACTTTTTTAATGATTTTAAGAAGGTTGAAAAAATAACAGAAGCTTCAGACTATCAGATCTGTAAGAAAGATAACTGGTTGAAAAAAACTGTTGAATTTCCAGAAAAGCCAATAGAGGATTTGATTTTATATGAAGAACAGACCAGACTTACAAAGCTTCTTTTTGACAGTAAAGGATCTGGCATCATCAAAGAAGAGTCTTTTCATTATTTCAAAACTGAAAATTGGGATCCTGAAATGATACGCACTGCCAGTAATATTATTAAAAATTGGAATCCTTACTAATTTCGCTCTGATCACCACAAATTAAATGATATGAAAATGACAACATTTGTATTACTCATTACTGCTGTCCTTACTGCTTTAATAGGAGGGCTTTTTTATGCATATTCTTGCTCTGTAGTCCTGGGGCTTGGAAAGCTGTCAGATGCTGAATATCTGAAGGCTATGCAAAGTATAAATCGTGAAATTTTAAATCCCGTATTCTTTATGAGTTTTATAGGAACGGCCATTCTTCTTCCGATATCGGTTTTTCTGTTTCGTGGCCAGCAGCCTGTTTTTATCTTTCTTTTGATAGCGGCATTAGCTTATCTGATAGGCGTCTTTGGAGTTACAGTAGCCGGAAATGTTCCGATGAATGATACTTTGGATAAGTTTGATATATCCAATTCAACGGCAGAGGCTATTAAACAGATGCGTGACAACTTTGAAAGCCGATGGAATTTCCTGAATAATATAAGAACGTCTTTTTCCGTGATCAGTATAATTCTGGTGGTCTGTTCCTGTATCTGGAATAGAGAATTTTAAAAAAGAAGAATCATATAAGTGGAAATACTTAAAAACAAATTCAGTATTTCTACGGATGCGCAGGTGCTGTTTTATTCGGACCTTTGGGTTATAACAAGACAAAGAATAACATTTTTTAAATGTTGAAAAAAAATAATAACCAGGACGACTTAAATTCCACAAAGAAGAAAGGCAGCCAATAGCTGCCTTTCTTCTTTGTATAAATATCTTTTTTAGATCTTCAAAAGTTCAATCGTTCTTTCCGGGTTTTCTGTTGAAAATACAGCATTTCCCGCTACTAAAACATCAGCTCCGGCTTCAAATAATTTTGAAGCATTATCAAGATTAACTCCTCCGTCAACCTGAATAAGAGCTGTAGAATTGTTGCTTAAAATCAAATCTTTCGTTTCAGCAATTTTCTTGTACGTATTTTCAATGAATTTCTGCCCCCCAAATCCTGGATTCACACTCATTAGTAATACAAGATCTACATCTGCAATAATGTCTTCAAGCATTAAAACGGGAGTAGAAGGGTTAAGAACTACACCTGCTTTAGCGCCTCTGCTCTGAATATGATGAATCGTTCTGTGAAGGTGTGTACAAGCCTCGTAGTGTACCGACACAAGATCTGCACCATGATTGATGAATTCATCAACATATTTTTCAGGTTCCACGATCATAAGGTGAACATCTACGAATTTTTTGGCATGCTGCTGTACCGTTTTCATTACCGGAAAACCAAATGAAATATTGGGTACAAATCTCCCGTCCATTACATCAATATGGAACCAGTCAGCCTGAGATCTGTTCAGCATTTCAATATCTCTTTGCAGATTCCCAAAGTCTGCCGATAAAAGGGATGGAGCAATAAGCTTCGTTTTCATTTTTACTTTTTATTAGATATTTAGAGGCAAGAGCCAGGAACCAAGATATGAGTTGTAAACTTAGAGTTTATCTGTATACCTATTTGGGGTCTTGAATCTTGTGTCTTGAATCTTGATTCTATTAATGATACTTCAGTTTCATTTCCGGTTTGATCTTCAGAACAGTTTCGTAGATAAGTTTGATGACATTTCCTACGTCTTCTTTAGATACCATTTCTACTGTGGTATGCATATAACGCAAAGGTAAGGAAATTAAAGCACTTGGTACCCCGCCGTTAGAATGAGCGAAAGCATCAGTGTCTGTTCCCGTAGCTCTGCTAGCTGCAGCTCTCTGATATGGGATTTTTTTTGCTTTTGCGGTATCAATGATCAATTCCCTGATCGTATGATGAACACTTGGAGCAAAGAAAATCACAGGACCATCACCACATTTTTGATCACCTTCTTTCTTCTTCTCAATCATCGGAGTGGTAGTATCATGAGTAACATCAGTTACAATTGCGATATTGGGTTTGATGGTGTCAGCAATCATATCTGCTCCGTATAAACCTACCTCTTCCTGCACAGAATTGGTAATATAAAGCCCGAAAGGAATGGATTTTTTATTTTCCTTTAAGAGTCTTGCTACTTCTGCAATCATAAATCCGCCGATTCTGTTGTCCAGAGCTCTGCACACAAAGTATCTGTCATTCATCTCAAAGAACTCATCAGGGTAGGTGATCATACATCCTACAAAAATTCCCAATTCTTCCACTTCTTTTTTAGAGGTAGCCCCGCAGTCGATAAAAATATTTTCAATTTTTGGAATCGGTTCATTCTGGTTACCTCTGGTATGGATAGCCGGCCATCCGAAAACTCCTTTTATAATTCCTTTTTCCCCATGGATGTGTACCACTTTCGAAGGGGCAATCGTCTGATCAGAACCTCCGTTTCTAATTACATAGATTAATCCGTCATCTGTAATATAATTAACATACCAGGAAATTTCATCTGCATGGGCCTCAATGACTACTTTGAATTCAGCCTCAGGATTGATAATCCCATAACACGTTCCATAATGGTCTACTTCAATTTTGTCTACATAAGGTTCGATGTAATCCATCCATACCTTCTGCCCTTCATGTTCATAACCTGTTGGAGAGGACGTATTTAGATATTTCTCTAAAAATTTCAAAGATTTCTTTTCAAATTTCATAAAAAGGAATGATTTTTGCGTTTAATTTTTGTTCTTATAAGTGTAAAAATAATGAATTTTAGTAAGATTATCTGTCTTTTTATTTTCTTTTTTGGAGTCAGTGTTTTTGGTCAGAAAGATGGAGTGGTCGCAAAACCCCTCAATCAATATCCCGCTGAATCCCTGAAAGTAGATGAATTTGGTAATAAATATTATTACGACGAACTGCAGAAAGTGAAGATCTATGAGATCAACGGAGAGCCTGTAGTCGTATTGGATGAGTTGGTTTTGGTGAATAAACCGAGATTTAATAACCAGCTGGATAAAAATTATTATTACTTTCTCAACAAAAAGCTATATAGAGTATATCCGTTATTTGTAACTGCTTTACAGCAATACAGAGACATTCAAAAGGATATGAATGATATGGATAGCAAAGCGAAAAGAAAGTTCGTAAGAGAAAGACAGAATATGCTGGCTGATCAATATGAAAAACAGCTGAGAGATCTTACAACAACGGAAGGACAGGTTTTTGCAAAACTGATGAACAGGGCTACCGGTAAAAACGTTTACGAAATCATTAAAGAACTGAGAGGTGGGTGGAGCGCTTTCTGGTGGAATGTAAAAGGCAAAATGGCGGATATTGATTTGAAAGACCGCTATGATCCACACAATAACAGAAGTGATGAATTCGTAGAATCATTGCTTCAGTCTAACTGGAATTCGGGCTATCTGCAGCCTTATCCGGGATCTAACGATTTTAAAGTGAAAAAATAATATAAGAATACCTGTAAGAATGCTTACAGGTATTTTTCTTTTAATTTATCAAATACAATCTGATCCACAGGAAGAGGAAAAGGATTATCCGGTCTGTCTATTTCAATCCATTCCGTTTTTTCGATGCATGGATCCAGAATCAGGAAATCTTCTTCATTGACAATATCTACTATATAATATAGGGTAAGAAGCTGCTCATTTTTTTTGAATCTGGAAACCAGAAAGTTTTCCTGAGTATAAAGATGTTCAGCAATATCTACCTTCACATTAAGCTCCTCATCAAATTCGCGGTGCAGGCACTCTAAGACTCCTTCGCCATACTCCAAACCTCCTCCCGGAAATTTCATTAAAGGTTCACCGGCATATTCCTCAAATAAAGTCAGTACTTTTTTATCTTTTACCACACAGCCGTACACTCTAATGTTGATCTTATTTATCATATATATAATGTATAATATTTTGTATAGCTAATGTAAGGAAATAAGTGCAAAGAGCAAAGGTTAAAGTATCTGTAATGCTTGAGGAGAAATTGTATTAAGATATGTAAGATCATTTATTTTGAATAAATACTTACTGTAATATTTTAGGACTATACATTATCCGGATGTAATATTTGTTTCCATATATTGTTTTCAAGTCTGAGCAAAAATTTATCGGTGACTACCCAAAGCACAGATTCAGTAGCTTCGAGTGCTTGAATTGCGATATTTGTGAAAGTTTTATTCAATCCAAAATTAACAGGTATCAATTTTACCCCCTCTAATTGAAATAGTCCAGAAGTGGTTCCAACATAAATGATTCCCTTAAAATTTTGAACTACCCAAAAATTTAGATACTTTCGGTCAAGTTTGATTTGGCAGAATCCATCTGTTGCATTTCCTGACAGCAATGTTCCATTGTCTCCGCATATATATACCTGATCTGCAGAGACGCAATGGATATGATGAAGATACTTCTTAGTTGAGCTTTTTAAATAATTCCATGATATGCCATTCCAATAGATAATTATTCCATTATTTCCGCAAGCATAGATTTTATTATCCGATAGGCCGGCAATGTATTCAAAGTTAGGAATGGTCTTTACTTTTTCTGTGAGTTCAGCAATATCTTCAGGCTGACTCTTTTCAATCATATTTATGAGTGATTGAAAATTCCAAGAGGCCTCATCAGCAATAGGTGTTGTGACTTGAACCCAGCCTTTATCATCTCTTCGATAGATACGGCCAATTGTACCACAAGCATATGCTTTTTGGCCTATATGTCTTATCGCAGAGAAAGTTAGTTCATTATCTCTGTTTGTTTCTGAGCTCATTGCTGGGATTTCCTCTTCTATAATCTCTGTAGAATTGAATATCTGGAGTTGTCCGTAGTCACTTAATGCATAGCATGCTCTTGGAAGAGTATCTGATTTAGGCCTTAGTGCTATTGAAATGATGGTGCGGTTGGGAATATCATGATGTGTCCAATTCATTTTAGATGAAAGGTTAAGGATGAATATCCGGGTAAACTCAGTTTCAGAATTAAGATTATCGGGAACTGATGTAATGCAAAAAATGTCATCACTGACTGCGCATCCATTCCCAAATGAAATAGGTAATGGTTTCTTTTTTTTATCCATTAAATTAAAATATTTTATCAAATTATTTTTTACACTTTAATAAAACTTGATTCAGGAACTTGAATTCGGTGGGTAGTCTCACATCATTGCATTCTATAAATAAAGCAAAATCGGGGTCTCCCATCCTTTGTATTTTGATTGTGATTTTTGGGGAGTTATTTATAAATAATTCCTGTTATGAGGGTCCAAATCTATAATTAAATATAAGGGAGGACAAGAGAAAGGCTGTCTGTATTCCGAATAATTACAGACTAATTGGAAGAACAAGTGGCTAAGTGGGGATTCTGTTAGGGGGGGCTGCTGTTTTCTAGCGTAGAAAAGTAGCTTGTTTAATTTAACTAAGAAGCTTTATTTAATTTGTCTTTTCCCTAAAATGAACGAATGCCATATTTTTTATACTGTGGGTAGAAAGAAGAAAAGCTTCTGCTGTTATGGATTGAATGGTATTCCCATTGAAACAATGATGACTCTATTTTCATTATTCAACGTGATGTGTAGTGTATGGTTGTTGAGAATCCAGCGTAATCGGCTTTCTTCAGGGTTTTTCCATTCTGGTTCACCAAGTAACGGGAAAAGATCAGATTTCATTTGTCCGAATTTGATTCCGTATGGTAATTTTTCTTTATATACATGGAATTTGCCAATTCTGGCTCCATAATATCGTATGTTAGATAATACAAGGGCTCCGGCTGGGTATTTCCGTTTTGCTTCCTTGATTGATTCTGGATGAGAAAAGGTTAATTCAATTCCGGCTTTTTTGTTTTTAAGATAGGTGTCGTCGCAAGCATTGCTGAGTGGATTGGGAATTTTATAAATATTCAGTTTATTCAGAAATTTTTTCAGATTTTTTTCTCCGTAGTATTGTGTCAAAAATTTAAAGTGCTTCATAATGTGAGTCGTTTTAATGTTGAGATTCAAAATTGCTTACTTATAGTTTCTTGATATTCTTTAGCTTTTGGAAAGTTAGTTTGAGTTTTGAAAGTAAAGGGGAGTTAATCTTCATCGCTTGTAGGTTTCTATCTTTTAGCATAGAAAAGTATGTTGTTTAATTTAACTAAGAACCTTATTTTACTTGTCTTTTATTTTGTTTTTAACGAAATCCAGATACTTTTTGTCTTCTCCTTCAAAAGCACGATTGCCATATTTTTTATACTGCGGGTAGAAAAGAAGAAATGCTTCATCTAGTTCTCCACAGTCGTAGCAAATGGTTCCCTCAAGAAAGTTTACATATTCTTCAGATGCTTCTCCTGGTCCATATATTTTTCTCATTATGTTGAGCCATTGTTTTGCTTTTTCAGTGTTTCCAATTGACCTGTAGAAGATGGTAATACCATGTGAGGCTGACTGTGATAGATAGTATTCGGCTTTGGGTTCGGGGATTGCATCCCAAGAGGGAAGAAAGTCATTCTCCGCTTTTTTTATATCTCCAGACTCCCAGGCTTTCCTTCCTGAAGTTGCCAAAGATATTATCATTTTTTCATGGTTTTTTTTAGTGCTTTTTTTTCCATATTACTCTACTGAAATTTCTGTTTTTGCATTACATGCTTCTCTATCATTCCCTGTTCTTGGCTTTAGTTCTTTCTGCGGTACAAACCTATTTACATGACGCTACGATCAACGATTATTCCAAGACTGATACAGCGGATTCCTTTTTCTCCTGCGTAATTTACTCGTAATTCGAACGTTTCGGAAACCCATAGGTCTACGTTATCTGAAAGCCCAAAGATCTTTGGATTCCCTAATGGGGCAGAGAGTGTCTCTCTTACTTTTTCCCTGCTCATCAAGAAATCCAGTCTATAGGGCAAAGGTTCCTTGTAGCAAAGCATTGTCTCTTTTTTCTTTGTTTTTATTAGATGATTCCAGAAGATTATGTTCGTCAGTATCCACGGCCCTTTATTACGAGGACGAGAAAGTCTGTTCATAAAATCAATGTTTTCTAAATTTAATTGTAACCCTGCTTCGCCATTGCTCCACACTCGGTATCCTTTGACTGTAAGCCGATTTAAATCTTTTTCAGTAATCTCCAGTTTTGAGAAAATCATTTTGAGCTCTGGTGATTCTGAGTCTTTGCCAATTGCAGAAGTGAATTCTTCAATGCTTGGGAAGTTTATATTTTTCATCTGATAATTTATTTTGATAATTAAGTGCCGCATACATTGATTTCACTTTTCCATTCATCGTATCTCATATTCAAAATGCTCTCAATCATTTGATAATTGTCATCCGTGTCATCGATATATTCAGACTTTTCAAAATTGGGAAATATTTCTCCAAAGTCTTTAAGGTAGAAATGTTTCCATCCCGGCTTATAATAAGCTCTTGTAAAACTGAAACTTTCTTTTGTAAAATGACTGGGAAGCAGTTCCGGTCCTAGTGATGCCCTTAACATGTCTAATTTTTCCTTGAAATTCCCGCTCTTGCTTAAGCAGGTATCCAATTGGGTGTTTTTGATGTTTAGAAAATTTCTGAAGTATGCCCACTTGGTATAATAGACTGCTAAAATTCCTTCGTTGTCAACAAGGGAATCCGGATGATCAGGGAAAAAACCTACGGGCATAATCTGCAATAGCCTTTCTCCTTCTTCCAGGAAGTCTTTGAGAATATTTTTAAGATCCATTTCTTCAATGAGATGATCATATGCTATGCCTGGTCCAGGCTGCAGATAAATCTTAGAATAAGGTCTTTCATCCTCAAGATTCCATTTTTCAATATGCTTATCGATTTCCATCTGAAGTTTGCCATCAGGGGAAGTTTTCCAAATTCTTTTCAGAATATTTTTAATATGCTTTTTTTTCAGCTTAAAGCCTGGGTGATCTAACAAATCCATTGCAATGCTGGAATCTGATAAGGCCAGCAGGTCGGGGAGTATCTTAAAGTAAGAGTCATAATAGGTATTGAAGTCTGCCTGACCCAAAACAGTGATGCATGCTTGCATTACGGAAGAGTCGAAAGGTCCGAGAAAGCTTTTTATAAGTAATTCTACCACTTCATTCCCCTTGTTAATCGGAGCTTTGTAAACAAGATCTTGAAAGGTAAATGCGCTATTTTCATTTTTGGGACCTGTTAATAAGTATTCCATCTGGGAAATCCATTCTTTTTTTTTCATATCAGGTGGTGTTAATATTTTGCTATCATCAACGATTATTCCGAGACTGATACAGCGGATTCCTTTTTCTCCTGCGTAATCTACTGTTAATTCGAACGTTTTGGAAAACCATACATCTATGTTATCTGAAAGTCCAAAGATCTTTGGCTGTCCCAATGGGGCAGAGAGTATCTCCCTTACTTTTTCCCTGCTCATGGAGAAATCCAGTCTATAGGGCAAAGGTTCCTTGTAACAAAGTATTGTCTCTTTTTTCTTTGGCTTTTTTTCATGACCCCAGAAAATAATATCCGTTAAAATCCATGGTCTTTTATTGTAAACTAAATTCATAAAGTCAATTCTTTCGAAATTTAATTGTAGCCCTGCCTCGTCATTGTCCCAAACTTGATAGCCTGCGATCTCCGAGAATTTCGTTAAATCTTTTTCAGTAATCTCCAGTTTCGAGAAAATTATTTTAAGCTCTGGTGATTCTGAGTATTTGCCAATTGCAGAAGTGAATTCTTCAATGCTTGGGAAGTTTATATTTTTCATCAGATGATTTATTTTGATAATTTTTATATTTTTTTGTACTTATTCTATGATTTAACAAGATCAGCCCTTGTAAAAAGATGTTGGAATATCCAGCCCGCCTAGGATCAGGAGATGTAAACTTATCTTCATTTTGCATAGATTTTTCTTTAAGCAATACATCCATTCGCACAACCCGCAAGCCTTCAGCGGCTGGCTATCTTGTCTGCTGCCGACCATGTATATCGAGTTGCGCGGTGCCCGGCTAGGGGATGGGTGGCGGGTTACCCATTAGGTGTATGCGCGTGGTCGGTCATGATGGCGTTGCAATTCAATCGCGCAGATCATCTCTATATCCAGTGCGCAGTACGCGAACCGACTCAATGCAATTATCCAGATTGTCGAAATTCACCCACATCAACAGGTCGGGGAGAAACCAGCGGGCGACTCCGAAAGTCTTATTGTCGTCCCAATGATCGGCCTTGCGACCGATGCGCTCTTCGAAAATGGATGGTGAATCATCGAAGCTCAGGCCGAATGGCAACGGGCCTCTCCAAGCTGTTGAAGTCCCCAGGCGATCACGGCACATGTTGATGCCTGCGAAGGAGGGGCGTCCATCGGGAGCCCGTCGTGCCCTATCGAAATACAACGCGAAGCCGAATTCATGTTTTCTATCGACGATCTCCTGTTCTGCCTCTGCCACAAGCCTGACGGAATCGAAGTCGCGGAACAGACTCTGGAATGCGGGGCTTGCGGGCGACTCCCCAAAGAGGTCGTACATCTGGTCCGGCATGGGATAGTGCCATGGTGGAAATGGCTCAGCCGATGCCGGCATCGGAATTCCCAGACTGATATCGAAGATGCCTGGCTGTTCTGGCTGATCAATACTCCCCGGCTGATAAGTCAGACGGATGTGGTAGTCGGGCAGCCACCAGGCGTCTCGCTTGTAAGCGTGCAGACGATCACCCCAGCCCGCCGCCGTCAGCTTTTCGCGGGCCGTGGCCCGATCATCTTCCCACTGCAAACTGAAGGGCAATTCACTGCCGACATACCGGCGCATGACATCCGGGATGCCTGACGTGACAGCCACGTTGGTGAAAATCAGCGTATTGCTCTTGCCATGTGAGGAGCCTTGCAGGCCCTCCCAATAGTTGCGCTCGCTGAAGGAAAACAGCATCCCCTGCGCGTTCACTCGCAAAATTGCTTCATAGGGGCTTTTTGCGGGGCGTGCCAGTTCGGGCCTGCGCTTGATACCCAGCGATTGAAACATGGCTTCGACGACTGGGTCGGTGACTCTTTTGCCAAAGAGAGTTGTTATGTCTTGAATATCCATGCGTATTGTGCTCTACACTTATTCCTATTCAGAAAACATTCGGTTCCGTCATTTTATTCTTCTACAGGCATGCCTAAACTGATGCAACGAATCCCCTTTTTCCCGGCGTAATCGATGGCTATTTTCATTGTTCCCAGAACCCACATGTCTATATTGTCTGAGAATCCTAATATCTCTGGTTGCCCTAGTTCTCGAGAGATTTTTTCTCTTACGGAAGCTCGACTCATGGAGAAATCCAGCCCGTATGGCAAGGCTCCTGTGTAACAGCTATTTGTTTTTTCTCGCCAGCCCCAAAAAATAACATCGGTTAGTACCCACGGACCTTCATCAATATCGTGATATGGAATTTCTCTCAATATCCCGATATCCTTGAATTCAAGTTGTAAGCCTGCGGAGTCGTCTGACCATAGCCGCTGCCCCTTGACATCCAACCGATAATCGTCAAGGTTCTTAATTTTGATCCCGATCTTGGAGAAAATAAGTTGAAGCTCCGAAGAGTCCGAGTCCCTGCCTATTGCGGAAATAAATTCTTCAATGCTTGGGTAGTCTGTGTTTTTCATAAGATTATTTTTCGAGCATTTCTTATAACTTACCAAGATCAACTCCTGCAAAAGGAAATGTCGGGGTATCGAGTTCACGCAGGATCAGAAGATGGGGATCGATTTTTACCCGCCGGAGATTTTTAATTGATGGGCTCCCGCCAAGTACAAGGGCAGGTTCAAAACCATACATCTCATCCGATGCCAATGGTCCATATTTTTTTACAGCACGGTCAAAGAGGAGTTTCCTATTGATATCATGGTAATCAAAATCTTCAGGCTCGCTAGGTCCGAATAAGGATTGAATAGTTATATCTTGTTTTTCCAATGCTTTCGTTTTTAGCCTATTCTTTAGAGCTTGTATTTCGTTATGAATGCAAGTCAGAGTAACACTCCGTCCCGTTTTTTCACCGCATAAATAAAGATTTCCAAATGCGGATCTGGCAATGACATGAAAGTTATCAAAATTTTCAAAAGGTGTCCCCTCCAACCATACGTCCTTAATGTGTTCATAGTCATCAGGGTTAACAGTCCATAATCTACCATTGCCATATCCAGCCCATCCTTCTTCACGCCAATAGGTCATTAGAATGGGAGGAAGTATTCCTTCCCATTTAATAAAGCTTGATTCTGGAACTTGAATTCGGTGGGTAGCTTCTCCATTACATTCTATGAATAAAGCATAATCTGCATCTCTCATTTGTATTTTGTTATAATGTTTGGTAGTAATGACGATTCAAATCTATCATTAAATGTAATGAGAGGCAAGAGAAAGGCTGGCTGTATTCCGAATAATGACAGACTAATTGGAAGAATAAGTGGCTAAGTGGGGGCTCTGTTAGTGGGGGGCTGCTGTTTTTAGCAAATTTGCTTTCTCCGATCTTCCGGATGATGATCATGGCAAGAATGGAGAAAGCAGTATCATATATAAAGGAGCTTTTACAGTTTCACTGCATTAATCATCTCCCTTTTTCCCGGAGGTCCCTGCTTCTTTTCCACCTCAAAGTTGAGTTCCTGAAGAATTCTTCTCACGCTTCCTTTGGAAGAGTAGGTTGTTAATAATCCGTTAATGGCCATTTTGTCCGATACGAGTTCAAATAATGGTTTTTCCCAAAGATCAGGCTGTACTCTTGCGCCAAAACAGTCGAAGTAGACAAGGTTGATTTTAGGCAGATCAATGTTCTTTAGGTCGAAAAAATCACATTCTATCTTTTTTAGATTGAATCCACTAATGATTTCCACTGGTTTTTCCCAATCTGCCAGATGAATTTTCTGATAAATATTCTTAAACTCTGGGTTATCAAAATGTTCAAAATAAGCCAAATCGTTTATTTCGGATTCATTTATGGGGTATTTTTCAAGCGAAAAATAATTGATGACATGATTTTTGTCAGTTTTTAAATATTCATTAATTGTTACTAAAACATTCAAACCTGTTCCAAAACCGAGTTCTAAAATATTAATTTCGCAATCATTTATTAAATTTAATCCATTTTTGATAAACACGTGTTCTGCTTCCTGAAGCGCTCCGTGGTGAGAATGGTAGTTTTCATTTAAATCATTGATAAACAATGTTTTACTTCCGTCGTTTGTGGTCTTAATCTCTCTTTTCAAGCTATTTTTTTGTCAAATTTACTCTAAAATTTTTATATTTAGAAAATTATGTTAAATTTGTAGAACATCGTAAAAATTTTAAAAAATGATAATTCAAAAAACTGAAAACTCCAGAATTTCTACATTTGACCCAAACAATTTTTCATTTGGTGGTACTTTTATTGATCATATGATTATATGCGAGTATGAAGATGGAAAATGGGGAGATGTGAAATTAGTTCCTTACGGTCCCATTCCATTTACACCTGCCATGATGGGGGTAAACTATGGACAAGCTTGTTTTGAAGGCATGAAAGCTTATAAAGACAAAGACGGGCAGGTTTTACTTTTCAGGCCTGAAAAGAATTTTGAACGTATCAATAAATCAGCAAAGCGTCTTGCTATGCCTGAAGTGACAGAAGAAATGTTTTTAGACGGATTAAAAGCATTAGTAGATATTGATAGAGCGTGGATTCCTCAGGGAGAAGGAATGTCTTTATATATCAGACCATTGATTTTTGCTACAGAGGAAGCTTTAAAAGCAAGAGTTTCTAATAAATATATGTTTGCTATCGTAGCAACACCAGCGAAAAGCTACTACTCAGAACCAGTTTCTGTTAAAATTTCTGACCACTACTCAAGAGCAGCAAACGGTGGAGTAGGTTCTGCTAAAGCAGCAGGAAACTATGCCGCTTCTTTCTACCCAACACAGTTGGCTATTGAAGAAGGTTACGAGCAAATCATCTGGACTGATGATGCTACACACGAGTATTTCGAAGAGAGTGGTACTATGAACGTGTTTGTAAGAATCAATGATACCATCTATACGCCGCCAACGTCTGAGAAGATCCTTGACGGAGTTACTAGAGACAGTTTCATCCAACTGGCTAAGAAGAGAGGGATTGAAGTAAAAGTGGAGCCTATTGCTGTAAAAACAGTAATTGAAGCTTTGAAAGAAGGTGCTCTTAAAGAAGTATGGGGAGTAGGTACTGCAGTAGTAACCACGCAGTTTCAGGCGTTAGGATACCAAGGTGAGAAACTTGAGCTTCCAAGACTTTCTGATGAAGAGAGCTATGCAGCGACCCTTAAGAAAGACTTGGTAGATTTACAGAACAATCTTTCTGAAGATCCATTCGGATGGAGAGTTGTAGTAAACCACGTTTTGGAAACAGTTTAATCATTAACTGAACAAAATCATATAGAAGCCGGAGTTTTTCCGGCTTTTTTTATAAAAACTCAATGATCATAAGCCAGCCCGGTTTTTCCTGGAAAACGGAATTGACCAAACGTTTCAGTAATTACAGTATAAAAAAGCTGCGATGTATATTCAAGACTGAAATTTTTAAACTAACTTGCAGTGATCGTTATATTGAAATTGACCGATTTATATATTTCTTCTTCAAGTTTTGTAATTGATTCATGAAATGTGTATTTTCGCAAAAGTTTATGAAAAAATTACTCTTCATATCAGCCATAAGTCTGTTGAGCTGTAACAGAAATACCCAGACGGCCCATCCTCCGGTAGGAGGTGTTTTAAGCCAAAAAGATCTGGATGTTTCTAAAAACAGGATGAAAAATCTGAACAGCATAGAAAGAGGCCAGATTCAGGATTGGATTGGTGGTCAGTCTGTGAAGTATTATCCTACACAGCTTAATTACTGGGTGACAGTACAAGGTTATGATCAGAGAGAAAGGAGAGCAGATAACAGTCTGATTTCTTACTCATATGATATTTATGATTTTGATGAAACCAAAATCTACGACCAGCCTATTGAAAGAAGAGAAGCCAAGTTTGGCCATTTTGATGAACTGAAAGCGGTGGAAAATGCTTTGCGTTTTATACATGATGGAGAGGAAGTAACGCTTTTGGTGCCGTCTTCTTTGGCTTACGGAACTTTCGGAGACGAAAAGAAAATAGATAACGACATCCCATTAATCATAAAATTAAAAGCTTTATAATACATGAATTTGTTTAACAAGAATATAATTCTGGCAGCGGCAAGTATTTCGCTGATGAGTTGTACCCCAATTTATAAAAAAATGAACGTAGACAAAGAAACTTACGAAGGTCTTAATGACGGACTTTATGCTAATCTTCAAACCACAAAAGGGAACATGATTGTGAAGCTTGAAGACAAGAAAGCACCAGTAACTGTAGCCAACTTTATCGGTCTTGCAGAAGGAAAAATCGATAACAAAGCTAAGGCTAAAGGAGTTCCTTACTATGACGGAACTATTTTCCACAGAGTAATCAAAGATTTCATGATTCAGGGAGGTGACCCTCAGGGAACTGGAATGGGAGACCCAGGATATAAATTCGAGGATGAAAGAAATGACCTTAAACATACAGGAAAAGGAATTCTTTCTATGGCGAACTCCGGACCTAATACTAACGGTTCTCAGTTTTTCATCACAGAAGTAGCTACTCCATGGTTAGACGGAAGACACACAATCTTTGGAAAAGTAGTAAAAGGAACTGAAGTGATTGACACTATTGCCAATGTAGAAAAAGGAGCTCAGGATAAGCCTAAAACTGATATCGTTTTGGAGAAAGTTTCTGTGTTCGGAAAAGGTGATGAGTACAAGCATTATGATGCAGCAAAGACTTTCAACGAAGGAAAATCTAAAATTGCAGAAAACAATAAAGCTTTCATCGCTAAAGAAGAAGCTGAAAAAAAGAAAAAAGAAGAAGAATTCAAAGCAAACCAGGAGAAATTAGTTGAAAATCTAAAAGCTGGTATGCAGAAAACCGAATCAGGTCTTTACTATAAAATTACAAAAACAGCTGAGGGTAAAGCTCCAAAAGCTGGTGATAACGTATCTGTACACTATGCAGGTAAGTTAGTAGACGGAACTGAGTTCGATTCTTCATTCAAGAGAAATGAGCCAATCGATATTCCAATCGGAATGGGGAGAGTAATCAAGGGATGGGATGAAGGTATCCTGTTGTTAAAAGAAGGTGAAACTGCTACATTATTGATCCCGCCAGCAATGGGTTACGGAGAAAGAGGAGCAGGAGGAGTGATCCCGCCAAACTCTTGGTTAGTTTTCGATGTTGAGCTTGTAAAAGTAAAATAATTGAATCTTTTGTAAGATATATAACCGCCCCGCAAGGGGTGGTTTTTTTGTAGATATTTAATGCTAAGGATATAGAGATGAGAATAAAATTAATGGTATTAGTGATTTCACTTTTTTCAGTTTTATCTTTTAGTCAGACTAAAGAAATAGATTATGAATCGGGAATAAAAAAAGAGTTTACCTCTTTTTTTGAAAGTATAAAAGACAAGAATATTGAAAATGCTGTCAATTTCATTTATCCCAAATATTTGAATCTGATAGGTAGAGAACAAATGATTAAAGTTTTAACCCTGAGTTATAATAATCCCGCTTTTATAATTGATATTCAGGATTTTAAAATAGATAATATTGAAGCTCCTCAGTTAATTGAAGGAGAATATTTTTCAATAACAAATTATTCTTTTAAAATGCAGTTTAAAGTGGATTGGAAAGTTATTCATAATCCGGAACTCGTAAAGGAAAAAATAAATGGCACATTAGTATCCAAATATGGAAAAGAAAATGTTGCGAATTTCAATAATGGAGATTATTATATGGTAGATGCCCATATGAAAGCCTGCGCTGTTTCAAAGGACGAAAAAAAATGGAAATTTCTGATTCTTGAAGAAAATTATAAACCTGTGCTTAAAGGGATTTTACCACAAAAAATTCTTGACAAATTTTAGAGATCACTATTGGAAAATATTCTGAAAATTCAGCCTTTTTATTTTGTATTGAAGTATCGTGGAAATACGGATTTCTGTAAATGGAATTTATTTCTATCTTTATGAATCACCTAAAAACAAAATAAAAAAATATGTTCGATCTAAATTATGATTTGATAAAACAGGAAATTGAATCTCAAACCTGTAAAGAACATGGGCTGCATCCTGAATTTGTAAAAACAGATGAAGGATTTGGAATAAAAGCCTGTTGCGATCCATTCAGGGTAGAATTAGTAGAAAAGTCTGAAAAAATGGTTGAGGAAGAAACGAAAAAATTCCTTGATAAAATGATGAAAGATATATTTAATGAGTAAGATAGTCTGATTAAAACTAAAAAAACCGCCCCAAAAGGGCGGTTTTTCAGTAAAAGAAAGATTAAAAGTTATATGTTTCTGCTCGATCTCTTCTTCATACTTGTTCCGGCTAAGGAACTGATGAATACAAGGCCAAAGCCAATATAAGCGGCAAAAGCCGTCAGATATATTATTAAGCTGTTAAAGCTTGGTTTTGAGGTGTATACTAACACTGAAAAGGCAGCAAAACTCAACACCAATAACAGGCTCCAGATATGCATTTTTGCAGCGTCTTCATTTCTCTTAAAAATCATTTCAAAAAAGTCTCTCATCATTACAACATTTTAAGGGTTATACATTAATTAATAGTATAAAACAACGCAGTCATTACGGTAAAAAGAATGGTATATTCTCTTACTGGGCTAAGGTTCGCGATGGCTTTGCCATTTATACAAATATTATTACACCGGATCAAAAATCCGGAATAGATAATCAATTTTTAGAATCACTGCTGCGTGATTCGAGGGTGATGACACCAGTCAGATACGGGGCATAAAACTGCTGTGAAAAATCAACGGGAGGGTTAATTTTTCACGTTCCCGTATCTTTTACGGCATCGTAGAAAAAAAAGGATTCATATACATCAATATGAATTTGAATCAGTGGAAAACTGAAAATCCACAGAAAACCTTTTTTCTCATCCTTAGTGTTTTTTTAATTTTTTCTCAAAAAAGTAGATGCCAATATCATGCCAAAGTGATATTTCTTCGGTTAACACTTTGTTTTTAAGACTTGTAGGGTCTTGTTTTTAGTGCCAATTTCGTTTTATTTCCTTAAACAAAGAAAAATTTTCTAATTTTAAGGGCTAATAATCTGAAACGAAGAAAATATTACGGTAGTTTTTTTTTGTAATTTAAAATACTTTATAGGACCTTTTTTAAAATGAATCTCGAAAGCTTAAGGAATAGTATACAGGATTGTATTGCCAATCTTCTTTACCTTGCTGAAATTAATTGCTGGAATACAATTTCACCCAATTTACTTTTTATTCTGTCTGATTTTAATGAATTTGAAGGAACAAATTCTTTTGAAATGACATGGTCCAGAAATAGGGTAAACAATTCCAAAACGGGTTTTACATTGGATAAAGCATTAGAAATTTTACATAAAGAAGTAAATGATCTGTATGATGTAAATCTTTATATTTTCCGGACAAGTAAAAAAGAAACTATAGTTGAAATACAATATTATAGAAAATCAAATTTTGATGCTGATTATTTTGCTTTGGTAAAAGATAATCCTCCCATGTTTCATTCTAAAATTTCATTGCCGCCTTATGCACCGAAAGGAGGAAAATTTGATATCAACTGGGAATCTGGTGGAGGAATAGATCATTTGTGGAAAAGCTTGTTGCAACGATATGGCTGAAAAGAACAATTAAGTAAGAATCTGCGTCAAAAAAAGAGTCCATAAAACATTTATGAACTCTTGTAAATATAACTGATAATCTGTTACCAATTCTTGTCAATCATATAAATAATCTGTGTGAGGGCAGTAGCTCCTAGTAAAAGTTCTCTCCTGTTCACTTTTTCAAAAGTATCTTCTTCTGTATGATGAATATCAAAATAACGCTGTGAGTCCGGCATTAATTCTGCTGCGGGAATTCCCATATCGTGAAGTGGGTAAAGGTCTGTTCCGGAGAACCTTTCTTCAAAGTTATAAACCCCATATGGCAGGAACAATTTTGACCAACTTCTGATCTGGTTTCTTCTGGTATCATCCATATCGAGTGCTATTCCTCTTGGGGCAAAACCTCCTGCATCGGTTTCTATGGCAAAAAGATGTTTTTCGTTATTTTCTTTTACTGTTTTACCATATTGTATTCCGCCTTTTACTCCATTTTCTTCATTGGCAAAGCAAACGACTCTTATAGTATGGTTATTTTGTATTCCCAACTTTTTAAAGGTTCTCAGAACTTCGATGCTCTGCACAATTCCGGCGCCGTCATCATGAGCTCCTTCACCTACATCCCATGAATCAAGATGTCCTCCGACTACAATGACACTCTGATCCTTCTTACCGGTAATTTCACCGATAACGGAGTGGGAGAGTTTCTCACCTTGCATTCCACAGTTGGAATTAAGCTTGGCCGTGATTTTCTGGCTTTTTAATAAAACTTCGAGCTCATCTGCTGTGGTACTTCCTATAGCAACAGCAGGTATTTTAGAAACTTTCTCATCATAACGCATGGCTCCGGTGTGAGGAACATCGTCAAAAGCTGAAGAAAGAGATCTTACGATGGCAAATTTCCCTCCTTTTTTTGCAGTTAAAGAGGCTGCTGTAGTTCTGTATTTGGCAGCATCACTATATCCTTTGAATGTTTCTATAAAAGACTGACTGAAAGGGTAGTTGAAAAATACAATTTTGTCTTTTACCTTTTCAGCAGGAAGTTTGTCATACTCTTCCATAGACTTCACCATGATCATCTCTCCGGAAACATCTTTTCCGCCCGTTCCCTCAGAATTTCCCAGTGACAGCATTTTAAGGCTTTTCCACCTGCCATTTGATGTTTTGATAAGTAAGGACTCTTTACCCCTTACCCAAACCGGAATCATGACTTCCTGTAGCCATACTTTATCGGCTCCTGCATCACGGAGCTTCTGTTCTGCCCATTTTACGGATTTTTCGTACGCTTCCGTTCCACTTAGGCGGTGCCCTATATTTTTGGTAAGCTCTCTGAGTTCGTTATAACCTTTACCGTTATTTAAAATCTCTGTGGAGATTTTGTTAAACTGTATAGAGTCTTCTTTGGTCTGCCCAAAAGCAGCCATTCCAAAAAGTAATAGTGAAGTTCCTAGTATCTTTTTCATTGTTATCAATTTTTAGCAATTATTAAATAAATTGTGTTCTAATTATAGAACTAGTTGACAGTCCTTTTTTGTCGACTTTTTCGAAAGTAATTCTTCTCCTGTCCGGTAGATATCAAAATAACGTTCAGGATGGAGTCCAGTATTCGATGTAAATTCATACCCATCTTTAGAAGCGAACTGTATCTGATCCGGCATCACGGAGTTTTTGGCTACCAGTTTTTATCAACCATAAGAATCATTTGTGTCATGGCAACTGCCCCGAGAAGAAGCTCTCTCTTGTTTACTTTATCAAAAGTATCCTGTTCGGAATGATGGTAGTCAAAATATCTTTGGGTATCTACAACAAGCTCTGCTAAAGGAATATCCAGTTTTTTTAAAGGTGAAATATCCTGAATTGCTTCTGTCTGGTCGAAATCATAAACCCCATAAGGAAGAAAGTATTCTTTCCAGGGATAGATTAACCTTCTTCTCTGAGAAGACATATCCAAAGAAAATCCGCGCGGAGAATAGCCTCCCGCATCTGTCCCTAAGGCAAATACATGTTTTTCTTCTTTCTTCTTCACATAAGCAGCGTACATTTCACGGCCTTGCCCTCCATTTTCGCTGTTTGCGTACAAGACCACCCTGATCGTGTGATTATTTTCATAGCCAAGCGCCTTTAATGTTCTTAAAACTTCGATACATTGAGCAACACCCGTTCCGTCATCAATAGCTCCTTCACCAAAATCCCATGAATCAAGCTGGGCTCCCAGGACAATCACTTTAGAGTCTTTTTTACCCTGAATTTCAGCAATAATATTTGGATTGGTAGTATCACCTTTAGACTCAGCAGTCATGTTGATTTTAGCCGTGACCTTTTGTTTTTTTATTGTTTTTTCCAATTCATCTGCAGATCTTACACCAATTGATAAAGCAGGAATTTTAATTTTATCATCCGGTTCATAGTAAATCATTTTGGCATGAGGAGTATCGTCAGAAGCTGTTGTCAATGATCTTATAATTAATGCTTTTGCACCTGTTTTAGCAATAACAGAGGCGGAAATTAATTTTGATTTTGCAGTCAGTAAATAAGAATCACTTGTATTGATGATTTTTGGATCTATAGGAACGTTTACGAAGACTATTTTGTCTTTTAACTGGCCCAATGACATTGCATTAAGCTCTGACGTGGAATTAATTAAAACAATTTCACCCAGGAGGTCTTTTCCGCCTGTTCCTTGAGAGTTGCCGAAAGAAAGCATTCTGATGTTTTTCCAGTCGCCATTTTCTGCTTTTATCTGAAGAGATTCTCTTCCTCTTATCCATACAGGAGCTTTGGCTTCCTGTCTCCAGATCATATTAATCCCAATTTCCTTGAATTTTTTTTCTGCCCATTCTGCTGCCTTTGTATAACCGGGAGTTGCGCTGAAACGCGACCCGATACCTTTCGTAAGTTCTCCAAGATTATCGTAAGCTTTACCATTGGTCATGATCTCGTCTGAGATCTTTTTGAATTCATCGTGATAATTTAATTTTACAGGAATAGCTGTTTTGCCGACAGGCTTTTTCTGAGGCTTTTTTTGAGAAAATAAAAATCCACTCAAAAAGAGTGGAAGTATAATGAATATTTTTTTCATTTTTTATTTACTTTTTTCCGATGTTAAAAGTAAGGAAAAAACGTGAATTTATTAAGGTTTCATATCATACATTAACAGAGCCGTAATTAATTTGGGTTCGATAAATGTACATTTTGGAGGCATACTCAGTTTTAAATCTGAAATTTTAATCATATCATTAAAACTCACCGGATATACTCCAAATCCTACCTTTCCTTCCCCACTGTCAATTTTTTCCTTTAAAATATTGATTCCATTGATGTTGGACGTTCCCTTTACATAAGAGATTTGATCAGAGCTGTCCGGATCTTCAATTTTTAAAATATTTTTAAAAATGTATTTGTCTAAAAGATGATGGTCCAGATTGTCCAGAGACATTTCTTTAGAACGAAGGTCGTGTTTTACGTGAAGAGAGTAGAACTTACCATCCATATACATAGACATATGGAATTTCTGAGAAGGGTAGTACGGGGTTTCTCCTTTTTCGTGGATCAGGAAATACTTATCCAGTTCCTTCAGGAAATCTTCTTTGGAGACACCATTCAGATCATGTAAAATCCTGTTGTAATCATGGATTTTAATAGACTGGTTAGAAACAATGAAGCTGTAGACAAAGTTGTAAAGTTCTGTACCGTTATGTCTTTTGTTTTTTTCTTTATGGCGTTTTGCATTCAGTGCGGTAGAACCAATTCTATGGTGTCCGTCAGCAATATAAAAAGAATCAATCTGATCAATCACTTCTTTGAACTGCTGAAGCTTCAGGCGGTTGTCTATTCGCCAGATTTTATGTCGGATTCCAATAGAATCTACATGATTAAAGATAGGGACATTTTTTTCTTCATGGTTCATCAGCAACTCAATTTTTGAGTTGGCAGGGTAGGTAAGCAATACAGGTTCTGCCTGCAGGTTTACTTTTTCAAGGTAATGAGCCAGTTTTTCTTTTTTCTGAGGAATGGTACTCTCATGTCTTTTGATTTTTCCACTCCAGAAATCTTCGATACTTGCTAATCCGAGAAGCCCTCTGAAAACCTGTTTGTTGGGATAGATCTGTTCATAAAGATAGTAGGCAGAATTGTCCTGGACCAATTTCTTTTCGTCCAGAAGCTCTTCAAATGTAGAACGGATCTTTCTAAGGTTCCGGTCAATATCTTTAGACTTACTTACAACATAGGGTTTAATCATATTGATGTAAGTATTTTCAACTTGAGCTTTCTCTGCAATCTCTTCCTGGGTGAAATTATCCAGAGGATGGGTAGGGAAAGTACTCTCGATGTCTCTATGAGGTCTTATTCCACGGAAAGGTTTAAAAACAGGCATATTTATCTTATAGTTTCTTTTTGTAGCTTAATAATTTGTTCTGCAAGTTCGACACCGATTTTCTCTTGCGCATCTACCGTATTTCCGCCTATGTGAGGGGAAAGTGATAATGCAGGGTTCATTAATAAAGGCAGTTCCGGGCTGGGTTCATTTTCAAAAACATCCAACGCGGCTCCTGCTACTTTTCCTGATTCGATAAAATCAATCAGTGTCACTTCGTTGATCACTCCGCCTCTTGCCGTGTTTACAATATAAACGCCATCTTTCATTTTTTCAAACTGAGGAGTGTCTATAATATACTCATTCGTTTTTGGCGTGTTGATCGTGATGAAGTCTGCATTTTTAAGGAATGCATCCATATCATTGGTGGAAGTAATTTCGAAGTCTACTGACTGACCGTCAAAGAAATTCAGACTAAGAATTTCTGTTTTAGGTTTTCTTGTCAGGACCTGTATTTTCATTCCCAGAGCAATTCCTATTTTTACAACTTCCTGGCCAATGCTTCCAAAGCCGATTACTCCTAATGTTTTTCCTGAAAGTTCATACGCGTTACTGAATGACTTTTTCATGGCATTGAAGTGTGTTTCTCCTTCCAGAGGCATCAGTCTGTTCGATTCATGAAGGAATCTTGCCAGTGAAATGAAATGCCCGAATACCAACTCTGCTACCGATTTTGATGATGCAGTAGGGGTATTGATTATTTTGATTCCTTTGCTTTTTGCATATTCAACATCAATGTTATCCATCCCGATGCCTCCTCTTCCTATTATTTTAAGGTTTGGGCATGCATCTATCAGATCTTGTCTCACTTTCGTTGCGCTTCTTACCAAAAGAACGTCCACCTCATTATCGTTGATAAAATTAATAACGTGATCTTGGGCCACTCTATTGTCCAGAATTTCAATTCCTGCTTCTTTTAAAGCGAGCTGTCCTGCTTTTGAGATTCCATCGTTTGCTAAAACTTTCATGTGTTATTTTATTATAGATGTTAGATTTAAGATGTCAGAAGTCAGACTTTTAGGTCTGTTGTCTGCTATCTGTTTGTCTGAGATCTTTTTTTTCAGTCGCCTAATATAAGCTATTTTATTGACTTCATTACATCCACCAACACTTGCACGCTTTCAATTGGCAGGGCATTGTATAAGCTGGCTCTGTATCCGCCTAAGCTTCTGTGTCCGTTTAATCCGCTGATACCAGCTGCTTTCCATGCGTTGTCAAATTCTTCTTTTTTGCTGTCATCTGTTATTTTGAAAGAAACATTCATTAATGAACGATCTTCTTTTACGCAGAATGTTTCGAACAGAGGGTTAGTGTCAATTTCATCATATAGAAGTTTTGCTTTTGCTTCGTTTCTTTGTTCTGCTGCAGCAATTCCACCATTGTTTTCAAGATATTGAAGCGTCAGTAGTGATGCATATATCGGGAATACCGGCGGCGTATTGTACATAGATTCTTTAGAGATATGCTGAGAATAGTCCAGCATAGACAGCATATTTTCTCTTCCTGTTTTCCCAAGAATTTCTTTTTTGATCACCACTAAAGTAACTCCTGCAGGTCCCATGTTTTTCTGAGCTCCCGCGTAGATAAGATCAAATTTAGAAAAATCAAGCTGTCTGGAGAAGATATCGGAACTCATGTCACATACCATCAGTGTATTTACTTCAGGAAAAGTTTTTATCTGAGTTCCATAAATAGTATTGTTAGATGTACAGTGAAAATAATCGTATTCTGAACCAACTGTATATCCTTTAGGAATAAAAGAATAATTTTCTTCCTTGGAAGAGCCTACTACATCTACTGTACCTAGTTTTTTGGCTTCTTTGATAGCCCCTGCAGCCCAGGTGCCTGTATCCAGATAAGCTGCTTTTCCACCTACTTTCATCAGGTTGTAAGGAACCATAGCAAACTGCATGCTCGCCCCGCTTCCTAAATAAAGTACCTCATAATCATCACCAAGATTCATCAATCTTTTGACAATTGCACGCGCTTCGTCCATTACTGCGACGAAATCCTTACTTCTGTGAGAAATTTCAAGAAGAGATAGTCCGATACCATTAAAATCTAAAATAGCCTGAGCTGATTTTTCAAATACTTCTTGTGGTAAAATACATGGCCCTGCGCTGAAGTTGTGCTTTTTGTTCATATTTTTATTTTTTGGTTGCTGTCAGAATTTTTTTTATTCCTTTAGCTTTATTTGTGGTTTCCTATTGGGTTTACCTAGTTTTTGGTTAAAAAAAGCCGTCTCAAAAAGATGAGACGGAGTCTTTTATTCGCCGTGTAAGAATGCTTTTTTGTTAAGCAGTGCTTCTTCAGATTCTACATGATCCTCATCAGGTACGCAGCAGTCTACCGGACATACAGCAGCACATTGAGGCTCCTCATGGAATCCTTTACATTCCGTACATTTATCTGTTACAATGAAATAAACATCATCACTTACAGGTTCCTGAGGTGCATCAGCATCTACAGTAAGTCCTGAAGGCATTGTTATTGTACCCTGAAGAGTGGTACCTTCCGAAGCTTTCCAGTCTACGGCTCCTTCATATATTGCATTGTTTGGGCATTCCGGTTCACAGGCTCCACAATTAATGCATTCATCAGTTATTTTAATAGCCATCGCTAATTTTTTTTAAATTTGCACAAAATTACAAAATATTCCCCAATTTTAAAGTAATTATGAATACCGAAAATCAAGTTTTAGGACTTATTAAATTAAGTGATTATATAAAAGCGTTTTTAGCGAAAAAAACGGAGAACTACAATGAAGATGATCTCAATATTGAATTATTGTTGAACAGATCTAAAATTGAGAATCAATGGTTTACGATTGATAATCAGAAATTTGCCTTACAGCAGTGGGCTGATCTTCTTACTGAAGAGAATATTAAAAACTGGCTTGAAAATTATTCCATCTCTAAAATTTCAAAGAGAGTAGGGCTGATTTTGGCTGGAAATATTCCTTTGGTAGGATTTCACGATGTGCTGTCTGTAGTTTTAAGCAATCATATTCCTGTGATTAAACTGTCTTCTAAGGATAAACTGTTGATTCCTTTTCTGTTAAATAAATGGAAAGAATTTTCTGATGGACAGGTTCAGTTTGAATTTGTAGAAAAATTGGAGAATTTTGATGCTGTTATAGCAACAGGAAGTAATAATACAGCCAGATATCTGGAGTATTATTTTAAAAATCACTTAAGTGTTATCCGTAAAAACAGAACTTCAGTTGCGGTTTTGAAAGGTGATGAAACGCCCGAAGAATTAGAGCTTTTGGCTAACGATATTTTCCAGTATTTCGGATTAGGATGCAGGAATGTGACGAGAATTTTTATTCCAAAAGATTTTGTTATTGACAGGCTGTTTGAAAGTTTCATAGGATTCCAGGATATTATTAATCATAATAAATATGCTAACAATTATGATTATAACAGAGCTGTATATCTTCTGAATCAGGATAAATTCTGGGATAATAACTTTGTGATGCTTAAAGATGATGATAAACTTTTCAGTCCTCTTTCTGTGATCAATTTCAGCAGATATGAATCTCTGGATGACGTTAAAAACTTTATTGCTGAAAATGAAGAGGGTATTCAGTGTGTGGTGGCGAAAAACGATCTCGGACTTGACTCTATTTCATTTGGTGAAGCTCAAAATCCGGGTCTTGATACCTATGCGGATAATGTGGATACGATGAAGTTTTTAGAATTGGTCTGATTTTCGTATCTTCCATCCATTATTTCACCGAATAACAAAATGGATCATATGAAAAGATTATTTCTAGGCCTTGCTATCATGGGCGGACAGATTGTGTTTGCACAGAAAGTAGTTGACCTGAAGGTTGAGAACAATCAATCAAAAGAGCAGCCTGCTGTTATAAGTAAAGAAAAGGTCAACATTTATAGTGATAATTTCTTTAAATTTATGAATGCAGTGCAGTCTTCTGACCGTAAAACTGTAGATAAATTACTTTCTGAGAAAGTAAAAGAAGTGGTCACGGATGATGTTCTTAAAAAAGTAAAAAACGGTATTGATCCTGATAAAAAACTCGAAGTTTTGAAAGTTGGATATTATATGACAATGGATGGCTCCAGTTATCCTGATATCAAATATAAATATGCCGGAGATCCATCGCCAAAAGAAGTCGTAAGTGCTGTTTTTGAAGATGATGGGAAAATCCTTGGGGTAATGCCCGCTAAAAAGGATCGGTAAAATTGAATTTCGATTTTTAACAAAAAAATATTAACTATGATGACAGATGTTTTAGTCGCTCATTCTTCGGAAATAGAAAAAGCGAATTTTTACAAGAAGACGTATTTGCACGTTGCTTTATCGATTCTTGCATTTATTGGAGTTGAGGCTATTTTGCTGAAAACTGTGCCTGTGGAAATTATTGCCATGATGTTTGGACAGAGATACATATGGTTATTAATCATTGGTGTTTTCTGGCTGGCTTCTATTTTGGCTTCCAAATGGTCGCTTTCACAAAGCAAATCAACTCAATATCTTGGTTTAGGGTTTTACATCCTTTTAGAGGCTGTGATCTTTATGCCTCTTCTTTTTATTGCCACGAATATGACGGGAGGTACTAATGTGATCTTCCAGGCTGCAACTTTAACGGTTGCTATGTTTGCGGGAATTTCTGCAGTTGCTTTTACTTCTAAGAGAGATTTTTCTTTTTTAAGAAATATTATTGTGATTGGAGGATTTATTTCAATCGGACTGATTGTAGGAGGGATGATTTTTGGTTTCAATCTGGGATTATGGTTCTCTGTTGGAATGGTGATCCTTGCTTCGGCAACCATTTTATACCAAACAAGTAAATTAAAGGATTCCTTTGGTACAGAACAGTATGTAGGAGCAGCGCTGCAGCTTTTTGCATCTATTATGCTTTTGTTCTGGTATATTTTAAGCATTTTAATGAGTAGAAGAAACTAATTTCAGTTCTTTAATTAATATAGTCCCGGTGAAACTTTCATCGGGATTTTTGTTTACATCATCAATGCTTTAATCCCTGTTTTCAGAATAAAAATCTGAAAATAATATTTTAAATGAGACCTGAATCCTTATTTTATTAACGTCTGACGAGAGGTTTAAAAACAGATGTTTCGAATTGCGGGTTGGTTATAAACACAGAGTTCTGTTTTAAGTTAGGAGAGAATTACCGAATAGAATTGCAGAACCCAAAAAATCCTGATGAGATCTCATCGGGATTTTAATTGGATATTCTTTGATAAATGCAATGCAATCACTGCTTCATATAGGCGTTGATGCGCTTTTTGAAGTTCTATTTCAGTAGAAATTGAATGAATTAGTTAAAGAATAAAATAAGTATAATTATGAGGAAAACCTCAGGTATTTTGTGTTTTTATGATCTTTGAAAATAGTAATTAATCAAAGAAAATATTATTTGTCAATAGACCCCAAAACCTTTTGTGCAAAAGAATTTAAAGCATCTTTTTCACTCATTCCGTTTTGTACGTTGGCATGAACTTCTAAAGCTCCGCAAATATTGGTGATTAATTCTCCTGCAACATTTAGGTCTTCTTCACTTGTTCCTCTGAATTCAGAGAAGCTTTCCAGAACTTCTAAAGTTTTCTCTAGATTCTCAGGAGTCTGATTCTGATAGAATTGTCTGATTACTGGTAATTTCATTATGATAACTCGTTAAAAAGGTTAATTAAACTTTCTGCCTGGTTAGACTGAACCTGGTTTACCAATTCACCGTTTTTAAATATGGCGAAAGTAGGTAAGTTATCTACTTTTGCAAGTTTTCTGCTTTCAGGAAGCTTTTCAGCATCTACATACAGGAATGGAATTGCTTCATTTTCTGCGGCCAGCTTTTTGAATTTAGGCTTCATGATTCTGCAGTTTCCGCACCATGTTGCACCATACTGAACAACTACTTTTTCGTTGTCGTTTACTATATTTTGTAATGTATCTTCGGTTAATTCTGTATACATAATCGTTATTTAAAAATTATTAATTCGGAAATGTGCTGATGTTTTATAGAGAAGAAAATGAGATAATCTTAGATAATCAGATGATGTATGTTCAAATTATCTCATTTTCAAATTAACACATTATATTAGTTCTTAGCTAGATATTCTGCTGTAGAAGTTCTGTCAGCTTTCATAGCGTCTTTTCCTTCTTCCCAGTTTGCCGGGCAAACTTCACCGTGCTTTTGAACGTGCGTGTAAGCGTCAATTAATCTTAAGAATTCTTTTACGTTTCTTCCAAGAGGCATATCGTTTACCGCTTCGTGGAAAATTTTTCCAGTTTCGTCAATAAGGTAAGTCGCTCTGTAAGTTACATTAGAACCAGTGAAAACTTCTTCTCCTTCTTCATTGTATTCAAAATCCTGATCTACGATTCCTAATGTATTAGCCAATTGTCTGTGGGTATCAGCTAAAAGTGGATAAGTAACTCCTTCAATACCTCCGTTGTCTTTCGGTGTGTTTAACCATGCGAAGTGTACTTCGTTTGTATCACAAGAAGCTCCAATTACTTTAGTGTTTCTTTTTTCGAATTCACCTAAAGCTTCCTGGAAAGCGTGAAGTTCAGTCGGGCAAACGAAAGTGAAATCTTTCGGGTACCAGAATAAAAGAACTTTTTGTTGGTTGTTTACTGCTTCATCAAGGATGTTGATTCTCAGATCATCACCCATTTCAGACATAGCATCAATTGTTAAATTCGGGAATTTTTTTCCTACTAAAGACATAATTTTCTGTTTTTATATTTAATTTTCTTAGGCAAAGATAGAAAGATTTATCTATCAAACAAATGAATATTGATAAATAAAATCTATAATTGTTTTTGATGTGTTGTTATATAAAAAAGCCCTGAAATCAGGGCTTTTGTTTATTTTAATAACCAAATACTTCAGTTAGATTGAGTTTTTTTACCTCACCTAATTTTTGCATATCAGCTTCATTTACTTTGTCTTGAGCGGCGACAAGACAATAGGTGTAATTTTTGCTTTTCATCTCTTTATCATGGAAGGCATTGATGTCTGCAAAAGATAGTTTAGGAGCCTGCTCATATACATTCTTTCTCATATCAAAATTATTACCAAGCTTTTGGGCTTTTAAATAAGAGAAAATAATACCATCCTGAGTAATTCTTTCGGAAGCGATTGTTTTTTTCAATCCACTCTTTGCTGTTTCAAATAATTGCTCAGATTTTGGGAGTGTGTTCAAAAGCTCATTCATCGCTGCGGTTGACTCGTTGAATTTATCAGCCTGAGTTCCTACATAAGCCATGATCATATCTTTATCTGTCTTCTTATTGGGAAGTGCAAAATAAGAATAAGTAGAGTAGGCTAATGCTTTAGACTCTCTGATTGTCTGGAAAACAATAGAACCCATTCCGCCTCCAAAGTAATTGTTGAACAGGCTTACAGTAGGCGTTATGGTAGGATTATACTGGTCAGAGTTTCTTACCCAGAAGATTTCAGCCTGTACCATGTCATAATGAGCAAATAGTACTTTGTTTTTATCTGTAGAGATCTGAGTAAAAGTCTTTGTTTTAGGAAGGTCTTTCAATGTTGCAGGAAGCTGGTGGATAGGTTTTAAAGATGCTACCGTTTCATTTCCTGATTTTGGTCCGTAATAAAGTATTTTATGCTTAAAATTAAATAAGTCATGAAGAACATTTACCAGGTCTTCCGCTTTCAAAGAATCCAGTTCCGCATCACTTAATACATTGTTGAATGGATTCTGTGCGCCATATTGTGCATAACTTCTAAGCCCTGCCATAATAGCTGCCTTGTTTTGTTTTGCATTGGCTCTGGCTTTCTTTAGTCTTGCTTTGTAAGCATCCAGGGCTTTCTGATCTATCTGGCAGTTTTTAATCAGATGTTCAAATAAAGCAATGGTCTGGTCAAAGTTTTCATTTAGCCCTTCTAAGGTCACATAAGTTTCTTCATTTCCAGCACTTACATTGAAGCTGGAAGCCAGTTTGTAGAATTCTTTACTTATTGCTTCAGAAGATTTGTCCTTAGTACCTAAATACTGAAGGTATTCTGCGGCCAGTGGAAGCATTTTGTTATTCCATTTTCCTGAATCAAAATAATAATACATTCTGAAAAGCGCATTGTCTGTGTTTTTCACAGAAAGAACATCTACTTCTCCCAGTTTATTTTTCGCAATATCTTTGTCATAGTTTAACCATGCCGGAGAAATAGCATTTTCAGGCATTTCATCGATCTTTTTTAGGAAAGGTGATTGGTCTTCTCTGTTTACAGAAACGGGAGTAATGGTAGGTTTGTCTACTTTTACGATGCTTTTATCTTCTCCTTTTCTTTTGTAGACAGCTACGTAATTATTATTCTGAAGATATTTGGACGCAAAATCCATGATGTCCTTTTTAGTAAGCTTGGAAATTTCGTCTACATATTCCAACATTGCTTTATGATCAACATCAGAAGTGAACTCATCCATCAGAATGCTTGCTCTTGATGAATACTTTTCATCTTTCTGGATAATGCTTTTCTTTTCGTTGTTGACAATAGACTGGATCAGATCATCAGAAAATTCTCCTTTTCTCAGTTTGTCTATTTCCTGAAGGAGAAGGTTTTTTACTTCATCCAAAGACTGCCCTTCTGTGGGCTTCCCTTGTAGAAGTAACACAGAATAGTCTTTTAAAGTATAGGGGAAAGCATAGGCGCCTAATAGTTTTTGTTTTTTTACAAGATCAAGGTCTATTAACCCTGCCTGACCGTTGGTAAGCATATTTCCTACAAGATTCAATAACCTGGCATCTTTTGTAGAGGCTCCCGGAAATCTGAAACCAAGCATTACGCTTTCAGGATTTGGGCCTACAACCTCTTTTACAACAGGCGATGTGATAGGTTTTTCCTGGCCCACCTTATATTCAGGAACAGGTTTGGATTTCATGTAAGAGAAAGATTTGTCGATTTTTGCAATCACTTCATCCGGGTTGAAATCTCCTGACATGATGATCCCCATATTGTTGGGAACATAATAGTTGTTGTAGTAATCTCTTATAGCATGAAGAGAAGGGTTCTTCAGATGCTCTATCGTTCCTATGGTTGTTTGCTTTCCATAATTGTTATTAGGGAAAAGACTGGCAAACATTGTGTCGTATACTTTGTCTCCATCATCGTCCAGAGTTCTGTTTTTCTCTTCATATACTGCTTCCAGCTCTGTGTGAAAAAGCCTGAGAACAGGCTCTCTGAATCTTTCTGCCTGTACAGCAAGGAATTTGTCTATAACATTGGCCGGAACATCTTCTGTGTAGACGGTCTGCTCAAAAGAAGTGAAAGCATTGGTTCCGTCTGCACCCATGCCTGCCATCATTTTGTCATATTCATTAGCAATCGCATATTGGGCAGCTTCTCCGGAAACTTTGTCAATTTCTTTATAGATTTCTTTCCTTTTAGCCTCGTCTTTGGTCTGATTGTATTTTTCATAAAGAGCATCAATCTTATCCAAAAGCGGCTTTTCTTTAGCCCAGTCTTTAGAACCAAACTGATTGGTACCTTTGAAAAGCATGTGTTCCAGATAATGGGCAAGGCCGGTATGATCTGCAGGATCTGTTTTGCTCCCCGCTTTTGTGGCAATATAAGTTTGAATTCTCGGATCCTTATTGGTAGGGCTTAAAATGACAGTCAGTCCGTTCTTTAAAGTATAATATCTTGCGGACGTTGGGTCATTGGTTACATACTTGTATTTGTAACCATTAGAAGTAGCTTCTTTCCATTGGAAATCCTGTCCAAAAGCATACCCTGCAAAACTTGCAGCGGCGATGCTTGTAGCGATTGTTAGTTTTTTAAACAAATTCATTGTTGTGGTGCTGTGTTTTATTTTTATTTAATTCTTAGTTGAATTGTTCTAATAATTCTTTTATTCTTTTCATTGCTTCTCTTAAATCTTCTTCAGAAGCAGCGTATGAAAATCGGATACATTCCGGGCTTCCGAAAGAAAATCCTCCTACACAACCTACGTGGGCATTTTCTAAAATGAACATCGCAAAGTCATCTGAATTATTGATTTGAGTTCCGTTTAAATTTTTACCGATATAATGTGAAATATCCGGGAAGAAGTAGAAAGCCGCTTTGGGAAGTAATACTTTGAATCCGGGAATCTCTTTAATCAGTTCATAAACCAGATCTCTTCTCTTTTTGAAAGCGTCAATCATGTATTTGTATTCAGATGGATCTGTTTTTAATGCAGTGATGGAGGCTCTCTGTGCTACAGTGTTGGCTCCGCTCGTCATTTGCCCCTGTACTTTTTCACATGCTTTTGCCAGCCATTCAGGGCATGCTGAATACCCGATTCTCCATCCTGTCATTGCAAAAGCTTTTGACATTCCGTTGATCACGGCAGTCTGCTCGTATACTTCAGGAAACTGTGCTATAGAAGTTGTCTTTGTTTCGTAATTGATATATTCATAGATCTCATCCGAGATGATCGTGATATTGGGGTATTTAGCAACCACTTTTGCAATAGACTTCAACTCTTCATAAGTATAATATCCTCCTGAAGGATTACATGGGGAACTGAAAAGTATGGCTTTGGTCTTATCTGTGATGGCTTCTTCCAGTTGTTCTGCCGTAACTTTAAAATCTGTTACATAAGATGTAGGAAGTATTACAGAATTTCCGCCCATCATTTTTACCATTTCGTCATAGCTTACCCAATAAGGAGCCGGAAGCAAAACTTCATCCCCGTCATTGATAATGGCTGCCAGCACATTGATAATGGCCTGCTTGGCACCATTGGAAACGCAGATCTGAGTAGGTTTATATTCTAATTGATTGTCTCTTTTTAGTTTATGGGCAATAGCCTCACGCAGTTCCAAAAATCCGGGAACAGGAGAGTAGTGACTGTAATTTTCGTTGATGGCATCAAAAGCGGCCTGTTTGATATTGTCTGGAACATCGAAATCCGGCTCACCGAGAGTAAGGCTGATCACGTCTATTCCGCTGGCTTTCATTTCTCTGGCCTTGTTAGACATTACAAAAGTCTGTGAGTATCCTAATCTTTTTACTCTATCTGAAAGTTTATCCATGTATGCTTTTTTGATTTTTAACAAATATATAATAAAAACGTTTTGCGGGAGGAATAAAAAGAAAGCTACTTTGAAGATATTTATCAGGTTTCTATCAAATCACCGTATTTGGAATAATAATGATTTCTTTTGATTGTTTTAATTAATTTAATTCTATTTTAGCAAAAACTTAATCCATGAAGAAAGTACTCAAAACCATTTTTTTATTATCTATATCCCTTTTTTCAGCCCAGAATTACCGTTTTGTCTATGAATATAAAATGAAACCGGATATCACAAAAAAGGATTCTGTAGTTACCGACTATATGAATCTTGATTCTGACGGGAAAAAATCCTATTTTTATAATGCAGTGAAGTATGAAAGAGATTCTGTATATCGTCTGGACAAAAATTATTCAGCTCTGCTTAAAAATAAAAGCTACGATAGGAATCTGAATTATACTATTGAAAAAGAATATTCCGGTAAAAAACTGAATCTGTATGATAATTTTAAAGGCATCAATCTTGTGATTGAAGATCATGATATTCCCAAGTGGAAAGTACAAAAAGAATTTATAGAGATAAATGGTATGAACTGCCAGAAAGCAATAGCAGATTATAAAGGCAGAAAGTGGCAGGCGTGGTTCAGTAAAGATTATCCGATCAGTGATGGCCCATATAAATTCAGCGGTCTTCCGGGGCTTGTTGTAAAGGTGAATGATATTGAAAATAACCATTCATTCAGCTTGATTCAGGTTAAAAAAATAAAGTCAATGTTTGATCTTTTACCCAAAAGCAGCAAGAAAATGAAAGATGGCGAGTACAAAAAGCTTATCGCTGGTTATACTTTTGGTCCTGATGATATTGAAAGCCTTAATATGGACTCAAAAGCAGGAACAATGGGAATACAGTTGAAAGACGGCTACATCACCCGGTTTAATATGAATGAGCTTAAAAAGTCAGGCAAAGGAAATATAGACGCGGAAATGGCAAAACGCCTTATGAAGAGTAATAATCCTATTGAGCAAAATTAAATATAGAAATACCTGGGACAGCTTTATTTTTGAATATAACTACGGTTAAAATTTGAATAAAGCCAATAAAAACTTATTTTTGCAGACTATAATAATTCACATGTCTACATCGTTACTATTAAAATACTTTCCGGATCTTACAGAAACACAGTTGAAACAGTTTGAACAGCTTGAGACTTTGTACAATGAATGGAATGAGAAGATCAACGTAATTTCCAGAAAAGATATGGAATCGCTGTATGAAAAGCATATACTGCATTCTTTGGGAATTGCCAAAGTGATGGAATTTGCTCCGGGAACTAAAGTACTGGATATTGGAACCGGAGGAGGTTTTCCCGGAATTCCTTTAGCCATTTTGTTTCCTGATTCAGAATTCACCCTGATCGATTCTATTGGCAAGAAAATCAACGTGGTAAATGCTGTTGCAGAAGGAGTGGGATTAAAAAACGTTACTGCCATCCATGGAAGAGCAGAGAAATTAAAAGATAAGTTCCACTTTGTAGTAAGCAGAGCAGTTACCCAGATGCCGGAATTTTTGAGATGGCTGAAAGGAAAATTTGAAAAAGAACAGTTTAATCCTAAACATAACGGGATTTTATATTTAAAAGGTGGTGATCTCGCAGAAGAACTTGCAGGACTTAAATGTGAGATTTTCAGCCTTAAACACTATTTTGATGGAGAATTTTTTGATACTAAAAAAGTAGTTTACGTATCAAAAGGTAATTTTAGTTCCTGATTTTTTATGATTGGGGAATAATTTTTGCTAAATATTTGTTAATAATCAAAAAATTGAAGGTTATGAAGAATTTTTTAAATCTTGGATTTTCAGCATTATTGTTCGGCCTGTTTCTCGTATCGTGTAATGATGATGATTATGAAACGGTTGAAACTATTGGTAAAATCAAAATAGACAGCGTGAAAATTGTTAACGATACTATGGCTGTTTTTGCAATACAAAGCATAAAAACCTATTCCACCTATCCAACGCACTGTGAGGGCTTTTACGGATATGATTATATTTACAATAATAATCTTGAAAGAACCGTTACGGCTTATAAATATACAACAAGCGGACCATGTAAAAAAGAAAGCTACACAGGTGCCAGCCAGATCAACTTCAGCCCGCAAAAAAAAGGAAGTTATACTTTCAGATTCTGGAACGGTGGTAAAAACTGGATCAGCAAAACTATTGTGGTAGAATAATGAAATTGACTTTTATATTGTGTTTACTTGCTTTCCCTGTTGCATTTGGACAGACAATTATCTGGAAAGAAGGCAAAAAGCTAATGTGGGATAATTTTAAAAGTCCTGTCAGCAGGAAAACTAACGCAAATGTTGTGGCCCATACCAACTGTGGCTGGGAATTATCCGTCGTTAAATCCGGCAATCCGAAGTTACCAGTTACCATAGAGCTGAAAACAGTCTTCAATGAAGAAAAATCCTGGAAAGATACCACCAAAATCAATGACTATGTTTTGCTGCATGAGCAGAAGCATTTTGATATTGCTGAGCTGTTTGTAAGAAAATTCAGAAAAGCTGTTGCAGAGAAAATCAGAAATTCAGCAGATTATCATAAATATTTTAAAACTATTTATGATGAATTCTCCATTGAGTATAAAAAATTTCAGATTGCATATGACAGAGATACGCGTCATGGTATAGATAAAGAAAAGCAGGCAGAGTATAATGCCTCTATTTCTGAAGAATTAGAAAACTTAAAAAGCTATCAATCCCTTTGAAATTCCTTAATAAGATCATTCACGAACTGCTGGCACAAAATACGGATCTTTCTGTGTTTAACATTATCCTGCCGGGTAAACGTCCTATTGTGTTTATAAGACAAATCCTTGAGGAAAATAACTACTCCGGACTTCTTCCCAATTTTTTTACGATTGAGGAGCTTATCAATACCATTGCAGATAAACAGGTCATACAGGGAATTCCGCTCTGGCTTTTTTCATTTGATGTATACCGGAGTCTGAATCTTATCCCCAGAGATAATTTTTCGGATTTTCTGAAGTGGTTTCCGACTTTGCAGAAGGACTGGGATGATATCCTGAAATTCTCAGACAGCGACCAGGCTGTTCTGCAGTATATGTTTGATGAAGAAAGGATCAAAGAATGGGCTCAGGACCTGGGTGAGGATGATGATGTTCCAAGAAAGAAATTCCTTAATTTCTGGCAGAATATGAATGTTTTTCTTCCGGAATTAAAACATAGATTACAGGAGAAGAACTGGGCAACCTCAGGAATGATCCATGAGACGGCTAAAATTCAAATTGGAGATTTTGCGAAGAACACTTCCGATCATTTTGTTTTTTGTGGTTTTAACGCCTTTACTCCGGTGGAGGAAAAACTGGTAAGAAGTCTTTTGCAATGGAATAAAGCACAGTGCTTTTTTCAGGCAGACCGTTATTATTTTGATGATGAAAGACAGGAAGCCGGAAAGTTTCTCAGAAACCATAAAACATGGAAAGAATTTGATGACAACAGAGCTTTTCAATGGATTGAAGATGATTTTAGCCAGCCAAAGAACATCAAAGTATATGAAGTCTCCGGAAATGTGACCCAAACGAAGGTTCTCCCTGAGATATTCAAAGAAATTACTAATAAGACCTATTCCAATACAGCGGTAGTACTGCTGGATGAAAATCTTCTTCCTGCGAGTCTGGATGTGATGCATGAGGTGGAAAATCTTAATATTACAATGGGGTTTCCGCTGAAGAACCTTTCTTTCTCCAATGCGGTAAAAAGACTTTTCTATCTGCAGAAACAGCTGGAAAAAAACAAGTCATCTTACTACTACAGGGATATTTTCCCTATTTTGGAAGAGCTTCCCAAATCTGTGGAAGATGAGCAGATTATTGATGATTTTAAAACAAAAGTAGAAGAGAGGAATATTGTTTACATCTCTAAAAAGCTTTTAGAAGAACTTTTAAGCGAACTTTCTTACTTTGGGCTCCTTCAAAAAGCAGCGGGTACTCAGGCTTATCTGGATAGGCTTATTGAGTTTTGTCAGGAGGTGAAATGGCTGGAAATAGATGATATTCAGTACGAGAACGTATCCCACTTTGAAAACGCATTCAGGATCATTAAAAATCAGCTGACGCCGTATAATATAGAAATCAGAATGGAAACTCTTGAAATTCTGATCAATCAGCATATTAATTCTGAAAGTATAGATTTTCAGGGAGAGCCTTTACGCGGACTACAGATAATGGGATTGCTGGAAACGCGTCTTCTGAATTTTGAAAATGTTATTCTGCTTTCTGTGAACGAGGGTAAACTGCCTCTTGGAAACTCTCAGAATACCTATATTCCATTCGATATCCGCAGGTTCTTTGACCTTCATACATTCCTTGAAAATGACAGTATTTATGCGTACCATTTTTACAGGCTGATTCAGGATGCAAAGAATGTCCATTTGCTATACAATGCATTAAGCTCAGGAGTAAATACCGGAGAGAAAAGCCGTTTCCTTACCCAGCTGGAAATGGAGAGCTCGCATCGGATAGAGCATCTGATTATTGAGAATTCCTCAGAGCCAATTGCTACAAAGCCTGTAGAAATTTCAAAGACTCCGATTGTACAGGAACGTCTTCAGAAATGGAAGGAAAAGGTCTCTGCTTCTCACCTTACAAGTTACCTCTATAATCCGATAGATTTTTATTTGTCCAAAATTTTAAAAACTTCAGAAACGGATGAAATAGAAGAGGAGCTATCTGTAAAAAATTATGGAAATCTGGTCCATTATACGCTTCAAGAAGTTTATGAGGTGTTAAAGGGTAAAGTTCTAAAAGAAAGCGATTTATTGAATTCAGTTAAAGCAATAGATCAGTATATAAATATTGCTATAGAAAAGCTTAAGCATCAGCCTGAGTTCTATGAAAAAGGGATGAATTATATCCATAAGGCCATTGCAAAGAAGGTTATCGAAAATGTTCTCAATCATGATCTTGAACTGATAAGAGGCGGTAATAAACTGGAGATTGTGGATATCGAAAGAAAGTTTGAAGATGTAGAATTTTATCTGGAGGGAAATGATAAAATTTCCTTCTTCGGATTTATCGACAGAATTGATAAACTGAATGGAACTTTAAGAATTATTGATTATAAAACTGCTAAAATTAAAAATCTTATTGTAAAAATTGATAGTGAAAATGTAGAAGGATACTTCCATAACAGCGAGAGAAAGCAAGCGCTTCAGCTGTGTATTTATCATTATGTAGTGCAGCATCTTCCCGAATTTTGGGGATTTCCGATAGAAACAGGGATCTGGAGTTTTGCTGATGCTAAAAAAGGAATGGTTTCTCTACAGTTTGATAAAGGAAATATTGATGATGCCATGAAATCGGTCAAAAGTCTTATTCTTGAGATCCTGAATCCGGATGTTAATTTTGTAGAAACGGTGAAAGCATATTAAACATATTTAATATGACAAGGTGTGGTTTTTAATGCTGATAACCAGTGTCTTGATTGTCTTTTTTCTCCTGTGAAAACCTATGAATTTTGTTCATGAAAATGGTCAATAGAGCAGTATATTTTTTATGTATCTTTATCCCTCGGTAAAATTTTAAAGTTCGGAGGGAACAAACTAAGGAGTACACATGAAAAAAAGCCTATTATTTTTAGCTATAATTTTTTCTTTTATCAGCAAGTCTCAACAAAGGAATGATTCTCTGGATCTTGCGCTTCAAAATGTAACTAAAGATACTAAATTTGGTCTTGCACTCAGCGGTGGTGGAGCAAAGGGCTTTGCCCATATCGGTATTTTGAAGATGATAGATTCTCTTGGGATTCGGGTAGATTACATTACAGGAACCAGTATGGGAGGTATTCTTGGCGGGCTGTATGCGATGGGCTACAATGCAGACCAGCTGAAACATACGGTCTATAAAGTAGATTGGAACAGGATTTTGAGTAACAAAATACCTTACAGCAAAGTTAATATCAGTGAAAAGGATGAGTATGACAAATACATTCTTGAATTTCCTGTAGTAAAAGGAATTCCCACTCTTCCCAGCTCGTATATTGAAGGGCAGTATATGGGAGAGGTTCTTAATACTCTTACGTTCAATACCAAACATATTAATGATTTCAGTAAGTTGAGGATTCCTATACAGCTTACTTCTTCCGATATTGAAAATGGTGGATTAATCATGCAGAAAAAAGGATCTTTACCGTTGGCTATTCGTTCTACATTAGCAATTCCGGCAGCTTTTGCTCCTGTTTATATTGATGGAAAGCTCCTTGTAGATGGAGGATTGGACAGAAATTATCCAGCCAATGAAGTTCGTGAGATGGGGGCAGATTTTGTAATTGGAGGATATACCGGTTTTCGTCTTTTCACCAAAAAGGAAATTGAGAATCCGATGAAAATGATTTATCAGACCCATGCTATACGTTCTGTGGAAGATTTTAAACATCAGAAAGGACTGTCCAATATTCTGGTTGACTTTGTAGACCCGCTGGGAGATATCACCACAAAGGATTTTGCCAAATACAGGAAGATCATTAAAATTGGAGAATTAGAGGCCAGAAAGCATCTTCCGGAGTTCGTAGCACTGGCAGAAGCCCAACGGAAACTGGGGATTAAATATGACCATCAGATGATTGAAGAAGTAAAGCTTCCTACCACGAAATTCACTTTTAATGAAGAAGATGGTACTCCAATTAAAGATGAAGGAGAAATTGAAGTCCTTAAAAGGCAAATGGGGCTGGTAGAAGGCAGATATTATGATGTGAAAACCGTTAATGAAGCAATAGACAGAATATTTGGAATGCGCCAATATGTAAAAGTATATTACACGTATACCAATATAGGTGACGCTCTTGCCATGAATATTTTTGTGAAAAGGGCTAAAAAAGGAGCTTTTAAACTGGCGATGCATTATGATACAGAACAGTCTGTTGGTATTATTGTAAACTATACATACCGGAATATTCTTTTAAACAGGTCGAGATTCCTGGCAACATTGGATATTTCAGAGCGTTTTAAAGCTAAATTAGCTTACCAGCAGTTTTTAAACAGTGGAGAGCGCTTATGGTTTGATGTGGAGGCTAAAATGGTTAGTCTTAAGAGTAATGATTTGAATTTCCGACTTTATGATGTAGGTAATGAAGATAGTGGTGACCGATTTCCTAACCATATTTACAGAAATGTTACTGCGAAGATTGCTCTTAACTACAATGTGAGCTCTAACGCTTTTATCTCTGTGGGAACGGAATTCAGTACTGAAAGAATGTATACTTTGCTGGATAAAGTAGATCAGTCCAGGATAGATAATTACAGTAAAAAGCTTTACAATCACAGCAATTTTAATACCTTTCTGAAGTTTGAACAGAATAACCTCAACAAAAGATACTTCTTTACCAAAGGGAATCATCTTCAGCTAAGCACAAGGTTCTATTACGGGGATGAATATCAATTGTATGATCTGGAAACTGTACAGCCTCTTTTATATCCTATACTGAATCCGAAGGAACCTTATTACTATCAGCCTAAAAATCTGGTTTCTTTTACTTTGAATGAAAATTTTGCCTACCCAATTACAAGAAGATTAGCGGCAAAAGCAAATCTTTTCATAGGAGCAAGTTTTGGTGCAAAAAGGGAAGATCAAATTCCTTATTTCTTTCTGAATCAGAAATATAATCTGGGAGGAAGCGAATATAACTATGACCTATTGAGTCCTGAATTCAACGGGCTCCGCCAGAAAGAGCTGCCTATGACTTCTGTGGCGAAGGCATCTCTGGCTCTTCAGTATAGAATTATGAAAAGATTATACCTTACACCTTCCTTCAGCTATGGTAAAGTGAGTGAGGAGTTTTCTCCTTTTAATGATAGTTTTGAGATGTTTGGCTACGGAGTGAACCTCGGATATGAATCACTCATAGGCCCTATCAGTATTAATGTTTCCAGAAATAACCAACTTGATTTTTCAAGGATATATCTAAGTATTGGCTTTAAATTTTAAGATCATCTTTATACCAATTTAAATGACCTTACAATAAAACCCCTTATTTAAATTGTCAGTTTAAATAAGGGGTTTTATAATTAATGATATCAACTATTTATTAATTTGAAATATAAAGCTATTTCCGCGGAATTTCCGGACGCGGCATTTTGTAATAACTTCCGGATATACTCTTTAAAAAAGCAACTACAGCATCTATTTCCTGTTCGTTGAGCTTTAGCGGTTTCATCCGCTGATCTGTAACCGGGAAATTGGGATCTGCCATCTTTTCTTCAGCAGTAGGGTTAATCATCTGCATCCCGCTATTATAAAGGCTTACAATTCCATGCATATCATCCATCAGTCCGTTATGCATCCATGGAGCGGTATAAGTGAGATCTCTCAAAGATGGGGTTTTGAACTTTCCTACATCATCTGCTTTTCCGGTAATATGATAAAGACCAAGATCTTCATACTCGCGTTTATAGTAGGTGAGTCCTATATTGTGGAAAGATTCATCCGTCAGGTTTTTTCCATAATGGCAGTTCATACATCTTGCTTTGGTCCGGAATAAGTGCATACCGTAAATTTCCTTATCGCTCATGGCTTTATAGTCTCCTTTGATAAACTTATCCAGTTTACTTGGCTGGCTCCTTATCGTCTTTTGAAAAGCAGCTAATGCACTGGCTATTTGATCGAATGTAATTTTGTCTTTCTGATAAACCTCTTTGAAAAGCTCTCTGTACTCCTTGTACTTTGATAGCTTTCCGGCAAGTTTTTCCGGTTTCATATTCATTTCATTATGGGCAGAAATGGGTCCTACAAGCTGTTCTTCGAGACTTTTGGCTCTTCCGTCCCAGAAATAGGATGTTCTGTCCGCAATATTGAAAAGAGATTGTGTATTTCTTTTTCCCTGTAAATGATCATTACCCAAAGCAAGTTCCTGGCCGTCTGCCCAACCCAGTTCAGGATTGTGACAACTGCTGCAGGAAACCTGGCTGGATGATGAAAGTTTTGGGTCAAAAAAAAGCTTTTTCCCTAATATTACCTCTGGGATTTCCTGTGTATCATAATAATTGGAATCCCATTCTATGGCTTCAAATTCTTTCCAGTCAACATCTGCATCCACTGAAGGCCCTGGCCAATATTTCACTGGTTTTTTATACTGTTCTGCTACCTCTCCATAATCCACACTATACTTTTGGATTGTATGCTGCATAAAGAAGGCACAAATGCCTCCGAGGAGGACAACCAATTTAAGATCTGAAAATTTCATGATGCTTTTAAATTTAAAAAATACTTCCTATTGTTGCTGCAAATAAAACATTGCTGCCATTATTGAAATTAGTGTACATTATTTTACCTCCTGCAAAAGCGTTCTTTACAACAGGGAAGCTGAAATGAAAATGAATATCAAGCTTTGCCCGCCAGAAATCTGAAGACTGAAAAGCATAATTTTCCTGCAGCATATCATTGATAGATGGTTTTGCGGATATATTGAACTGACGGTCTTTCTGATATACTTTATTTGCTGAAACCCCTAATAAGAAAGACAATGCCTGACTGGATGAAAAAGTTTTTAACCATTGATAATCCGCACCGTAAATAAGCTTACTTAATTCAATTCTTGATATTGGGCTGCTGTATTTCTCTTTTTCCTGAATCCAGCCGAAGAACGGAACGAAAGAAAATTTTGACGCTTCATTACCTGTCTGTACAAGCCCTCTGAAAGTGATATTATTTATTTTGTGATTGTATTTTTCTGCACTACCTATCTGAATGTAATTTCTGGAATTCTCATTTAGAAACAGATTCTCTGTTCCTTTTCTTTCTATGCTGTTTCCTTCAGCTGAAATGCCCCAGAATATTTTACCCGAATCAAAAAACTTTCCTGCTGAGAAAGTAAATTGCTGCTCATCAATTTTTGAGGCATTGAGATCCGAATATTCCGTCAACAGTTTATCAAGATTAAACTTTTTCAGTCCAATATTGAGATACCAGTTTCTGTGATCTGCTTCAAAGATCTGTAGACCTCCGCCATATGACCAGCCTTCATAGTAAGCCTGGCGAAGTTTTCCTGAAAGCAGTTCGTTATAATTCCCAAGTCCGCTCATATTATAGATCATAGGGTAGCCCTGATTGCTGACAAAGCTCAGATAATGCTTTTGAGTGTATTTTTCAGCATCCAGATAAATCCCTATTTTAAATTTTTTGAACATCAGCTTATTAGCTCCCAGTGCTAAAGAGAAATCTGCTGCCGTATTCTTTGGGCGGGGATCTATATCCCTGTAACTGAGGGTGGCATGATAACTTCCCATTATTCCTATAGTGTATACATTGATCTTTTTGGAATAACCTCCTGAAAAACGGTAGCTTTCAAACTTCATATCACCACCTACACTGTCGGCTGCTACATAAGGGTAGATGAGATCATAATCAGCATTTTCGTTCCATACCATCCGCTTGTTCTTTCCCTGTGTATAAGAAGCATCGCCCCAGACCGTAGTTTTATCATCAATAATCTGTAAAGTTTGGGCTTCGGCTCCCCATAGGTTTTTTCCTTTGCCTTTTTGCTGTATTTGCTGGGGAGTATTGCTGTTTTCAGTCAGAACGTTAAAAGTGGTAATGCTGTATTTTCTTGCCCCCGGCCGGCTGGCTGGATTTGCAGTTATACTGTTTTTAATAAGCCTTTCATAGCTGTATTCCTCACGTATTTTCCCTATGATGGAGTCATTCACCTGAGCCTGAAGTTTTATACCTGATAATGAGATGAGCAGGGTGGATATGGAAAGGAAATGTTTCATTTTAGTTAAATAAAGATGGTTTTACCCCATGATCAAAATCTACTGTGGAGTTGTTGGTATCTTTAAAGATATTCCTGCCCTCCATGTTCTGTCCTGTCACTTTTCTGCGTACTGCTTTTCCGAAACGGTTTTTATCTCCGTCAAATGAGGTCACAGAAGTCCATCCCATATCCAGAGAAGGAGATGTTACCAGCCATTGGAAAGAATCCTGTACACTTAGATTCACAGCATCTACAATCCATTCGTTAGGAATTTTCACAGCGGTTCCGTCCATAGGATATACATCACCTCCGAAACTCAGATTGTAATTATAAGTATAGGTGTTCTGAGCGATCAATGCTTCATTAGTCATTCCCTGAGGCATACGTGCTAAAGCATACGCATAATATCCTTGGGTGTGAATCACCATTTTTTCAAAAACGTTGACCATTTTCGGAACAGCAGGGTTGTCGATATCTTCGGAATCTTCTTTGAAAATCTGGAAGTTAGCATGGGAAAGATCAACAGATAACGAGTTAAATGCTTTATGGTTAATAGCATCTTCTGCGATGACAATAGACTCACCCGGTTTTACAGGATAAGTGTTTCCCGTACCAGGGATTCTGATAATGGCTCCGGCAGATAGGGTGGTTCCTATAATATTGGGGCTGTATTCCTGTTTTTCGCTGGTCATAAAGCTGGATTGGATCAATAGCATTCCGTCAGCATATAAAGTCTGGTCTGTATTGTTGGTGATTTTAAAATACTGATCTCCAAAATACATCGCTCCCTGTGGTGTTTTTGTTCCGGTAAAGAACACCTCTTCAAGAATCAGATCAGTGTTGCTTCCTGCCTTTAGAGAAAGAGCTATTGTTTTGCTGATTTCTTTGCCATTGATCACCATTGCTGTCTGTACTCCCGCTACTTTAGCTTCAATAGATCCTGAATTATCAGTATAAAGAATACTGCCTTCCGCAATGATATGATACGTTCCTGAAGGAAGAGAAACCTGTAGTGTATTCGTATTTTTAAGTTCTTTAGTAGTGGTAAAACCGGTGTTCAGTTCTTTGAAACTTATGGTAAGGTGTTTATATTCTTTTACCTGGATGTTCTCAGGAACTACTTTAAGCTCCAGTTTTAATGACGTTTGTGCTTCCGGAGCCTCGTTGGAGTCGGAAGAACATGCTGTAAAAGTGATTACAGCACACAATAGTAATAGTGTTCTAAATAATTGTTTTAACATAATTGTATTAAATTGAAATTGTCTATAAATTGAAATTGATTTCCATCCCGAAATATGGATCATAAGCTCCTTTTCTGTTGATTGTGAAACCATTGAGATGGTAAGGAGCGTAGTAACTGAAAAGTCTGTTGGCAAACATAGCGACTACGATGGCTTTATTTCTGAAGCTTTTGGTGACTTTCAGGTTGAGGTTCATTTCCATCGGTCTTCTGGACGCATTGTACAGATCTTGATTCTGAGCAATAATCAGATTTTCAAGCAGGGTACCTTTGGTTGTATCCGGATTAAAAGGGAAGATGCTGCCATTCTGATCCACATAATAGCTGGGTACACCGTTCATGGGAAGTAATTTTCTCATAGAATACCATGAAAACTGGAAAGATGAAGAAAAGACAAGGTCCAGACCAGGAATATAAGTATCCATCATAAGGTTGGTATTCAAAACTTCATTCACTGAGCTTGGCTCCATACCTTCATATAATCCTAAATAGGGATAGGGTCTTCCATTGATGACTAAATCTCTTCCTCTGTAAACAGGCAGGCTATTGCCATATTGAGTCCGGAACCAGGCTCCGCTGACGGTAAATCTTGTATTGATCTTTGAAATTCTGTTTGATGAATATTGAAACTCTATTCCTTCTTTGTCTACCTTACTGCCATTTCGCTGGGTGGCGTAAATAAAGTTTTCACTTACAGTCTGATAGGGAAGTGAGTTTACGTCCGGTGGAGAGGTGATTGTATTGTGATCAATTCCTGAGGTGTCATACTTTTTGTATTGATACACAGCATATTCATTCATAGAACGGAAAGCATTATGCATATTTTCCTTAAAAGCAGTCACAGAAAGTTGATGGGCTCCTAAGCTGAAATCTATCCTTGCTTCAAACTTTTCATTCACAGCTGGCTCTATTTGCGGATTCTGCGGATTGTAAATCAACGTTTTATAATTAATTTTCCTGTATTCCGGAGTGTTGTGGAAATAATTCAGCTGCTGAATATCTTTATAAATAAGTTCCGGATACAGGAGATTAAGATCCGGGAACAGGCTTTGTTTACCATATCCCAGTGTTACAGCCAATTGTGCTTTTTTATTCATCCACTCGAATGAAGGAAGCTCCCACTGAAGATTTGCTCTGGGATCAAAATACATTTTTCCGTGCATTTTAAACTGAAAAGGCAGATTCATCATTGAATTTCCTCTTATTCCAAGGGCTAATATCAACTGATGATTCCCTGTCTTTACCGTACTGATAGATTCCAGAAACAATGCAGAGGTAATATAAGCCGGAACATCGCGATAGGCGCGGGGCCTGAAAGTCGCTTTAGGATCTATAGGTTTATAAATGTCAAATTGCTGCCCTTTGCCCCAGTTTTTGCTCAGCTGCCAGTCTAATCCTGCATTGAATTCATTTCTAACTGATTTAAAATCAGCCTGAAAGTTATTTACCATTTTTACAAATACATCAAGAGGTTTTCCGTCTACTTTATAATTTGAAATATATCTCGGCTCAGGATAATAACCATCATACTCACCCTCTGTTTTGGATAGTGGAAAAGCTGTAGCATTCTCTAACTGAATGAATTTGGTCTGTTTTATTTTGTCAAATCTTTGGTTAACAGTAGCCTGAATCTCTGTTGATCTAAAAAACGAAGGCTCATTTTTAGTATAAGTAAACAGATTGGAGAGGCTTACAAGATGATTGTTGACCTCATAAGAGTTCAGCTCAGATAAATCGACATCAGGATCAGATTTGGATCCGTCCAGCGAGCCGGTATAGCTAAGACTGGTCTGCCATCTTGAAGTTCCTTTATTATGCTTTTTCTCTTTTACAATAGCTAGATTAGCTGTAATTCTCTTATAATTTTCAAGTCTGTCTCTGGGATCAGCTTTTGCATTCAGGTAATCCAGTCCTGCATTGATTTTCAGATCCTTTTCTTTGTTTTCAAAACCTTTACTTACTGCAAAAAGTTTACTGTAACCATCTGCTTTAAATCTTGCTTTCCATCTTGTATATCCTGATTTATTCGTGATTTTTACAATACCGGAGGTTAAATTTCCGTATTGTACAGAAGGTATTCCCCGCAAAACTTCCACACGTTCGATTTGATCTGTAGCTATACTTCTCATATCGACACCACTTGTGATGTTAAGTCTTCTCTTGAGCCCATTGTTGGATTTGTCCAAGAAATCATAGGTATACTGGAGATTGGCACCAGAGTTTAGCGGGGCACCATCAACCAGAAATGTCGTTCCCATAGAAGAAGTATTATAATCACTGCCGGGCCTGCCTGTTTCACGAAGACTTATTCTATTGACCTGATTCAGAACAGGGTCACTTGATCTTCCTCCGGGAAGAAGTTCGAGAAGATCTGAAAAGCTCGATGGCTGCAAATGCTGCATAGCGCGTTGGCTGATAATGGATGAAGAGGTGAGTCCTTTTCCTTCTTTTGCTGTGATGACAACTTCTTCAATAGTATTTATTCTTTCTTTAAGGGAGACAGAGAATGTTTCAGCCTTTTTAACTGACAGAGTATGGGTATAACCAAGGCTTCCGTTTTTATGGATTTCAATTTTGTATTTTCCGGGTGTAATATCTATAGCAGCAATTCCTTTGTCATTGCTGGAGGTGGTGTATTTAGCCTCTGCTGAGAAGATGTTGATTTCAGCTTCTTTTACAGGTTTCAGTTCGGCATCTTTTACCTCAATGATAATCGTAAAGGAATGGTCTTGTGCGCTGGCTGCAGCGGTAATGAAGACGAAGAGGAAAGTTAAAAATCGGGATTTGAAAAGGAATTGGGAATCGTTGTGAACCATCTGGCATTAATCTTTCGGCAAAATTAGGAGGCTCAGTATAAGTTTGCTAATTTTATTTAGAATAATTTAAAATAATTGATAAAAATCATTTACAACAAATTTTAAAAATTATCATTTAAGAATATTTGCCGTATTTAAAATATCTGTTTTATTGTGTTTTAAAATGCTTTAGTTAAAGTGTTTTTTAGATTTATATTCAAATCTTTTTTTTAGAGTTATTTTATAATTATAAATACAGATTTTATTAAAAAGAGCATTTTTTTGTAACCGGCAGGAGATGAGCATTTCTCGAAGTACCCATTTTATGACTCATCAATGTTTATTGACAAAAAAAGCACTCCATTACTGAAGTGCAAAAATTAACTTAAAATGAAATGATATTATAGAAAGTGAATAAGTGTTATAATTTAATTTTCTGCTGAATGGATTCTCCGTTAAGAAGAGTAACATGTACCACATAAACTCCGGATTCTAAACCTTTGGATTCATAAAGAGAGGTATTAACTTCCTGCTGTACAGCTAAAGCTCCTGAAATGGTATATATGCTGATATTTTTAATACTATTGCCTGATTTTATTTTGATCTGTCTATTTTGCGTAAAGATATCTGTTCTTTCTTTTAAGGTGTTGATATATATGGCTTTACTTAATTGAAGGTTATAAAATGGAGTGGCTACTTCAAAAGTATATTTCTGTTTACCCAGATTTTCTAAACTGATTCCTCCTGTGTTCCGATATTCTTCTTTAGAAATAGTTTTTACCAGTGTTTTGCTTTCATCAAAAATATATACAGCAGCAAGTTCATCCTGGTCTATTTTCAATTTTAAGACAGCATTATTCTCAGCCTGTACGATTTCATTTTCCTGAATCTCTTTTGGAGTGGTTTTAATGTAGGGAAGCATTTTATCTTCATTATTTTCCGTCACTTTTAAAAGATAAACCCCATCTTTTAAAGAAGATAAACTTCGCTCATCAGCAGATCTTTTCATTGTTTTTTCCTGATTAAAATCTGTAATTTCTACCAGCTGCATATTTCCCAGCTCAGGTTTTATCTGGGATGAGAATAAAGAAGTTTTTTCTGATGGAACATCTGATTGTTTGCCAAAAACTGATCCTGCTATTGCCCATTGATTGAGCAATCCGCCACTTCTCAGCGCATTAAACTTTGCATTGGAAGCTAATGTGAATGGAAGAATTCCTCCTACATGTCCTATAGGGCCCCAGTAAAAAGAATCCAGTTTATATTTATTAAGATCCCACCACGGATAATATCCACGCTGCACATCAATAGTTTTGGATGTGTTTTCCGGAGGGATGGCTAAATCTACTGTAGAGTGCCCCAAAGTCATAGGAGTTTTATTATACCAGTCATACACATCTTTAGGCTTCATACACTGTCTGAGCTTATTGTTCGGATTGTTGGTGACATCATGGATAAAGCTGTTGGTAAAGAGTTTTCTCCATACAACAGGTCCCCACAGTAAACCTCCGTTATCCTGAGCCACGTGATAATTGTACCGGTCAATATATTCTGCAGAAATTACCTCCGAAATATCATTGTTATAGGTTTTAAAACCCGTATTGTTGCAGCTGTGCAGAACATTGGCCAGAAATGCAGTGAATGGATAGATGTCTTTTTCCAGTACTCCTTTTTGTAGAGTTACTCCTGAGAAATCATAAGGTCCATCCCCCATATAAGCATATTTGAACTTGAGATTATCCGGATTTGAAATACTTAATCTCTTTAATGTAGACATTGCAGCATGGGCTCCCTGAGAATATCCTGCTAGAAAATACTCATCATAACGCTTTACATTCAGTTGGGCCAATACTTTATTGGCTGCTGTGATGAAATCTACAGTGGCTCCCGCTTCCGTAGGATAATCCACATAAGGATGAACTCCCTCTCCGGTTCCCATTCCTACATAATCAGGTGCCATTAAAATATAGCCATTGAGTACATAAGAAAGTTCAACTACAAATCCGGCAGTTAAAGCTCCTTTGAAATTGGAGGGAACGTTGTGTCTGCTATCAGTAGTTCCGTGGTCCGATACTACTGTTGAGAGTTTGAAACCTACACTAGGATACATCAAAAGCCCGGTTGCTTTTACAAGAACATTTTTCTCGTTTTTAGTGTAATAGGTGATTTTATAGCCTTTTAATCCAACATTGAAACTGTTGAGATAGCTCACAAAATCCGGAGCATTCTGTTCACCAAGATTATTAGCTATGAAATTGACAACTCCCTGTGGAGTTAAATCCAGCTTCTCTTCAGCGCTTACCAAATCTCCAGCCTGCTGGGCAAAACAGAATGGAGCTGAAATCCCTAATAAGAAAGTAGCGATTTTTTTCATATTGATATCTTTTTGGCGGTATTAAGGTAATAACTTTAATGAATTAATGAAAATATTAATACATCAATAACTATTCAGCGAATATCAATTCTCTTTAATGTGAGTAAAATAAAAGAGTCTGAACCAATGGCTCAGACTCTTTCAGTATATGGTTTGCTTTTATTTAAAAAGCGTTGATTCCCGTAATATCTAAACCGGTAATTAACAAATGAACATCGTGAGTCCCTTCATATGTAATTACGGATTCCAGGTTGGCTGCATGTCTCATCATTGGAAATTCTCCCATGATTCCCATGCCTCCTAAAATCTGTCTTGATTCTCTTGCAATTTCAATAGCCATATTCACATTGTTACGCTTTGCCATAGAAATTTGAGCAGGCGTTGCTTTGTGTGCATTTTTAAGGTTTCCTAGCTGAAGACATAATAACTGGGCTTTTGTGATCTCTGTCAGGAACTCAGCCAGTTTCTTCTGTTGAAGCTGATAAGAACCAATTGGCTTACCAAACTGTTTTCTTTCTTTAGCATACTGAACAGCCGTACAGTGGCAGTCGATAGCTGCGCCAATTACTCCCCACGAAATTCCATATCTTGCAGAATTCAGACAAGACAAAGGCCCTTTCAATCCTGTTACGCCCGGAAGCAGGTTTTCCTTCGGTACTTTTACATCATTGAATACCAATTCTCCTGTTTTCGAAGCTCTTAAGCTCCATTTATTGTGAGTCTCCGGAGTCGTAAAACCTTCCATTCCTCTTTCAACAATCAGCCCCTGTACTTTTCCTTCCTCATTCTTTGCCCACACTACTGCGATGTCGCAAAGAGGAGAGTTGGTGATCCACATTTTAGCCCCATTTAAAAGATAATGATCTCCCATATCTTTAAAATAAGTTTCCATAGAACTTGGATCAGAACCATGATTAGGCTCAGTTAATCCAAAAGACCCAATCATTTCTCCGGCAGCAAGCTTCGGCAGATATTTCTTTTTTTGTTCTTCAGAACCGAACTCATTAATTGGAAACATAACCAGAGAGCTTTGTACTGAAGCTGCAGAACGTACTGCAGAATCTCCTCTTTCCAGTTCCTGCATGATCAAACCATAAGAAATCTGGTCTAATCCTGAACCTCCATACTCAACAGGGATATACGGACCTAATGCTCCGATTTTCCCTAGTTCTCTCATAAGGCCAGGTAGATCTGTATGATTTTGAGCGGCCTGATCAATCTGCGGCATTACAAAACTTTCCACCCAGTCTCTTACAGATTGGCGGATCAGTTTGTGTTCTTCGGTAAGTAAAGCATCAATTCCATAATAGTCGGGAATGCTTGTAAGAGGATAATATGACATGATTTTTTGATTTTGTTAAAAGTAACATTTTTCGTGGTGTCTTGAAAGTTTTTTTGAAAACTTATATTGATATTGGTTTTCAGACAGATAATGCTCTTTTTCTTTGTTTAGGTAATAAATTCTGCATTTTAAGACTCCTCATCATTGGATATAGGGTATTGATTGGTAGAATTGTGAACTTCAGTTTTAAATTTATACAGATAGGGTGCTTTATTGGCTGAACCATCATAAAGTTTTTCCATTCTGTCAAGAATATTTAAGCTTAAAATCTTTCGCTGGAAGTTATTTCTTCTAAATTTCTGACCCAGAATAGTCTCATAAAGAGCCTGTAGGTCTTTCATTGTGAACTTCTCAGGAAGCAGATTACTGGCAGCTACTTCAGTATTGATGTTCATTCTAAGATATTCCAGCCCGGTTTCTATGATCCTGTCATGATCGAAAGCCATTTGAGGCAGTTTATTCACTTCAAACCATTCACAGCTTTCATTGAAAGCATCCGGAAAGGTATTAGTCAGGGAAAAATCAATAAGGCTGCAATAGCCTACAGTAATAAATCGCTGAAAGATCCAGTGGTCTTGCGGGACTTCTATTCCTTTATTTTTAAGAAGGATCTGGTGAACATTGTTTTCTGTACGGTCTATTCTTCCAAAAGTGTGAAACTGTTTTAAAAACAAACCTTTAAGATGCGTCCTTTCAAATAAAACCCTTTCAGCAGCTTCCCTCAAATCTTCATCATTGAAAACAAAGCCACCCGGAAGTGACCACAGATTCAGATCGTGATATTTTAAAAGCAGAACTTTCAGAATATTATTATGAAAGCCGAATATAGTGCAGTCAACAGAAATATGAGCTACGAAGTCCTTGGTGTCGATAAGTTCCCGAAGCGTTTCTTTACTTTTCGTGTCTTTGATTTTCATGGCAGTAAAAATAAAACTATTTTCTATTTGAGACGTTAAAATATATTAAACTAATCACAAAAAGAAGAATTACAGAGAATAATATATATAATGGGTAGAAGTTTAATAGCTGATTTTCAAATAATAAAGCCATAATAATAGAGCTTACGGAGCTGCCTAATGAAGAGAAAATAACGATCAGAGAAGTGAAAAGATTGATCTTGTCTTTATCCACCTGGGCAATCATTCTTGAATTGATAACAGGGTAGAGCGGCGAAAGAAAAAGACCTATTACCGGAAACAAAAAGAGAAGAACTTTTGAATTTTCAGAATCAGAGTACTGTATACCAACTATAGTTAGCAGTATGATGACAATTAACGACATACATGCCATATAATATCCAGGCAAAGAAAATCTTCTGATGATATTGGCCGTTAAAGTTCTTCCTGCATATGAAAAAAGTGACAGGAAAGAAGTAGCCTGAAGTGCAAAAAAAGAATTGACCTTCAGGTGGTTTTTATAAAAAGAGGGAAGCCACGAGTTGAATCCCTGTTCTACAAAAACAATAAAGAAGATAACCCCCAGAAATAAAGCCACAACAGGAGTCGTAAACCCGGAAAGTTCAGACAAAATGCTTTTATTTTCCAACGGTTTCGCTTCAGATATTTTCGCTTTCGAAAGTAAAAATATGGTGACAGCAGATAAAGCAGCAATGAGTAAAAATCCAAACTTCCAGAATTCAGAATACTGACTGGAAATCAACCATCCGAATCCTGTATTGACTACAAAAATTCCTACCATAAAAGAAGCTTCCACACTGTTCATTGCCTTTGCCAGCGATTTCTCATCAGAAATATTATTCCTGATAATCCCGAAGACACAGATTTTGCCTATGGCAAAACAGGCCCCGATGATGGCAAACCACAGCTTATAAAACCAGAAGACTTCAACGAAGGGAAGAAGACATGAACATAGCCCAACAATCGCTAAAGCAAGAATTAGTGCTTTTTTTGCGCCGGTTTTATTAATGAAACCCACGGCAAAAAGAGAAATAAAAGCAACAGGCAGGTCTTTAAAAGATTCAAGAAAGCCAAGTTCTCCATAGGTAATATTAGCATCTGCAAGCTGCAGGATGATAAGTCCCATACAGTTTAAAACCATTGAAAAAATAAGAAAGGTAAGTTTTAGCGGAAGAGAAATATTTGAAAGCTTGGAGGTCATTTTGGGAGATTACTTTATTGGTTTTTTAAAACTTTTTATGAAATATTGATGCGAAGATATGGCTTCTAACCCTGAAAAATAAAAGAAAAATTAAAATATTTGTGAATGGAATGTTAATTAATTAAAAAAAAATATATTTTTATTGTCTCAATTTGAGAATTAAACAATAACTATATATGAATGTAAGAATATCAAGAAGTCTGGGAGTGGTTGCTGTGCTGTATTTTACAGCTAACTTCAATGCTCAGACCAGTGTAAAAGACACTATCCCAAAAGAAAATAAAATAGAAGAGGTCGTAATGATTGGTTACGGCAGCCAGAAAAAAAGCAATGTTACAGGGGCTATATCAAGTATTAAAGCTTCAGACATTGAAAACGCTCCTACCGCAGGGCGTCCTGAGCAGGTTCTTCAGGGAAGAGCTGCCGGAGTTTCGGTAATATCAAATTCCGGACAGCCGGGAACCGCTGCTACAGTGCGTGTTCGTGGTATTACCAGTTTTGGAGCCGGAAGTAATAATCCTTTATGGGTGGTAGACGGAATTGTAGTGGATAATATTGGCTGGCTGAATCAGTCTGATATTGAAGGAATGGAAATCCTTAAAGATGGAGCTTCTGCTGCAATTTATGGAGTATCTGCTGCAAAGGGTGTGATTTTAATTACGACAAAGAAGGGAGGTAAAGGAAGATTGAATCTTTCCTATAATGGTTTCTTTGGTGTTGGAAGCGCTGCCAAAAAACTGGATCTGCTAAATGGTTCACAATATGCAACTATTATGAACGAGGCCTATATCAATGATAAACTGACCCCGATTCTAGGTAATCCTTCCACTTATGGAGCCGGAACAGATTGGCAAAAACAAATATTCAACAGCGCACAGCGTCAATCTCATGAGTTTAGTATCAGTGGTGGAAATGATAAATCTACATTTTATTCATCTTTTGGATATTACGATCAGGAAGGTATTGTATTAAGAGATATTTCAAATTATAAAAGAGTGAATGCCAGATTAAACTCAACTCATAAAGTATTCGATTTTCTGACAATAGGGCAAACTTTTGCTTATACCCATACAAGATCTCAGGGAGTTACCGATAATGGTGAATTTGGGGGACCGTTGAGTTCTGCGATTAATCTTGATCCGTTGACTCCGGTGGTTGTAAGGAACGGAATTTATAATGAACCTAATTTTAGTGATTATGTTAATAATCCTAATTATGTGAGAGATCCCTATGGAAATGCCTATGGAATTTCACCATATGTAAGTAAAGAAATGACAAACCCGCTAGCTTTCAGACAAACTCAGTTAGGCAGATACAACTGGTCTGATGATATTATAGCCAATGTATTTGCTGAGCTAAAACTGAGCAAGCATATTAGCTTTAAATCCAGTATGAACGGAAAACTTTCTTACTGGGGGAATCAGGCTTTCACTCCGATTAATTACTTGAGTACAGCTAATAAAAATGATTTTAACAGTCTATTCAGACAGATTGATAAAAAGTTTGAGTGGAGTACTGAAAATACAGCTACCTATCAGAATAAATTTGGATTACATAATTTAAATGTATTATTAGGTCAAGGGTATTACGAGTATAATATTTCTTCTGGGCAAAGTACGACATTTACCAATCTGCCTGTAAATAACTGGCAGGATGCCTCTTTCAATTTTGATATTTCTCCAGAAAATAAAAAGGGAAATGCCTGGGACGGAAAACAAACGCACAAGGCTTCCTATTTTGCCAGAGTAGTTTATGACTATGACAACAGATACCTTTTCACCGGAACAATTCGTAGAGATGGTTCTTCAAAGTTTGGAAGCAATAATCACTGGGGGAACTTCCCGGCAATGTCTTTAGGCTGGAATGCATCTAATGAGAGCTTCTGGCCGCAAAATAAAGTGGTAACCAGCTTTAAACTAAGAGGAGGATACGGTGTACTAGGTAATGATGCTATTGATGATTTCCAGTTTGCCAATTTTCTGATTGCCGGAAGTAATTATACATTCGGGGATAATATTATCCGTGTAGGATATGCACCAAGTACCCTTGAAAATCCCAACTTGAAATGGGAGAGAACCTCACAGTTCAACATTGCAGCAGACCTTAAGATTTTCAGAAATTTTGATTTAAGTGTAGATGTTTACAGAAAGAAAAGTACAGATATCTTAAGAAAAGTTGAACTTCCGGGTTACTTAGGGTTAATTAATAATCCTTATAGAAATATCGGAGACATGAACAATGATGGTATAGAGGTTAGCATGGGATACAAAAAAAACTGGGGTGACTTTGGTTTTTCTGTCAATGGGAATGTTGCTTATCTGAAAAATCAGATTACCAGACTTGAAGATGACAGACCTTATGTTAACTTCGCTTCTTACCAAACGCTGGGAGCTGTTTCCAGATTACAGGTTGGTGAATCCTATGGTTCTTTCTATGGATATAAGAATCTGGGAGTTTTTCAGAATCAGGCAGAAATTGATGCGTATAGAAATGCTAATGGCGGATTAATTCAACCTAATGCAAAACCAGGAGATTTTAAAAGACTTGATGCAAACGGAGATGGAGTGATTGATGAACAAGATGCGGTCAATCTTGGTAATTCTGTACCAAAATATACCTTTGGGTTAACATTAAATATGAATTATAAAAATTTCGATTTGATGATTTTTGCTCAGGGACAGGCAGGAAATAAAATTTTCCAGGGCTTAAGAAGACTGGATATTCAGGAAGCAAACTACCAAACAGCTATTTTGGGCCGTTGGACAGGTGAAGGAACATCCAATAATATAGCCAGAGTAACAGTGAATGATGATAATCATAATTATACTAGAATGTCTGACTATTATCTTCAAAAAGGAGATTATTTACGTCTGAAATTAGTTCAGATAGGATATACTTTATCTAAAGATGCTGCGAAAACTATTGGTGCTTCAAAAATTAGATTATATGTGACTGGGGAAAACCTTGTTACTTTCACAAAATACACTGGCTATGACCCTGAAATTGCAGGCGCGGATACATTTGGTATAGACAGAGCTTTTTATCCACAGGCAAGAACTTTTCTTTTTGGAGCTAATGTTCAATTTTAATTGTTAAAAAAATGAAAAATAAAAGATTTATATATAAAAGTTTATCAGTTTTATTCCTTGCAGGTATTAGTTTTGGGGCTGTATCCTGCGATAGAGGTAATCTGGAAGATGTAAAAAATACAGGAACTTTCGATACTAGTAACTATTTTCAGAATGAAGAGCAGGCATTTGGAGGATTAGTGGCAACTTATGATATGCTTAGAAAATATTCCGGTGGATTTGAAAATATGGTCACCTTCTTTAATGGGGCATCTGATGATTTCTACTCAGGCGGAGGCAATTCTTCAGATGGTGCAGGAATTCAGGGGTTTTCCAATTATTCAATCAATCCCATTATTATGCCACTCAGTTATTGGAAAGACTATTATCAGGGTATTACAAAGGCAAACCTTCTTTTGGAAAGGCTTCCCGCTATAAATATGAATGATCAGAACAAAAAAAGATTTACAGCAGAGGCAAAAGTTTTAAGATCATTATATTATTTTGAATTGCTAAGAATGTTCAAAAATATCCCTCTAATTCTGAAGACTTTTAAGTACGACGACGATTATTACAATATTCCTCAGGCAAAACCTGAAGCTGTTTATGCTCAGATAGAAGCAGATATCTTGGCTGCTATCAATGATCTTCCTGTAACAACAACAGTCCCTTCAGAGAAAGGAAGAATTACCCAGGGGACAGCAAGAGCTATTTTGGGAAAAATTTATTTATACGATAAAAAAAATACTGAAGCCGCTGCTCAGTTTGAAATGGTAAACGGCGTACCGGGCCAGACAAGCCAGTATGGTTATAAACTGGTAAGCAATTTTGCAGATTTATGGAAAGTAGATAATAAATTCACTACAGAATCTGTCCTTGAAGTGATGCATACCAATGTAAGTAATGCAGATTGGCCTTTCTGGGGGACCGGAAAGGACGAGGGAAATTCTATCAATGTGATGTTAGGCATTAAGTCTTATGGACGTGTAGCCAATGTTCCTAATAATGATGCTCCGGATCTTTATGCAAGTTGGGGGTTCAACCCTGTTACGGATGATCTGTTTAACTTTATGCAGGGAGATCCCCGTCTGGATGCTACCATATTTAATGGTAAAAAATTCAAGACCGAAGGTAAAATTACCTATTCTCCGGGGTATAAAGACACAGGATATTTCTTAAACAAATATTTACCAAGAAATGCAGACAAATCTAATCTTCCGGGACCTACAGAGCTAAACTTCCGTCAAAATTATATTGCGATAAGACTGGCAGATACCTACCTGATGGAAGCAGAAGCACTTGGAGGTGTTGGAGGAAGAGCTCAGGCATTATTGGATGCGGTAAGAGCTAGAGTAGGCCTTGCATCAGTTCCTGTTTCTATCCAGGCGATCAAAGATGAAAGAAGAAGAGAATTGGCGGGAGAAGGTCACAGATGGTTTGATTTGGTTCGATGGGGTGATGCATCAGCAAAATTGGGATCAAGAGGATTTATAACTGGTAAGAACGAAATTCTGCCTATTCCTTTCAATGAAATGCAAAATACAGCTTTAATCCAAAACCCAGGTTACTAACACATGAAGTTTCACAACTTATATAGTTTCTTTAGAGGTGCCGCACTACTTAGTGGTGTGGCCCTTTTTCCTTTATCATGCACATCAGTTGCTTCTGATAAGGGAAATGAAGTCCAGTATTGGCTTACAAAAGGCGATGAAAGCGTAAAATTACAATTGCAGGCTCCGGTTAAATTTACAAATATTTCCAACAACCTTCAGAATATTGAAATAGATGATCATCAGAAGTTTCAATATGTTGATGGCTTCGGATATACATTAACAGGAGGAAGTGTAGAAGTGATCAACACATTGTCACCAGCCAAAAGAAAAGCGTTACTTAGAGAACTTTTTGGGAATGATAAAAACTCAATCTCTATCAGCTATTTAAGATTAAGCATTGGAGCTTCTGATCTTGACGGTCAAGTGTTTTCATATGATGACCTGCCTGAAGGACAAACTGATGCCTCACTATCAAAATTCAGTTTAGAAAAAGATAAAGCTCTGATTTCGATGCTGAAAGAGATTTTAGCGATCAATCCAGAGATCAAAATCATTGCAGCGCCTTGGTCAGCACCTGTCTGGATGAAAGACAATGGTAAATCCAAAGGCGGAAGCTTAAAACCTGAGTTCTACGGAACATACGCCAATTATTTTGTAAAGTATATTCAGGGAATGAAAAAAGAAGGCATTATCATCGATGCAGTCACTCCTCAGAATGAACCTTTACATCCGGGTAATAATCCTAGTCTTTATATGCCTTCTGCGCAACAGGGAGATTTTATTAAAAATCACTTAGGACCTGTTTTTAAAACAAATAATATCAGAACAAAGATTGTTGTATACGATCACAACTGCAACAAGCCTGAATACGCGATTGATATTTTGAAAGATGCCAAAGCCAATCAGTATATAGACGGATCTGCATTTCATTTATATGAAGGGGAAATATCAGCATTAAGTACTGTTCATAATGCTTTCCCGGATAAGAACTTATATTTCACAGAACAATGGACAGGCTCAAAAGGAACCTTTCAGGAAGATCTGAACTGGCATACCAAAAACGTAATCATTGGTTCAATGAGGAACTGGAGTAAAACTGCTTTAGAATGGAATTTGGCCAATGATTCAAAATACGGACCTCACACAGACGGTGGTTGTACTGAATGTAAAGGGGCTGTCACCATTTCAGACAGTGAAAACTTCACAAGAAATGTTGCTTATTATATTATTGCCCACGCTTCTAAGTTTGTACCTGCCGGCTCCCAGCGTATTGCCTCTTCACAAACTGGAAATCTTTCAACAGCTGCTTTTAAGACTCAATCTGGGAAAATAATAGTAATTGTTCAGAACGATAATAAAGCAGATGAGAATTTTAATATTAAATTTGCCGGAAAAACCGCTGTAGTAAGAATTTCAGGACATTCGGCAGCAACTTATATTTTTTAAACTTTTGATATGAAAAGAGCATATTTTTTACTCGCATTTTCAACATTTGGTATGAATGCCTACGGACAAAAAACAGTAGATCAGAAAGTGGCAGAACTGCTTTCTCAAATGACACTGGAAGAAAAAGTAGGGCAGATGGTGCAGTACAGCGGATTTGAATATGCTACCGGACCTCAGCATTCCAATTCGGCCGCAGTTCTGGAAGAAATAAAAAAAGGAAAAGTAGGCTCTATGCTGAACGTTGCCGGAGCTGAAGAAACCAAAGCTTTCCAGAAATTAGCTGCTCAGTCAAGGCTTAAAATTCCTTTGTTGTTTGGACAGGATGTTATCCATGGCTACCGGACAACATTTCCGGTAAACCTGGGGCAGGCAGCGAGCTGGGATTTGAGAATGATAGAGAAATCAGAGAGAATAGCTGCTACAGAGGCTTCTGCTTACGGTATTCACTGGACTTTTGCTCCTATGGTAGACATTGCCAGAGACCCGAGATGGGGTAGAGTAATGGAAGGTTCTGGAGAAGATACCTATCTGGGTACTAAAATAGGTTTAGCAAGAATCAAAGGATTTCAGGGGAAGGGCTTAGGAAACATTGATGCTGTGATGGCCTGTGCAAAACATTTCGCAGCCTATGGAGCAGCAGTGGGCGGAAGAGACTACAATTCGGTTGATATGAGCCTCAGGCAGCTGAATGAAACCTATCTTCCTCCTTTCAAAGCCGCAGCAGAAGCAGGTGTCGCTACTTTTATGAACTCTTTCAATGATATCAACGGAATTCCTGCTACGGCCAGTAAGTATCTCCAGAGAGATCTTTTGAAAGGAAAATGGAATTATAAAGGATTTGTTGTTTCAGACTGGGGAAGCATAGGGGAAATGATTCCTCACGGCTATGCTAAAGATGCAGGTGAAGCCGCTGAAAGGGCAATTTTTGGCGGAAGTGATATGGATATGGAAAGCCGTGTATATATGGCAGAACTTCCAAAACTGGCCAAAGAAGGAAAAGTAGATCTTAAACTGATAGATGATGCAGCAGGAAGAATTTTAACCAAAAAATTCGAAATGGGACTTTTTGATGATCCTTACAGATTCAGTAATGAGAAAAGACAGAAAGAACAGACCGATAATCTGGAAAACAGGAAATTCGGAAGAGAATTTGGCTCAAAGAGCATTGTTCTTCTTAAAAATCAGGGAAATATACTTCCGCTTTCAAAAACAGTAAAAACTGTTGCTTTGATAGGCCCTTTTGGAAAAGAAACAGTGGCTAATCACGGATTCTGGTCGATAGCTTTTAAAGATGATAACCAAAGAATTGTATCACAGTTTGATGGAATTAAAAACCAGCTTGATAAAAACTCCACTTTATTATATGCAAAGGGTTGTAACGTTGATGATCAGGATAAAACTTTATTTGCGGAAGCCGTAGAAACTGCAAAAAAAGCAGATGTGGTAATTATGACTTTAGGAGAAGGCCATGCGATGAGTGGTGAAGCCAAAAGCAGAAGTAATATCGGCTTTGCCGGGGTTCAGGAAGACCTGTTGGTAGAAATTGCAAAAACAGGAAAACCTATTGTCCTGATGATCAATGCAGGAAGACCTTTGATTTTCAATTGGGCAGCGGATCATACTCCGGCTATCATTTATACATGGTGGCTGGGAACTGAAGCGGGAAATTCTATTGCCGATGTTCTCTTTGGAACCGTGAATCCGGGAGGAAAACTTCCCATGAGTTTTCCAAGAACTGAAGGGCAGATTCCGGTTTATTACAATCATTATAATACAGGAAGACCTGCGAAAAATAATACGGATAGGAATTATGTTTCAGCCTATATAGATCTTGATAACGATCCGAAATTTCCCTTCGGTTACGGTTTAAGCTATACAGATTTTAAATATTCCGATATGATTTTAAACTCAACAAATCTTAAAGGAAATCAGAAGCTTAACATCAGTGTTACAGTTTCCAACACGGGTCAATATGACGGTGATGAGGTAGTACAGCTTTACATCAGAGATCTTTTTGGAAAAGTAGTAAGACCGGTAAAAGAACTGAAAGGGTTTGAAAAAATATTTATCAAAAAAGGAGAAAGTAAAAAAATTGATTTTACATTAACCCCAGAAGACCTCAAATTCTTTGATGAGGATCTGAATTTTGACTGGGAAGGGGGAGAATTCGATATTATGGTCGGAACCAACTCCCAGAATGTGCAGACCAAAAGAATTAATTGGGTGAAGTAAATAGTCGAAAGGGCTGGTTTTGGGCCGCCATATATAAAAAAGATAAAATGCTTTAGTTAAAATCTGATAATCATAATAACATGAAAAATAAACTCCGGAATACCATCCAGTTTTGTGCAGCTGCAATAGTAGTACTGTCAGCTGTAAACTGTGCTTCAAACAAGGCAGATTCTGCAAGAAAACTGATATGGAGTGATGAGTTTAATGGAAAAGGGCTTCCGGATTCATTAAAATGGAATTATGACGTAGGGGGCAGCGGTTATGGAAACAGTGAAGCTCAGTTTTACACAAAAGACAGGCTTGAAAATGCCAGAATGGAAAACGGTAATCTTGTTATTGAGGCCAGAAAAGAAAACTGGGACAATAATAAATATACTTCAGCAAGGCTTTTAACCAAGGGTAAATTTTCTTTTCAGTATGGAACCATAGAAGTCAGGGCAAAGCTTCCGAAAGGCCGTGGAACATGGCCGGCGATATGGATGATGAGCGAAAAGATGAAGAAATGGCCGGATGATGGTGAACTGGATATCATGGAACATGTGGGTTTTAATCAGGGTTATATTCATGCATCAGTGCATACCAAAAAATATAATCATATCAAGGGAACACAGAAAACAGATACTCTTTTTGTAAAAGATGTAAGCGAGAAGTTTCATGTGTATAAAGCAGACTGGACGCCGGAAAAAATAGAGGTTTATATAGACGATCAGAAATTTTTTACCTATGAGAATAAAGAAAAAACCTACGAGGCATGGCCATTTGATCAGCCGTATTTTATCATTTTGAACCTTGCAGTTGGTGGTTTCTGGGGCGGAAAAGAGGGAATTGATGATCAGATTTTTCCACAAAAGTATTATATAGACTACGTAAGAGTCTATCAAAATAAATAATGAAATAGAGGACAATGAGTCCGGAAATAGAAAGAAATTATGAGAAAACTAATTGTAAGTTGTTTTGTAGTAGGCGTTGTCGTCAATGTCAGTGGCCAGAATTACTGGAAGAAAAATGCAGGAAAAACAGCTAAGGTAATCCTTACTAACTCCAAAGTAAATGAAAAGATGGTGGACAAAGGCGCAGTAAAGTTTGAGCAGTTTGGACAGCCCAAAGAAACAGAAGCCTGTATTTTTGTAGCTCCTAATTTTAAATATCAGAAACTGATAGGTATTGGAGGTGCTATTACAGATGCTTCTGCAGAAACCTTTTATAAGATGCCAAAGAACAAACAGAAAGAAATCCTGGACGCTTACTTTGGTAAAAACGGATTGGGTTATACTGTTGTCCGTACCAATATGAATTCATGTGATTTCTCTAGTGATTCCTATACTTATGTGGAGGATAATGACACCGCTCTGAAAACTTTCAACGTTGCACATGATGAGAAATATAAGATCCCAATGATCAAGGAAGCACAGAAAGCGATAGGAAATAATTTTACATTTTATTTCTCTCCGTGGAGTCCGCCAGCCTGGATGAAGTCTAACAAAAGCTTATACAAAGGTGGAAGACTGGAAAATCAGTATTACCAGACCTGGGCAGATTATTATATAAAATTCATTAAAGAATATGAAAAAAGAGGAATCAATGTCTGGGGATTAACCGTTCAGAATGAGCCAATGGCAACTCAGAGCTGGGAATCATGTATTTATACCGCTGAGGAAGAAGGTGAGTTCTTAAAAAAGAATCTCGGGCCTACACTTTGGAAAAACGGATATAAAGATAAACAGGTAATGATCTGGGATCACAACAGAGACCTGATCTATCAAAGAGCGACTACAACTTTAAGCGATCCTGAAACGTCAAAATACGCCCATGGAATTGGTTATCACTGGTATGAAACCTGGAATAACAAAACTCAGCTTTTTGACAATTTAGCAGAAACACACAGAGCTTTTCCGGATAAATTTCTGGCTTTTACTGAAGGATGCAAAGAACAGTTTAGCATGGACAGGATTTATGATGTAAGCCTGGGAGAACTGTACAGCAAAAATATGTTGAATGACTTCAATAAAGGAAATGCATTATGGACAGACTGGAATATCCTGCTGGATGAAACGGGTGGTCCCAATCATAAAGGAAATTTCTGCTTTGCACCGATTATTGCCGATACCAAAACAGGAGAAGTCTTTTATACCTATGAATATTATTATATAGGCCATGTTTCAAAGTACATTAAACCCAATGCTCAGAGAATTGGAAGTTCTTCCAACAGAGCTGCTTTAACATCTTCTGCTTTTATGAATGAAAACGGGCAACTGGTAACGGTCATTATGAATGATTCAGAAAATGATATCGAAACAAATCTCTGGATAGAAGGGATGGCAGCTAAATTAACAGCGCCTGCACATTCTATACAGACCGTAATTTTATAACTTCATATTAATATATTATTTTAACGATCATCGGCGGGCTCTAAGAGCCCGCCGATGTTGTTGTATTGAGAATGATCTTTTGAGAGATTACTCAAGATCATATTTGCTGATTACTTTCTGAGTAACTCCTGAACTGCTGAAACCTCCATCGTGGAAAAGATTCTGCATCGTTACTTTTTTAGTCAGATCAGAGAAAAGAGTAACACAGTAATCTGCGCACTCAAGAGCAGTGGCATTTCCAAGTGGAGACATATCCTCTGCATAACCCAGGAATCCTCCGAAACCTTTTACACCACTACCGGCAGTAGTCATTGTAGGAGACTGAGAAACCGTATTTACACGTACTTTTCTTTCTCCCCAATAATTTCCGAAAGTTCTTGCGATACTTTCCAGATAAGCTTTGTTATCAGACATATCATTATAGTCCGGGAAAGTTCTCTGAGCGGCAATATAGCTAAGAGCCAAAATACTTCCCCACTCATTCATGCAGTCTTTTTCCCAAGCCACACGCATTACCTTATGGAAAGAAACCGCTGAAATATCCCAGCCTTTTTCCAACCAGTCATAATTCATTTCTGTATAATGTTTTCCTTTTCTTACATTTACGGACATGCCTATAGAGTGAAGGATAAAATCTATTTTCCCGAATTTTGCTGTTGCAGCATCAAAAAGTTTTTCAAGATCTTCTATAGATGTAGCATCTGCAGCGATCACTTCAGAACCGGTTTTTTCTGCTAAACCATTAAGTTCTCCCATTCTCAAAGCGATAGGTGCATTAGATAAGATGAACTCTGCACCTTCCTCATGACATCTTTCAGCAACTTTCCATGCGATAGATTGTTCATTAAGGGCTCCAAATATAATCCCCTTTTTGCCTTTAAGTAAACCGTATGACATAATTTTTTAATGTTTATTGAAATACAAATGTAGCAATAATTGTGGTTATGACATAATAAAAATGGAGCCTTATCAATTTAAGACTCCATTTTCTTGAAAATATTTATATGACTGAATTTTTAATTGGTTTTCTTGTTCCATTCTGCTTTTACATCCTCTGCAGCATCTTTAGTTTTTTCCCACGCTTCATCTGCTTTATCCTTAATGTCTTCCCAGGCATCCGATACATTAGCTTTTACCCTATCTAGCCAGTCTTCCTGATTAGCTTCCTCATCATTGCTTCGCTTTTCATTGATATAATCCTTGGCTTTATCTGCCAATTCATTGATTTTCCATTTGGTTTTATCCGTTGCATTCTGTAAAGAATTTTCTACATTGTTTACTGCATTTTCCGCTTTGTTATAATCCGAATTGTTCATAATATATAAATTTAAGTTTGGTATACCAGTAATTAAACAATAACCATTCCTAAAATCAGGCGTTTCTGTTAAAATTTTCATAATTTTTTCCTAAATACTAATTCATTATAAGTATATAGTACCATAACTAAGAAAAAAAATCGCTTCGGTTGATAAGAAATAATCGCCTTACAGAATATATTATAATGAAGATTGAGGAAATGCTTTTTGTGATGACAAAACAGCATTTAAATTCCTTAACGTTAAATGTTTCCGGTGGGACTAAAAATTGCAGTTATAAAATATATTATCTCATTAATGATCCTGGTATAGTACGGGATTTAGTGATAAAGCTGTTTTTAAATTATTTCAATTATTATATATGCAACGAGGTTACTATTGAACATTCCTGTGGACTTATTCCAGAATATTATTTCATAATAACTCAATTGATCTGAAGCGTTTTTAGAACGTCAGGTTGTATGAATTTCATTATGAATAAAGAATTGGAGATCTGTAAAAGTTGAAACAGGTTCAATATAAAACCTATTGATAATATACTGTAAACATCGCTGCTGCGGAGATTTCTGATTATATTTCAGCAAAAAAAAAAAGAGAGGCTCTAAATTGGTTGGTTTTGTAAAGATTTTTACAAATATGCAGGATAGGAAAATCCCGAATTATCATATAAAAGACTGATTTATCATAAAATAAAATATTTTGTTTTATTCAATAATAAGTGATGTTTTTTATTAATAATGTAACGGTTAAATAAGCGTTTGGAAATGATGGTACGTAAAATGTTCATGAATGCTTAATATATAACTTGCTGATATTTAAATATTTTTCATTGTTTGGTGACTAAATTGCACTTTATTCACACCGTGGTGTTTTTAATTGTGATATTTGTAATTTAATTGCGATTTTATTAAAATATTGTATATTTGCAACCGCAAAAAATGTGTGTAATGCCAGGAAAATACAAATTTCAAGTAAGTCTTCTTTTTTTTCTAATTAGCTTTTTTATATATGCTCAGGTTGGGATTGGTATTTCTCAACCAGACAGTTCAGCAATGCTTCAGGTAAACTCAAAAAATAAAGGAGTACTTCTTCCAAGTATTGCACTGAATTCATCTACAGACAATGTAACGGTGCCATCTCCGGCTGATGGACTTGTTGTATGGAATAATGGGAATGGAAATCTGAAAGAAGCTGGATTTTATTACTGGTTTGAAGCGAAATGGAATAATATTCTAATTAATATAGGAGGGACCACCAAAGTTGATAATGGAACAAGCTGGGATCTTACAGGAACAAATGTTGGAAATTTTGGGGGGGCAAATACCAATCTTGCATTGGGAACAAAAACATATGATGATCTGATCTTTAAGGTAAATTCAAAAATTGCAGGCAGACTGGGGGTTGATAATTCTGTAAGTCTGGGATTAGGGGCCGATGCAGCCCAGAACGGTATTGCTATCGGGAGTTCAAACTCAGCTTTTCAGGGGATATCAATTGGAAGTGCCGCTTCTTCTTTTAATGAAGCTTTAGCAATAGGAAATAAAGCTGCTGCTGCCAGTTTCAGATCTACAGCAATTGGTTATCATGCCCAGACCAGTAAAAATGAATCTGTTGCTATTGGAAATGAATCTTCTGCCGGAGGATTTCAGTCCATAGCGTTGGGATATAATGCAAAAACAAATACGAATAGTGAAACAGCTTTAGGATATAATGCTGTCACCAATAGTCAGAATTCAACTGCTTTAGGCTCGGGAGCAAATGCGTTGGGACAGTATTCAACTGCAGTAGGATATGGAGCAACAACCTCACAGGCCAATGCAATTGTATTGGGGAATAATAATGCAAGTGTAGGGATTGGTACTGAAACTCCTAATGTTTCCGCAAAACTTGACGTAAACGGACAATTTAAACTGGGAGAGAAAGGAAGCATACAGAAAAGCCAGATCAGTTTTGAAGTATGGCCGGGAGTCTCTATCAGCAATATTCCTCCGGGGAAATTTGCGACGCTTGATATCCCAGTTCCTGCAGGATTTCAACCGGGTTCTTCCAGAGCTGTGGTGATTGTTTCTCCAGCCGGAGATTTTGCAGGTAATTCAACCTTCTCGATTTCTAATCCGAGATTGACTTCAACTTCCAGTATTACGGTTAACCTTACTAATATTTCAGGAAGCGCAGGAAGCTTGTACTCAGGACATTTCTATGTGATGATCAATGAGTTTTAATTTAGATAATAAATTTTTATTATAGTTGATATGGTGTTAAGGGCTTCCAAAAAGGAAGTCCTTTTTATATCACCTGAATATTGATGGTTTTTAAAAATTGAATAGATGTATATTCAAGAGGGACGGGCTTTAGCACGTTTTTAAATAATACAAATTAGCCGAAGCCTATCAAAAATAAGAGCTATCCCCAACGAGAATAGCTCTTTATATGTAATATGTGTAAAATATTTATTTAATAATTCTGTCCAGTACCCATGTAATCAGTTTTTTTTCAGAAGCATGGTGATCCGCAGAGAATTCTCCACGTCTTCTGTTTGCAATTACATTATTTACTGTAATTGCTTTGTGGCCTAATAATTTTGAAAGCGCATAGATAGCAGAAGTTTCCATTTCGAAGTTGGTGATTCCAAGGTCATTCAATGTTTCAAGGAATTGATCATCTACCGCTTTTAGACGAAGCTGTCTCCCTTGTGGAGCATAAAACCCGGGGAACGTTGCCGTATTACCGTGATATTTGGCATCTTTATAATATTCACCCATTTCTTCCGCCCAGTCTGAGAAGTAAAGCATAGGCTTAATTTTTTCATATGGGAATTTCTCCACGAAATTTTTAGAGAACTCATTCTCGAAACTGTAATCCTGGTAGAAATGCATAAGACCATCCAGTCCTACTACGTTTTGAGTAACAAGCATATTGTCTACCTGTACATCAGGGTTTACACTTCCACATGTTCCCATACGGAAAAGCTCAAGAGCTTTATGTTCAGTTTTGAATTCTTTATTTTTAAGATCGATGTTCACCAAAGCATCAAGCTCGTTCATTACGATATCAATGTTTTCAGTTCCGATACCTGTTGACATTACGGTGATTCTTTCACCACGCAGAGTCCCTGTATGGGTATAGAATTCTCTTTTATTTTTTTTGATTTCTACGGTGTCAAAATATTTTGAAACTTTTGCCACTCTGTCAGGGTCACCCACAAGGATGATTTTATCAGCAATATCTTCAGGTAAAAGATTCAGGTGGTATACACTTCCATCTTCATTCAGAACAAGTTCTGAGGCAGCTAGTTTATTTAGCATAATATGTATATTTTTTTGTTTTTTTAATAATTAATTAGAATTGCTTCTTTATAAGGTGAGGCCATCAGCTCATAGATGGATCCGTATTCTTCTACAATTCTTCTTTGCCCATTCATTACTTCATATACGGTAACAATAGTCTTTTCAATATTTTTAGGATCTTTCCTTTGAGAGGTAATCTCATAAAAATGATCATCCTTTTTAAGAATAGAAACCAGCTCTTCTTTGGTAGAGTTGTTAGAAGTCATTATTCCGGGGAATTCCATGATGACATCCTTCAGATCAGTGTAGTTTTTATAAGGCTTTGTACTTCCGTTAGAATACACATACACATTGGGAATGTCTTTATCTTTTTCCAGACGAACGAGATAATAATCACTTCCTTTCTTCTCTGCATAGACTGCTGTTTCCTGTTTCTTCACGGCTGGCTTTTCTGCGAGCTTTTTCTTTTGCGAAAATACAGTAATAGAAAGGAAACTTATTGCTACTGCAAACAACAGTTTTGTTTTCATAATATTATTTTAGTTTTTGATGTATTGAATTTAATTAAAAAAATCCTCTCCCCATAATCTCCCGCCATTATTTTCCGGTATTTTAGAATAACCGGTTTTCTCTAGAATAATGAATTTGATTTCGGGGTTTAAAATTAGTAAAAAATATTGTATCAGAAATATAAACATTATTTAATCTGCTATTAAAACTGAGATAACATCAGATTGGTAGCTTTGCCGCTAAAAATTAATGAGATCTTATCCACTGCTTGTTGTCGTCCTTTTGATAGGATTTGCAGTTATGTCTTTCAATCCTGTTTATAAAGGAAAAGAAAGTGAAAATACATTTGTCAATAAAGGTTTGTCTGATTTTAAAATGAAGCTTGAAAAGCTAAAATCAGATGTTCGCAAGTTCTCAGAAGACCAGATTTCAATTGATGAACTGCAAAAATCATTAAGCAGTACCAGAAATTCATTTAAAGAAATAGAATTCTACGTAGCTTATCATTATCCTGAATTTACCAAAACCCACCTTAATGCTGCCCCTTTATTTCATATAGAAGCAGCGGGAACAACGGCATATACTTTACCTCCGGAAGGATTACAGGTTTTGGATGAACTTATTTTTTCAGAAGAGGCAGGGGATGAAAAAGAGAAAATAAAGACTATTACAGACTTTTTATACAATAGCTATTCCGGTTTCTACCTGAGTGCAGTGAAAAATGGATTAAGTAAAGGAAATAATAAGACCTTGCCTTTGCGGATAGAACTGATCAGGATATATTCACTGGGAGTGACGGGTTTTGATACACCTGGTTCCTTAAATATTTCAGAAGAAACGGCACACGCACTTTCGGGAATACAAAAATACATCAATGATGATCCTTATTTTAAAAATTATACTACGCAGAAAGCAAATCAAATCTTAACAGAAGCTGTAGGTTACCTTTCAAAAAATACCGATTTTGAAACTTTTGACAGAATTGAATTTTATAAAAAATACATACATCCGCTGTATGAAGAATTCGGGAAATGGGATGGCAGAGCGGATGACCTCAAAGAATTCTCAGGCTGGAATGTAGGAAATAAAAACTTTTTCAGCAGTGACTTTTTAGACCCCTATTTTTATACTTTACTGAAATCTTCAGAAGACAGTCCTCATTTACGCAATCTCGGAAAGTCAATTTTCTATGATCAAAATTTAAGCGGTAATGGGAAAATGAGCTGTGCAACCTGCCATCTTCAGGAAAATGCTTTTACAGATCTTAAAGCAAAATCCCAAAGTAATGTGGAAGGGAAAACGGTTTTAAGGAATTCTCCGTCACTTTATAATGCCGTATTTGCTAAAAGATTCTTTTATGATCTTCGTGCTTTTTACCTTGAACAGCAGGCAGAGCATGTGATATACAATGAAAATGAGTTTAATACAAGCTACGAAACCATTATTCACAAACTGAAAACAAAACCTGAATATAAAAAAGCATTCCGCAGTGCTTTCAAAGACGGAAATATCAATAAGGAAAACTTTTCAAAAGCTTTAAGTTCTTATGTAGCTTCATTATATTCTTTTGACAGCGACTTTGACCGCTTTATGAGAGATGAAAAGAATGTTTCCGAGGATGTAAAGAAAGGATTCAACCTCTTTATGGGAAAAGCGAATTGTGCCACCTGTCATTTTGCTCCCCATTTCTCCGGGCTTGTACCTCCGTTTTTTAATGAAAATGAATCTGAAGTTCTCGGAATAACAACAAAGCCAATCAATCAGCAGCCGATAGAATTGGATCATGACATGGGAAGAGCAAACAGCCCTGTAAAAAAAGAAAAATCCTGGATCTATGATTATTCGTTCAAAACAGTTACCGTGAGAAATATTGCCCTTACGAAACCTTATTTTCATAACGGAGCTTTTAATACATTGGAAGAGGTTATGGATTTCTATAACGAAGGAGGAGGAGAAGGATTAGGATTAAAAATGAAAAATCAAACTCTGGCACCTGATAAATTAAACCTTACCCAAACGGAAATCAGACAGATTATTGCTTTCCTGAATGCTCTTACGGATGTGAGTAAAGCGAAGTAGGTAGAATTCTGGTAGCGTGATATGGTTTTTATTTGCGCACTGGAAATTCGGACAGAAACAATATAGTTTTTATAAAAAATAGGCTAAATTCTGAAATTGGTGTAGATTATGTTTACACAGTTTCAGAATTTAGCCTAAAATTATTTTATAGACCGGATCAGTCTGTTTGTTTATTTTGTTTGAATCAGTTTTTCAAGTTTATCAATCATTTCCTGTTGTTGTTTCAGCATACGCTCATAAAGTTCAACCATTTTGTCAAGAGGATTGAAAGTGGGTTGGTTATTAAAAAAGGCTGGTTGTTGACAATTATCAAATGAGGCTGTATTAGAAATAATGTTGATGGCTTGTTCTTCATCAAAGCTCTCAATTGCTTCAGCCGGTACTTTAAGAATCTGAGCTACCTGTGCCAGAATATCAGATTCTACTGTTTCTTTTTGTTCCAAAAGAGAGACTTTCTTCTGATTCCAGTCCTCGCCTAATTCGAAAGCTAGGGCTTCTTTCTTGATGCCCAGTATTTCCCGGAAACGTTTGATATTTCTACCCTGATGTATTTTTTTATTTTGCATAGCTGTGTCAATCATAATAACAAATATAAAGTTTTAAGAGATAAGAATAAACTTGTTCTATTTGCTTTGAATCAGCTTTTCAAGTTTATCAATCATTTCCTGTTGTTGTTTCAGCATACGCTCATAAAGTTCAACCATTTTATCAAGAGGATGAAAATTGGGTGAATTATTAATAACATTCGCAAATTGGGGGGAAGAATGATCGTGATTATTGAAAGTATTAGCGATTATATTGATTGCTGCTTCTTCATCAAAGTTCTCAATTGCTTCAGCCGGTACTTTAAGAATCTGAGCTACCTGTGCCAGAATATCAGATTCTACCGTTTCTTTTTGTTCCAAAAGAGAGACTTTCTTCTGATTCCAGTCTTCACCTAATTCGAAAGCTAAGGCTTCTTGCTTGATGCCCAGCATTTCCCGGAAACGTTTGATATTTCTACCCTGATGTATTTTTTTATTTTGCATAGCTGTGTCAATCATAATAACAAATATAAAGTTTTAAGAGATAAGAATAAAGCTTGATTTCAAAATAAATTATCTTCTAAAATATTCATGTTTTTGAATAAAATTTCTCATTTGTGAATGATTAAGCTTATGAATATAATTTGTTTTGAAACAATTAACAGAAAATTAATCCCCTTAACATTAGGTTTTTAATAATTTAATATTCCCTGATTTATATTTAAAGTCCTATTAACAGACGGAAGGCTCTAAAAAAATAGTTTTGCAACGTCTAATAAATCAAATTAAAAATGAAGAAAAAACTACTAACAATTGGAACGTTGGCTCTGCTTGCCTGCTCGGGTATTCAGGCTCAGACCTTATTATTTGATAAGGGAGCATCATGGAGCTACAAAGACAATAATCAGGCTCAGCCCATAGGATGGAATGCTAAGACCTATGATATTTCAACATGGACAGTTGGCAATGGCCCGCTAGGTTACGGGGATCCTGTAACAACAACAATTAACTCCGGGCTTACCACTGCTTATTTTGCTAAGGATTTTACCGTTGACCTTTCTACGCTTTCTGATACTATGGAACTTGGTGTGATGAGAGATGATGGTATTATTGTATACCTGAACGGTGAAGAAGTGGTAAGAGACAATATGCCGGCGGGTATTGTTACATTCAATACTTTCTCTAGTACAACCATTGATGGGGCTGCAGAAAATGTATACAATATTTTTTCTATTCCAAAATCAAAATTTGTAAACGGTGTCAACAGAATCTCTGTTGAATTACATAACAGAAGTGCAACCAGTTCAGACCTTAGAATTGATGCTTATCTTAAGACGACTGCAAATACTACAAACCCTGTAGCTTGTAACGGAACACATATCAGCTGTTTTACGTCTATCGTTCCTACAGCACAAACGGATAAACTGATCATTCCTTCGGAGCATAAATATCAGCTTATCTTAAAAGAGGGCGACAGCTATACCGAAGGTGGAGGATTAGTAGGAGGTCAGAATGACTTTACAGCCTATGTACCAAAAACAGGAAGCAGTACAAACGGATATCTTTCCGTAAACCATGAAACAAATCCTGGAGGAGTTACAATGGCAGAGATCAATTACAATGCTTCTACCAAACTTTGGCAGCTAACCAAATCCAGAGCTGTAAGCTTCTCAGATCCCAGTCTGGTACAGACGATCAGAAACTGTTCAGGAGGAATTACACCTTGGGGAACAGTGGTTACCGCAGAAGAATCTGTTACTTCCAATGATCTGAATGCAGATGGATACAAAGATTACGGCTGGTTGGTAGAGATTGATCCCGCCACAGCTCAGGTCATCTCTAAAAACCCGAACGGTTCCAAAGGAAAACTTTGGCAGATGGGAATTATGAACCATGAGAATGTAGTGATCAACAATGCAGGAACTATTGCATATTATGGAGAAGACGGAGGAACTCACATGGTGTATAAATATATTATGGATACTCCAAACGATCTTTCTTCAGGAAATCTATATGTATTAAAATTAGACCAGGGATTAACGGCAGCAGGAGATCCGGCAGGAACTACAGCAACATGGATTCAGGTGCCGAATAAAACAAAGGCAGATCAAAATAATACAGCTTCATTAGCTTTGTCATTAGGAGGTACTAAATTTAATGGAGTAGAAGATGTAGACATCAGCCCATTGGATGGCAGAATTTATTTTACAGCAAAAGGATTAGACAGAGTGTACCGTTTACAGGATAACGGAATGACGGCTTCACAGGTAGAGACTTTCGTAGGAGGAAGTTCTACAGTATATTCTTTCAATACAGCTCAGGGAATGAAATCCGAAGTATGGGCAGATGGTAATGATAACCTTACTTTTGACGAGCTTGGAAACCTTTGGGTTCTTCAGGATGGTGGTAAGAACTATATTTGGGTAATTGCACCGGATCATACTCAGGCTAATCCGAAAGTAAGACTATTTGCTTCTATGCCGGCAGGAGCAGAGCCTACAGGTCTTACATTTACTCCGGATCATAAATTTGGTTTCTTCTCAGTTCAGCACCCGGATTCAACCATTTCTACAGACGTAGATGCAACGGGGAATACAATCAACTATAAAGGAAAATCAGCAACTGTTGTTATTGCTCTTAAAAATAACTTAGGTATCGAAGGATCTTTAGGAACAATCGAAAACAATACAGCAGAAAATACAGTAACTGTCGCTCCAAACCCTACTTCAGGGATCGTGAAAATCAATTCAGGAAAAGGACTGAAAGATATTTCAGTAACAGCTTACAGTATGGATGGCAAAATTGTTTACACGAAGAAATTCAATGGTACAAGCAAAGCTTTGGACCTGGACTTTACGCAGCAGCTGGAAGGATCTCGTGTTTTAATTTTAAATATTGAAGCAGAAGGAGGTTTCCAGAAGACCGTAAAACTTTTAAAGAAGTAAATTATTAATAATTCCAGTCTGGCAGTAACTTTTTGCTGCCAGTCTTTTATATTTATGAAAAAGCTTATCTTACTTGTTTCCATCGTATCACTTTCTCAGCTCAAGGCTCAGATTGATCCTGTTAAATATCCTACTTTTACCAATATTGAGGATGCTTTAGCCAGTAAAAAAACAGTTTACAGTATCAGTTTTCGGGAAAAAGGAATGTTCAATCTTCCTCCACAGACTGTAAAGCTGGACTCAGTATTTTTTCTGAATATTATGGCCAATAAGCTTGAAAAGATGGATCAGGAATTATTTGCACTAAAAGAACTTGAAATACTGAACGTTAATGAAAACAGTATTAAATACATCCCTGATGAAATAAGCCAGCTTAAAAAACTGACCACATTCTCGATGAACCTTAATAGCCTGACCAGCATCAATCCTAATATTGCAAAGCTTCAGAACTTAAAAGTAGTTCATTTTGATGCCAATAATCTGAACGTTTTTCCGGAAGCATTAATGCAGATTCCAACGCTGGAAGAAATCAACCTGCAGGGGAACCAGATCAGCTTTATTGCAGACAGACTGCATCAGATTAAAAATCTGAAATTTTTAAACCTTTCAGATAATCAGATCAATGATTTGGGAAATTTATCCTTTCCTAAAAACTTAAAATATCTTGAATTACAGCAGAATGCCATTGTAAAATTGCCGGAGAACCTCTTTAAATCAAGAAATCTTGAATTTCTGAATGTAAGCGGCAACAATATCACAGAAATTTCATCCCGAATAAAAGGATTAAAGAATATCGTCAGCATGAACCTGGCTAACAATAATTTGAAAGATATTCCTGTAGAAATCAAACAGCTGAAAAATCTGAAAACATTGATTCTTACAGGAAATCCTATAGAGAAAAATAAAATTGAAAATTTAAAAACCTCACTGCCGGAAACCCAGATCTATTTCTAGATTTATCCGCCAACACGTTTGGTTTTATATCCCATTTCTTTAAGGATATTCATGATTTTATCACGGTTATCCCCCTGAATGATAATCGTTCCATCCTTCTCAGAACCGCCTATTCCTAAGGTGGTTTTTATTTTCTTTGAGATTTTTTTCAGGTCTTCCTCACTGCCTTCCCAGCCTTCAACAACCGTTACCGGCTTACCATTTCTCCCTTTTTTTTCAAATTTGCATACTAAAGGTTCCTTTTGCTTGAATTGTTCCTCAGGCATTTCAAAATCCTGCTCATCATGATCAGGAAAAAGATTCTTCAATTGATCTCGTAAATCCATAAAGCAAAATTAAAAAGATTTACTGATTTATGAATGCAAATGATCACGAAATTTCATGAATTTTGATAAAACAGATCTTTATCCGGCTTTTTTAAAGTGTCATTGTCATTGCTAAAGAATCTAGCTGGCTGTATACTTGTATACTGATGATAGGCTGGTTGGGTTTCTGATAAATCTCTTTAATCTATGCGGGAATAAAACAGGAAGAGTCGCAGAATTATTATTAAAAAGATATAAGGTCCTTATTTTAAAAGAATGCCCAAAATTCAGGACCTCAAATTCTTCTATTCATCGGAAATTAGGTAAATTTGTATATAAAAGTTTTAGAAAATGTCGAAAAAAGCAATACTGGCTATCCTTGACGGATGGGGATTAGGAACAAACCCGGATGTTTCCGCAATAGATAAAGCAAATACACCATTTATAGACAGCTGTTTCAAAAAATTCCCACATACAACACTTGAAGCAAGTGGACTGGCAGTAGGTCTTCCGGAAGGACAGATGGGGAATTCCGAAGTAGGACATATGAACCTTGGAGCCGGAAGAGTAGTTTACCAAAATCTGGTAAAACTCAATATGGCTGTTGAGAACGGGACTTTAGGACAGGAAAAAGTGATTCAGGATGCTTTTGAATATGCCAAAAAAGAAAATAAAAAAGTACACTTCATCGGATTGGTTTCCAATGGAGGAGTTCACTCACATATCAACCATTTAAAAGGATTACTGACTGCTGCAAAAGAATTCGGATTGGATGAAAATGTTTTTGTTCACGCATTTACCGATGGCAGAGACTGTGATCCGCATTCCGGATTTGGATTCATTGATGAACTTCAACAACATATGGAAGCTACCACAGGAAAGCTGGCTACCGTTGTCGGAAGATATTATGCGATGGACAGAGATAAAAGATGGGAGCGTGTAAAACTGGCTTATGATGCCCTTGTAGAAGGAGTAGGCGAGCAGACCACAGATGCTTTGGCAGTTATTAAGGCTTCCTATGATAATAAGGTAACCGATGAATTCCTGAAACCTATTATTTTAGTAAACACTACTGAAACAGGTAATATCGTGCCGGTAGCAAGAATCATTGATAATGATGTGGTAATCTGCTTCAACTTCCGTACAGACAGAGGAAGAGAAATTACAGAAGTTCTTTCACAGAAAGACTTCCCGGAATATTCTATGAAGAAATTGAACCTTTATTATATTACGTTGACGAACTATGACAAAACATTTCAGAATGTTAATGTAGTCTTTGACGAAAATGTTTTGACAGAAACAATGGGGGAAATTCTTGAAAAAAATAACAAATCTCAGATCAGAATTGCTGAAACAGAAAAATATCCTCACGTTACCTTTTTCTTCTCAGGAGGAAGAGAAGAGGAGTTCAACGGAGAAAGAAGATTACTGTGCCCAAGTCCGAAGGATGTTCCTACTTATGATTTAAAGCCGGAAATGTCAGCCTATGATATCACCAGCGCTATCGTACCGGAACTGGAACAGGGAAATGCCGATTTTGTTTGTCTGAATTTTGCCAATACCGATATGGTAGGGCATACAGGAGTATTTGAAGCCGCTGTAAAAGCTGCAGAAGTCGTAGATCAGTGCATTGAAAAGGTAGCTGCTGCTGCTTACGAAAACGGATACACCGTTTTCATTCTTGCAGATCACGGAAATTCTGATGTAATGATGAATCCTGATGGAACTCCAAACACCCAGCACTCAACAAATCTGGTTCCTTTTATTGTAATGGATAAAGATCATACCTGGAATTTGAAACCCGGAAAGCTGGGCGATGTAGCACCCACAATCCTGAAAGTAATGGGTGTTGAAATACCGGAAGCAATGACAGGAGATGTTTTAGTTAGTTAAAATTCAATAATAATATTAAAAAAATGCCGTTATAATGATATAATGGCATTTTTTATGATATATGTCAGATAAGGTATGAGATGCATACTTTATTATGCGTTAAATAATAAATAAATCATATCTTTGTCAATTAAAACTGAATAGTAAAATGTATCAAAAGCTTGTTAGGAAAGAAGTAATGGGAATATTGGAAAAGGAAGTAGGTTCTTTTCTTGATAAATTTTTAACGCCAATTGAAAAAATATGGCAGCCTTCCGATTATTTACCAGATCCTTCAAGCGATGATTTTAAGCATGATTTAGAAGAAATTCAGACTTTTGCCCGTGAAATGCCTTATGATTTATTTGTAACATTAATTGGAGACTGTATCACGGAAGAAGCTCTTCCATCTTACGAGTCCTGGTTGATGGGAGTAGATGGAATCAATCAGGAAGAAAAACTAGGCTGGGCAAACTGGGTGAGAGCATGGACTGCTGAAGAGAACAGACACGGTGATCTGCTGAACAAATACCTTTACCTGTGTGGTAGAGTAAATATGAGAGAAGTAGAGATCACTACTCAGTATTTGATCAATGACGGTTTCGATCTTGGAACCAGTATGGATCCATACAGAAACTTTATTTATACAAGTTTTCAGGAAACAGCTACCAATATTTCTCACAGAAGAGTAGGAACATTGGCAAAGCAGTCCGGAAATGGTAAATTAGCCAAAATGTGTGGCGTAATTGCTGCAGATGAAGCAAGGCACGCTAAAGCTTATAAACATTTCGTAGCTAAAATCCTTGAAATAGACCCTTCAGAAATGATTCTTGCGTTCGAAGATATGATGCGTAAGAAAATCGTTATGCCTGCTCACCTGATGAGACAATCCGGACAGAAAGCAGGAGAACTTTGGGGGCATTTCTCAGATGCTGCACAAAGATGTATGGTATATACAGGGAATGATTATATCAATATTATGAAAGACTTATTAGATGAGTGGAAAATAGAGCACGTAAAAGGTCTTACAGAGAAAGCGGAAAAAGCTCAGGAATACCTGATGAAGCTTCCTGCAAGACTACAGAAGATCACAGACAGAGTTTCTACTCCGGATCTTCAGTTCCAGTTCAACTGGGTAAAGAGCTAATAGTTCCATATTATTATTTAATTTATAAAAGTATTGAGTGCCTTTCTTTTTGGCACTCTTTTTTATTTCTTATCTTTGCAAAGCTAAAAAAGAACAAAATGTTAAATAATAAAAAGATTGCTGTTGACTTTGACGGGACCGTTGTGGATGATGCTTATCCGGCAATTGGAAAACCGAAAACCTTTGCTTTCGAAACTTTAAAAAGACTGCAGGCAGAAGGATACAGACTTATTCTTTGGACCTATAGACACGGAAAAACGTTAGATGAAGCAGTAGAATTCTGCAAAAAAAACGGAATCGAATTCTATGCAGTAAACTCAAGCTTTGAAGGAGAGGTCTTTGACTCTGAAAATCAATCCAGAAAACTGGATGCAGATTGGTTCATTGACGACAGAAACTTAGGTGGATTCCCGGGATGGGGCGAAATCTACAATATTATTCAGGAGAGAATAGAATTCCGTGTAGAAGGAAAAGAAGTTCTTGCCTATTCAAAATTAAAAAAAGAAAAGAAAAAAGGACTTTTCTGGTAAGACAAAGCATAGAAGCCAGACATTAAATAGTAGTTTTTTTAGTGTCATATTCATTATTGAGCTTCTTGAGTATTATTAGAAAAGTTGATAGATCATTAAAAGTTAAATGCACACAATGCTGTGATATTAACTTCTTGTATCTAATATCTAACATCTATACAACAATGATTCAATTAAAAACGATAGACGAATTGCGTCTTATGAAGGAGAGTGCCCGACTGGTTTCTAAAACATTGGGAATGTTGGCAAAGGAAATTAAACCGGGGATTACTACCTTATATTTAGATAAACTGGCTCATGACTTTATCAAAGATCATGGTGCTGAACCTGCATTCTTGGGATATGGAGGTTTCCCGAACTCTCTGTGTATTTCTCCGAATGACCAGGTAGTTCATGGTTTTCCTAATAATGAAGTCGTAAAAGAAGGAGATGTTCTTTCTGTAGACTGTGGAGTTATCCTTAATGGTTTCGTAGGAGATCATGCCTATACTTTTGAAATCGGTGAAGTAGCACCGGAGGTTAAAAAATTACTGCAGGTTACCAAAGAATCTCTTTACAAAGGGATTGCGCAGTGTGTAAGAGGAAAAAGAATAGGGGATATTTCCCACGCTATCCAGGCACATTGTGAAAAAGAAGGGTATGGAGTAGTAAAAGAACTTGTAGGACATGGTTTGGGAAGAAAGATGCACGAAGATCCACAAGTACCTAACTATGGCAGACAGGGAAGTGGAAAAGTGATCAAAGACGGTTTGGCTATTGCTATTGAACCAATGATCAACCTTGGTACCGAAAAAGTAAAATTCCATAATGACGGCTGGACAGTAACTACTTTAGATAATCTGCCATCTGCTCACTTCGAACATGATGTAGCAGTAATCAACGGTAAGCCGGTATTGCTTTCAACATTTGACTATGTGTATGAAGCTTTAGGGATTGTAAGTGATGAAGAAAAGCAGTTCCAACTGGATTTTTAATGAAAAAGGTAACTAAACTTTTACTGAATAAAATTCCACGCCCCATGCTGATTAAAATGAGCATCTGGGCAAGACCTCTTATTTATCAGTTTTTCAAAGGAGATGAGTTTTTCGATCCTATAGATGGAAGATCCTACAGGAAATTTCTTCCTTATGGATACGGAAAGCAAAGAGAAAATGCGCTTTCCCCGGGAACTTTAAGCCTGGAAAGACATCGTCAGATGTGGCTTTATCTTCAGAATGAAACTGATTTCTTCATTAAAAATTATAAAGTACTTCACATTGCTCCCGAACAGGAATTTTTAAGGAAATTCAAAAGGATGAGCAATCTGAACTATATTTCAGCAGATCTTTACTCTCCGATAGTAGATGTAAAGGCAGATATTCTGGACTTGCCTTTTGAGAGTGAAACCTTCGATATTGTTTTCTGTAATCATGTTTTGGAACATATTGAAGATGATGCAAAAGCAATGAGTGAACTGTATAGAGTAATGAAACCAGGTGGATGGGGAATTCTTCAGGTACCGATGAAAAATTCTTTGGAGAAAACTTACGAAGATTTTACAATCACAGACCCGAAAGAACGCCAGAAACACTTCGGACAGTACGATCATGTTCGCTGGTACGGAATGGATTATTTTGACCGTTTAAAGAAGGCAGGTTTTGAAATAGAACCCAACTTCTATTCGCAGAAATTCTCCGAAGAAGAAATTAAAAAATATGGGTTAAGGCATAATGAGATCTTACCTATAGTTTACAAGAAATAAAAATAAAAACGTCTTCAGATCCTGAAGACGTTTTTTTAGATAGTTGTTTATATTACATCTCTTCTTTTAGTGCGAAGAAACAGCCTTTAAGCCAATCACAGAACCAATTAAGGTGATAATGAAAAATATTCTCCAGAAGCTTACAGGATCCTTAAAAAAGAAAATTCCCATTAAGGCAGTTCCCACTGCTCCAATTCCTGTCCATACCGCATAGGCCGTACCGATAGGTAATGCCTGAGTGGCTTTAATAAGTAGCACCATACTTATTGTCATTGTCACCAGGAAGCCTGCAAACCAGTAATAAGATTCCGTTCCGGAGGTTTCCTTTGCCTTTCCTAGACAAGATGCGAATGCAACTTCAAATAACCCGGCAATAACTAAGATAATCCAATTCATTTTTTAAATTTTTCTTCTGCAAATTTCAGTATTTGAAAGGAGAAAAAATTTTACAATTGTTAAAAAATGATCCATAAAAATATGTTTTATGAAATAAAATAGAAAGCCCGGGAGAAGAAAGCTAATGTAGTTTCAATAAGAAATTCCATTCAATCGTTATCAATTGAAACAGCAATTAAGGTTTGAATATAATTTATAAAAAAGGATGTATCTCTCATTTTCTATTATTTAATCTCCGCACGGATTCTGCTTAAGCTTACCTGGGTAATTCCAAGATACGATGCAATATAACCGAGCTGAACTCTCTTAAGTAAATCAGGCTGATAGGAAATGATATCTTTATATCGCTCCAAAGAAGTTTTGAACTGTCTTGAAATAATGAGTTCCTCAGACTTTATCATCTCCGCTTCGGCTAATTTTCTTCCCCAGTTGGCCATATGAATATCTTCATTAAAAAGTTTTCTGAGATTTTCCGTTTCCAGTACATACAGATCACAGTCTTCAAGTAATTCAATGCTTTCATAACCCGGTTTGTCTTCCACATAGCTTTTCATGGAAAGCACACATTGGCCTTCACTTCCAAACCAGAATGTAATATCATTTTCTGACGTGGAAGAATAAGCACGTGCAATACCCTTACGGATAAAATAAACATACGGAATTACTTTATCAGCTTCCATCAGGCAGAATCCCTTAGGATGGGAAACTTCTGTAATATGCTCTTTTAAGCTGTTTTTAGAAGCTTCAGGGAGAATGTAAATGGAGTCAAGAATCTGGTCTATATTCATAAAAATGAATTCTAATATTCAAAAGTATCAGTTTTAAGTAATGCAATACAAAATTATGTGATAATTTTTATAAGAAACATTCTAAATTGAAGGTAATATTTCTTAAATCAAAGCTTATCTTAATACCCTTTGATTTCTGTTGATTCTTATTTATTTTGAAATAACCCGATTGACGATGATTTTATAAAAAATAAATAAAAATTGCCCTTCAGAGTTTCCTTTGTTAAACATATTTAATGCTACATAACTCTCTTTTTTCTTTTAAATATTGAGATTAACTGTAAAGACCAATTTTGTTTTACTAACTTTGCAGTTCGTAATATTATTTTTATGCACAAAGCTGGATTTGTAAATATAGTTGGAAAGCCTAATGCCGGAAAATCTACACTGCTCAACCAATTAATGGGGGAGAAGCTGGCGATTGTAACGCAGAAAGCTCAGACAACCCGTCACAGAATTTTTGGTATTTATAATGAAGAAGACCTTCAGATTGTATTTTCTGATACTCCCGGAGTATTAGATCCTAAATACGGCCTGCAGGAAAAAATGATGGATTTTGTAAAAGACTCTTTACAGGATGCAGATGTATTTCTGTTTATTGTAGACGTTACCGATAAAGCGGAACCTTCAGAGTTTTTGATTGATAAGTTAAATAAAATCCCTGTTCCTGTACTTCTGTTATTGAATAAAGTAGACCAAACCGATCAGGCAGGTCTTGAAAAACTGGTAGAAGAATGGCACAATAGAATTCCAAAAGCGGAAATTCTTCCTATCTCTGCACTGAATGCTTTCAATACAGAGGTTATCTTACCTAAAATAAAATCATTACTCCCTGAGAACCCTCCATACTATGATAAGGATCAATATACGGATAAACCCGAGAGATTCTTTGTTAATGAGGCAATACGTGAGAAAATTCTTTTGAACTATGATAAAGAAATTCCATATTCTGTAGAAGTGGTAACTGAGCAGTTTAAGGAAAAAGAGGGAATTATCTTTATAGATTCTATTATCTATGTAGAAAGAGATACCCAGAAAGGAATCATTATAGGTCACAAAGGAGAAGCAATCAAAAAGGTAGGAACTGAAGCAAGATTGGATCTTGAGAAATTTTTCTCTAAGAAAATTCACTTAAACTTATTTGTAAAAGTGAAAAAGGACTGGAGAAAGAATGACAGAGACCTTAAAAATTTCGGTTACAGATAAACTAAAAACGTTGTAACCCCTTTGTATTAAAAGATTTTTATTACCTTAGTCTAAATTTTTTAGTAAATGAACTATAACAATTCAAATTCAGGATCGATACTTAAAGATATTGTTTTATTGGCAGTGAGGGTATTTGTAGGTTTTGCAATGCTGTCTCATGGATTCCCAAAACTTCAGATGCTGTTAGCAGGAGGTAAAATCGATTTTTTTGATTTTATGGGATTAGGCCCTCAGATATCTTTGATTCTTACGGTCTTTGCAGAGTTTGTATGTTCAATATTACTGATATTAGGGCTCTTTACAAGAGTTTCATTAGGATTTTTGATTTTTACCATGGTGATTGCTGCATTTGTGGTTCATGGAGCAGATCCTTTTGAGAAGAGAGAAATGAGTCTTATTTACCTTTCAGTTTATCTACTGTTAATAGTCATGGGGGCTGGAAAGGTTTCTGTAGACCATATGATAGAAAGAAGAAAAAGAGCTTCAGATTGGTAAACCTATACTAACTAAGATAAAAAATACAAAATAGAAGAGGCATCTCATAAAGTGAGATGCCTCTTTGTTTTATTTAAGGTCTGCAAGGATATGAAGTTGGTATACAATCCCAGATTGGTGATCCTGTATCAGTTCTTCCTACCACGCATGCTCTATAGCCCGAATCGCATAAAGGGGCATTCCCTCCGATAATTGTTTTCAGACTTCTTTTTGATAATTTTCTTAAATTTTTCATATTGTTTTAATTTGGTTTGATAAATGTAATGAAAACATACACAATATGACACTGATAAGTGTGTTATTTTTTGATTTTATAAATGTGTTAAAATTCACTACTTTCGTAGAAAATGAATTTATATGAAGATAAAACTGACAATTTGCCTTTTGGCATTTCTCAATTTTTATGATGCACAGGAAAATATTACTTATCAAAAGCCTTCTGCTGAGATTCTTAAGCTGGCAGATTATCAAAGGCCGCCAAGCGTTTTGATGAATAATAAAAAAGATTGGGTGGTTTTTACTTACCGCGCAACTTATAAAACACTTCAGGATCTTAGTCAGCAGGAAATGAAATTGGGAGGATTGAGAATTAATCCCGTGACGAATATTTCAAGTACAGCTACCTACTTCAATAATTTGAAGATCAGAAAAATTAGCGATAAAAATGAAATTCAGGTAAAAAACTTACCAGCAGAGGCTAGAATTACTTATATTTCATTTTCTCCTGATGAAAAGAAACTTGCTTTTACCAATACGACAACCAAAGGGGTAGAGCTCTGGATCGTCGATATGGAAACGGTTTCTGCAAAAAAAGTGACAGCAGATAACCTGAATGCGAATTTAGGAACGCCTTATAGCTGGTATAATGATTCACAGAGTTTACTGATCAAGACACTTCCTCAGAACAGACCTGCTTTGATAGATTCTGATAAAGATCTTCCAACAGGGCCAATTGTTTCTACCTCGGATGGAAAGGCATCACAAAACAGAACGTACCAGGATCTCTTAAAGAATCCTCAGGATGAAAAAAACTTTGAGACTCTTACTGCTTCAGAAATCTATAAAGTAGACCTTAACGGAATTCTTAAAAAAGTGAAAGATCAGGATATGTATTCCGGACTTAGCTTTTCTCCTGACGGAAACTATTTAATGACAACCGTGATTAAAAAGCCATTCTCTTATATTGTGCCGTTAAGCAGATTTCCATCAGTAACTACTGTTTATGATTTGAATGGAAATCTTGTAAAAGCAGTGAATGAAGTTCCTCTGAATGAAATCATGCCTAAAGGCTTTTCATCTGTAAGAACAGGGAAAAGAAATATGATGTGGAGAAGTGATGCGCCTGCAACACTGGTTTTCGCTGAAGCACTGGATGGAGGTGACCAGTCTAGATCTTCCGAATACAGAGACGAGATCTTCACATGGGAAGCACCATTTACAGCATCTCCGAAATCTTTTTTCAAAACAAAACAGAGATATGATGGGGTAAGCTGGACCAATAACCACTTTGCCATTGTTTCTGAAGAATGGTATGATACCAGAAATACAAAATCTTACCTGATCGACCTTAATAACGGGGAGGCAAAAGTGATCGATGACAGAAATTCTCAGGATGTATACAGTGATCCGGGAAATTTTAATACTGTGAAAAATCAGTATGGAAGAACTGTTGTTGATATGAAAGGAGATAAGGCTTATCTGATAGGAGATGGGTTTACTAAAGATGGTCAGCATCCGTTCATTGATGAGATGGATGTTAAATCTCTCAAAAAGAAGAGACTTTATACTTCAAACCTTAAGAATACGAAAGAAGTGATTGTTGATATTCTCGACCCTTCAAAAGGAGAGATATTGACAACCCAACAGTCTTCAAGCCAGTATCCTAATTATTTTAAAAAGAATATTAAGTCTAATAAAGCCTTTGCAGTAACTAATTTTGAAAATCCATTTGAAGGATTAAAGAATGTTTATAAAGAAGTTATTACTTATAAAAGGAATGATGGTGTAACCCTTACAGGAACGCTTTACTTACCTGCAAACTATGACAGAAAGGCTAAGAAGGAAAAACTGCCGTTATTAATCTGGGCATATCCCAGAGAATTTAAAGATAAGGATACCGCAGGACAGAGTACTCAGAATGACAATGACTTTACATTCCCTACTTACGGTTCTTTTGTATATTGGACCGCCAAAGGGTATGCTGTTTTAGATAATGCCGCTTTCCCAATCATTGGTGAAGGAAAAACAGAGCCAAATGATACTTTCATCCCTCAGCTGGTAGCTAATGCAGCAGCGGCAATTGATGCTGTAGACCAGTTAGGATATATCGACAGAAAGAAAGTGGCTGTAGGAGGACATTCTTATGGTGCCTTTATGACAGCGAATCTGTTGACCCATTCTAACCTTTTTGCATGTGGTATTGCACGAAGTGGTGCTTATAACAGAACCTTAACTCCTTTCGGATTTCAGAGTGAGCAGAGAAATTATTGGGACGTTCCGGAGATCTACAATACGATGTCTCCATTCATGCATGCTGATCAAATGAAAACACCACTTCTTCTGATACATGGTGATGCAGACAACAATCCCGGTACATTTACCTTACAGACAGAAAGGTATTTCCAGGCACTGAAAAACCTTGGCGCTCCGGTAAAAATGGTTCTTCTTCCAAAAGAGGCCCATGGATACCAGGCTAAGGAGAATATTTTACATCTTTTATGGGAACAGGATCAATTCCTTGAAAAGTGTTTGAAAAAATAATATTGAGAGAGGCTGTTTATGACAAGCAGCCTCTTTTTTATTTTGGTCTTATCCTACAGCAGAATGTACTTTTAAACCTAATGATTAATCATTTTTACAGATGCTTCAGGATTCCATTAATACTTTCCAGTTCCATAAAATTTGGATGTTCCAGATTGCGATCATGCTGTTCGTGGTTCCAGGTGACATGATAAGGAATATGAGCCGCTGATCCCCCGATTTCCAGTACGGGCAAAATATCTGATTTAATGGAATTTCCTAACATTAGAAAATTTTCAGGCTGGCAGTCCAGATGTTTCAACAGTTTTCTGTAATCATTTTCTTTTTTGTCACTCATGATCTCAATGTGATGAAAATAATCCTGTAATCCCGAGTTTTTCAGTTTACGTTCCTGATCCAGAAGATCCCCTTTTGTAGCAACCACTAATCGGTATTTCCCTTTCAGGCTTTCAAGGGTTTCCGTGACTCCATCCAGAAGCTCAATGGGTTTTTGAAGAAGATCCTGACCGAGCCGGATAGCTTTATTTACAAGCTCTAATGATGCCGTATTATTGGAAACTCTGCCAATAGTTTCAATCATACACAACATAAACCCTTTTACTCCGTAACCATATAAATGAAGATTCTTCATTTCGGTTTCAAATAACGCCTGTGATACCGAATGAAGTGGAAGATAATCTTCCAGTATGATACAGAATTCTTTCTCTGCCTCCTGAAAATAAGGTTCATTGATCCAAAGTGTATCATCTGCATCAAAGGCAATAGTGGTAATATGATTATTCATTTTTGTTTTGTAATTTTCTACTCACAAAATTCAGTATAAAAAATAAATAAGAAAAGGACATTTGTCCCGGATCAGATATGTTACGAACAAATCAGGCGTTTTTAAGCTATTTTGAGAATCTTTATAATGATCAGAATCATAAAGATGATATTGTACTGAAATCCTTTTCCAGGGATGAAAATATTTTAAGGCAGGATCAACCGCTGTCAAGGCTGATGCTTCTAAAAGAGGGAATCGTTAAATGTTATTTTACTGAAGAAAACGGCAAAGAATATATTGTCGAATTTCTGGGAAAAGGTGAAATACTGGGAGAAGTGGAGATGATTAAAAATATCAGCTGTTTATGTAGTGTAAAAGCCGTATCTGAAGTAACCGTATATGAAACAAATATTTCCCATTTTAAATCTTTAATCAAAAACGATCTTGCTCTGAATCACTTACTACTGGATTCTTTCGCAGAAAGAATTATCAATACTTCCAGCAGGGCATCCTATCAACAGCTATATACGGTAGAACATACTGTAATGCAGTTGCTGGATATGCAGTCCAAACAAGGAATTCAGATCTCAAAAGAAGATATGGCGGCCTATCTGGGGATTACGGTGAGAAGTTTAAATAGAATTTTAAAAGATGTGAAATAAAGCAGTTGATAAAACACAAAACATAAAGAATTTTTCTTTTAATCTGCTTGATTGGTAAAATATCCTAGTGGTTAAAAATAATAAATATTCAATTTTATCGGAGATAGAATCCTTATGTCTTTAAAGTATTCGAATAATAAAACCTATTACATTTTAGCGATTTTTCAAAATAAAACATTCATGTAAAAATAATTTATATTGATTTTTTTGTTATTTAATTTAGGGGTGTGTTTATTTAAATATAAAAAATGAATAATTCAATTGTAAATTGATAGGGGTATTTTTAAAATTTACTATTTTTGTATTTAAATAAGTTGAATTTAATCCATGGAACAATTAAAGTTCAGAAATGCCGAGTTATCCGATTTAGAGAAAATTGTAGAGATATACAATTCAACAATCGCATCAAGGATGGTGACCGCAGATGTAGAAGAAGTTTCCGTAGAAAGCAAGCAGAAATGGTTTGATGATCATAACCCTGAAACAAGACCTCTTTGGGTGGTTGAAGATCAGGAAAATCAGATAGTAGGTTGGGTGAGCTTTAGTTCTTTTCATGAAAGAGCGGCCTATAGCGGAACAGTGGAAGTAAGTATTTATCTGGATGAAAGCAGCAGAGGAAAAGGCTATGGGAAGACTATTCTTCAATATTGCATAGACAATGCCGGAAAATTTGGGGTAAATAACCTGGTGGCTCTTATATTTCTTCATAATGAGCCGAGCTTAAAACTCTTCCGTTACTTTGGTTTTGAAGATTGGGGAAACCTTCCTAATGTAGCTATTCTGGATGGAGTAGAAAGAAGCCTTGTCATATTGGGTAAAAGGATTGATTAGCATATAAAAATAGCAGTCTCAAAAGTATCGTAAACCTGCCACAAGGAGCGTTATTTTTGAGACTGCCGTTTTATTTATATTCTATTCAGCCTTTAAATAAAGGTTCTTTATCCTTTTCAATATAAATATACCGTCCTTTAATACCTTTCTGCAGCATTTCTTTTTTCCTGTTAAGTTCTTCAACAGATTCTACACTTTCATTTTTAAAGGTTAAATTTCCTCCATTCTTTATCTTTTCTGAAAATAACCTTGTAGGGTTTTGGTAAATATCTTCAATATATGTATTGAATTTTTCATTGGTGATAGGAAGTGCCGGCTTCCCATAGTGGGTTTCTACAAAATCTTTAGTGTCGTAATCTGCAACAAGCTTTTCGTTGTTAATGAGCTTATAGATGAAATTTTTATCCGTATCTTCAAGAATAAAGATCAGCCCGGGAAGGCCTCCGAATTTATAAGGACCCTCTTTGATATTGACCTCGTTGGAAAACCATGCACTCCAGCTTCTGCCTCCAAAATCTGTGGTGGCTTTTTGAAGTTTATAACCATTGTATTCTTTGGTTTCATTAAGTACCTGCCAATTCATCTCGTCATGTGTTTTTACCACAAAATACTCAAAGAAATCTCTGTACCATCTGTTATTGAAAGATTCAGGCTCTCTTTCAACAACCTGGTCGGTTTTTGTACTGTAATGGGAAACTGACTGATTAGCTTCCTTATTTTTTAAATCATAATCAGCAAAGTCCTTATCGTAAAATTTAACAGACTTAGGACTGATATCCAGATTCATCAGACTTTTTCTATATTCATCAGTTGTTTCTTTTCGGTACTGAAGTTCATAGGTAAATCTGTTGGTTTGAGATTGATATAGTGAAGCTGTGTATAAAGCAAAGATGATTAGTGTTTTTTTCATGTTTATTATTTTGAAGAGGCAAAAATAATAAAAAACGCAGAGCTATAGCTCTGCGTTTTTCACGTATCGTATTTTATTTTTACAAATTCTGCTTTATTCTTTTCGCAGACATATTCAAAAATCTTTTTACCAGAAAGACCGCTGATATCGTTAATCCCAGTCCCAGGGCAATCCACATTCCGAAAGCTCCCATTTTTAAGGTGACACAGAAGAAATAACCTAAAGGAATCGTAATTACCCAATAAGCGATAAAGGTATAAATAGACGGGATTTTCACATCCTGCAGCCCTCTGAGCATTCCCAAAGCTGTTACCTGAATTCCATCAGAAAGCTGGAATAAAGCAGCAATAATCATCAGTTTTGAGGCAAGAGTGATTACTTCAATTTCTTCTTTTTTCGTAAAGAAAGTAGGAAGTATATTTCTACCCAGAATGAAAATTAATCCGCAGATACACATAAAAATAAAGGCAATCTTAAGGTTGTTAATGCCTGCTTTTCTAAGCTCAACAAAATTTTGTTCACCCACTTTTCTTCCGATCATTACTGTGGAAGCAACACTGAAGCCTACACATAAATTGAATGTGAAGGAAGCCATACTTAAAGCGATTTGGTGAGAAGCAATATCATGAGCAGAGATCAGCCCGCAAATAAAGGCAGCTCCCGCAAAAGCAGTTACTTCAAAGAACATCTGTAAAGCAGTTGGCAGTCCCAGTTTTACCATTTTATCAAACATTTTCTTAGAAAAAACCTGAATTTTCAATGAAAAATCTTTAATATAACGTCTTGTACGCTCTTCTTTAAGCAAAACAAAATAAAGGAAAACAACCATGAAAATTCTTGAAATAAGAGTAGCCAGGGCAGATCCTTTCACTCCCATCGCAGGTATTCCCCAAAGACCTTTGATAAATACATAGTTCAGTACAATGTTGATAATATTGGCAATAATGGTGGCTTTGGTAACTCCTATCGTGTAAGACAGTCCTTCAGAAACCTCACGAAGGGTTTGAAATGCCATAAACGGAATCATACTGATCACCATAATACTTAAGAAACTCACGGTATCCGGAATGATCTTGGCAGGCTGCCCCGAGTGGTAGAGTAGAGGCATCCCAAGAAGTAAAACAACTGTCAGGATAATTCCGACAGACATATTGATGATAAATCCGTGGCTGAAAACAGAATTGATGGTGGCGTGATCTTCTTTGGAATGCGCTTCCGAAACCAATGGCGGTATTGCAAATGAAAACCCAAGTGCCAATACAAATATGGAGAAAAATACAGCGTTTCCTAATGAAACAGATGCCAATGCATCAGCACCCAGCAGCTTACCGACAATAATATTGTCGAATAAGTTTACTGAAACCTGCCCCACCTGAGTAAGCATCACAGGCAGAGCCAAAGTCAGGCACTCTTTTGTATAGTTTTTGTTTAAAAAGTTCATAATATTTTAAGATTCATATAGTTTATAATTAAAACAGGGCAAAAAAAAAATTTGCAGTAGTTACTGCAAATTTTTATAATATAGTGAATAATCGATAAATTATTTCCTTACAAAACTTGCAACGTCACCTTCAGAAACAGAATTTCCACCAAGAATGATCAATCTTTCCACAACATTTCTTAACTCTCTGATATTTCCAGTCCACGAAAGAGCTTTTAAAGCATCAATAGCTTTATCATCAAACTTTTTCACTGCAGTACCGTGCTCGTCAGCAATCATGCCGGAGAAGTGGTCGACCAATAATTTGATATCCTCTTTTCTTTCGTCCAATGGCGGAACATAAATTTCAATTACAGAAAGTCTGTGGTAAAGGTCTTCTCTGAATTTTCCTTCCTCAATTTCTTTCTGCATATTTTTATTTGTTGCTGCAATTACTCTTACATCAACTTTTATTTCTTTATCACTTCCTACCGGAGAAACTTTGCTTTCCTGAAGGGCTCTCAATACTTTAGCCTGAGCGATAAGGCTCATATCACCAATCTCATCAAGAAAAATAGTACCTCCGTTAGCCTGTTCAAACTTTCCCTGTTTATCTTTGATAGCACCCGTAAAAGAACCTTTTACGTGTCCGAAAAGTTCAGATTCAATAAGCTCAGATGGGATTGCAGCACAGTTTACTTCAATCATTGGTCCTCTTGCGCGGTCACTTTGATTGTGAATAGCGTGGGCTACCAGTTCTTTACCGGCACCGTTAGGACCTGTAATTAAAACTCTCGCATCAGAAACGGCTACCTTCTCGATCATATCCTGAATCTTCTTTAAAGCAGGAGAATCACCGATCATTTGGTATTTTTTATTTACTTTTCTCTTTAATGTTTTATTTTCAGTCTGAAGATTTTTGTTTTCTTTCTTCAGTGTTTCTTTTACCAGCGCATTTTTCACGCTTGTGATCAGCCTGTTGATGTCAATTGGCTTGGAAATAAAATCATATGCACCCTCTTTTAAGCAAGAAACAGCAGAATCGATATCTGCGTGTCCCGAGATCATGATAAAAGTAGTTTCAGGTTTTAGGGAAAGACTTTGCTTTAAAAGTTCGGTTCCTGAAAGTTTAGGCATTTTGATATCAGAAATCACCAAAGCGAAATCTTCTTTTTCTACCTGTTTGTAGCCTTCAAGGCCGTCTTCAGCGATAACAAATTCATAATCGGTGAGTTCATCCGAAAGAATACTGTGAAGTACTCCTGAGATTGCTTTTTCGTCTTCTACTATAAGGATTTTTTGCATAGTTGCAAATTTAAATTTTTTGTTTCAATTATTAGCAAAAACCGTACCTAAAAATTCTACTTTGAATAGTCTCTTCTGCCGAAAATAGCAGATCCAACCCGCACAGAATTGGCCCCAGACTCAATGGCCAATGGAAAATCATCACTCATTCCCATTGATAAAGTATCCAGTGTTTTTAGTTCGTTGAGTTCATCAAAAAGACTTTTTAAAATTAAAAACTCTTTTCTGACCTGCTGTTCATCTTCCGTGAATGTTGCCATCCCCATCAGCCCGGTAATTTCAATATTAGGAAAACTACCGTCAATATATTGTTGAAAAAGATCTTTTGCCTCAGAAATCTCAAGTCCGAACTTGGTTTCTTCCGCCGCAATTTTCACCTGAAGAAGAACTTTAATGATTCTATTATGCTTCCCTGCCTCTTTATTGATCTCTGACAATAGTTTTTGAGAATCTACACTCTGTATAGTATCTACAAAAGGAGCTATATATTTGACTTTGTTGGTCTGTAAGTGCCCGATCAGATGCCATTGAATATCTGAAGGAAGAAGAGGCTGTTTTTCCATCAGCTCCTGAACTTTATTTTCTCCGAAGATTCTCTGTCCAAGATTATATACTTCTTGTATCGCAGAAACCGGATGCGTCTTTGAAACGGCAACCAGTTGAACCCCGGATGGAAGCTGATCTTGGATGGCTTTATAATTTTCTTTAATACTCATGTAGGCAAATTTCCGAAATTTACTTGACAGTTGCTAGTTTATATCTCAGGTTTTATACAGGAATTAATTCAGAACCTCGTTGATTTTCGGATACTGAGAAATCTTTCTGAAAACGAATTTATTACTCTTCTGAAGTTTTTCAATAAACAGATCCAATTCGTTGATAGAATCTGTATCTCTGAGGTATTGGTCATGAGTAAGAAAAACAAGGTGTCTTGAAGTCTTTTCAAGATCGTTAAAGAAGATACTGTCTACTTTTTTAAGCATGGCTTCATGGCTTCCTTTCAATGTCATTTTTTGGGAAGGTCTCCACTCCAGATCCCATCCGATTACTTTATAACCTGCTTTTTTAAGGCCATTTGCCGCAGCAGTACTGCTTTTGATATCAGTAATATTTATATTATTGAGTCTCCAGATATTTCTGCCGGGAGTTCTTGCTATTTTATCAGTAAGTTTTAAACTGTCTTTGGCAATATCGAAATCATTCACAACAGCATCAGCATTTTTGTAAAAATCAGTGTATTTGTTGTGAGCATGAGAAAAGCTGTGATTAGCCAGTTCTATTAAAGGATTTTGCTTTAACAGTTCCAAATCGTCTTTTTGTTTTTTACTTCCATAGGCATGTTTTCCGACCAGAAAGGCAGTCGCACAAACATTTCTTTTGTCCAGGATTTTAAGAAGGTTTTCTGTACCCTGATTTGGGCCATCATCAAAAGTAAGGTAGATCACTCTTTTATCAGGATCCACGTTTTCTTCGTCCATTTTGGGGACGGTTTCTGCGGCAGGATGTTCCTGTGAATTGATGGAGGGGTTCACATCATTCTTGAAATTACAGCTGTTCAATAAAACTGAAGTTGCACTCATCAATGCAAGCATCCCGAGAAAAGTCGTGTTTTTTGACTTTCCCGCAAATTTTTTTCTCATTTAGGGTAAGGGAGATTTAAGTTGTTAAAAATCGTTAAAAATAACGACAGAATGTTAACAAATTATATGCCAATTTGAGCTTTATTTTACCTTTTTAAGCTTATTTTAAGAACTTGATGATAAAGGCAATTCGTGCTAATGTACTGATTGTGAAATTATGTTTTGTTTCGTTTCTGTTTTAACATTTATAATTATTAAAGCAATAGTCTTTCTCTATATTTGTTGATGTTTCAATATTCTTCATGTGTTGGAGAATTATTTTTATTTTAACAAAAATTAGAAAAATTGAAAATAGGATGAACAGTCCTATTCTAAAATGCTTTTTAGATACAATGCATTTCTAATGGCAGCAATCCCCCAGGTATTGTTGAAAAATATAAAGAGGGTTTGCGGGGTGTTCCTGACTTTTTCAGCAAGCTCATTCATGAAGGTTTCACTGTATTCAGATTTGTAAAGGACGGGTTTTCCGTGAAGCCTGTAATAAAGAGCTTTCGGATGATTGAGGATCACATCCCCGGGAAGGTCGCCCGGAAAACTTACACCGGAAAAAACAATATTATGATCTTTTAAAAGATCAAATATTTCTTTTTCCCACCATGAGCTGTGGCGGAACTCAATCACATTCAGAAAGGAGTGGTCTATATTCGTAATAATACGGTTTATGTTTTCTGATGTGTTTTTAAAAGAAGGAGGAAATTGGTATAGAAACTCGGAAAGCTTATCTTTCAGATTGCTTTGTATGTGATTACAGAATGCTGTAATTTCTTCCTTAGAATTTTCAAGCCGATTTTCATGGGTGATGGTTTTAGGTATTTTAATGAAAAATCTAAACAAATCCGGAGTTTCATCATACCATTTCAAAAGTGTTTTTGCTGTTGGTTTTCTATAGAATGTTGAATTGATTTCTACGGCATTGAAAGTTTGTGAATATAAAGAAAGAAAGTCTTTACTGGGAGCGTTTTCAGGATATAATGACCCTTTCCAGTCGTTATTATAAAATCCTGAGCACCCTATGTAAAGACTTCCTTTTTTCATACTATTATTTTATATCCAGATCCACTGAGTTTAATCTTAATGAATTCAAAATCACAGACAGTGAACTGAAGCTCATTGCAGCTGCAGCAATCATTGGTGATAAGAGAATTCCAAAGAATGGATACAATAATCCTGCCGCTACCGGAACTCCCAGGACATTATAGATGAATGCGAAAAATAAATTCTCTTTGATATTTTTAAGAAGCTTTTCACTTAATAACTTTGCTTTGGCAACTCCCAGAATATCTCCTTTCAGTAAAGTGATTTCTGCGCTTTCAATGGCTACGTCAGTTCCGGTTCCCATTGCAATTCCCACATCAGATTGGGCCAGGGCAGGAGAGTCATTGATTCCGTCACCGGTCATGGCTACTATTTTGCCTTGCTGCTGTAGTCTTTTTACCTCGTTCAGTTTATCTTCCGGAAGACAGTTTGCTTTAAAGTGTTTTATTCCAAGCTCATCAGCTACAGCTTTAGCGGTATGTTCATTATCTCCTGTCATCATGATAACGTCAATTCCTTCGTCCATCAGTTGTTTTACGGCTTTTTTAGAGCTTTCTTTGATCTTATCTGTAAAACTGATGAAGCCCAGTACGTTTTGGTCTTGCGCAATATAAGAGATGGTGTGCGCCTTTGACTGTACTTCTACAGCTTTTTGTTTTAAAGCATTCGGAATCTGAATCTGATGAGAGGTCAGTAGGTTTTCGTTCCCCAGATAAGCTGTTTTACCATTGATATTTCCTTTGACACCCTTTCCGGAAATGTTTTCAAACTGATTTACTTTTTCTGCAGATACCTTTTCCTCTTTAGCTTTTTTAATAACTGCATTGGAAAGCGGGTGTTCAGAGTTTTGATTTAATGAAAATGCTAATTTTAAAATTTCGTTTTTATCACCGTTGTTTACGGTTTCAATATATTCTACAGATGGTTTTCCCTCTGTCAGAGTTCCTGTTTTATCAGTGATTAAAACATTTATTTTATTCATCTGTTCAAGCGCTTCAGCGTTCTTGATCAGAATACCATTTTTAGCACCTTTCCCAATTCCTACCATTAAGGACATTGGTGTGGCAAGGCCAAGAGCGCACGGACACGCAACAATCAGAACAGCAACGGCATTTACAAAAGCAAATAAACTTCTTTTCCCTTCAGGTCCGAAAAACTGCCATACAATAAATGTAAGAACAGCAATAAGGATTACTGTAGGAACGAAGACTTTAGCCACCTTATCAGTGAGTTTCTGAATAGGAGCTTTGCTTCGGCTGGCTTCATTCACCATTTTGATAATCTGGGAAAGGAGAGTTTCGTCACCTACTTTTTTAGCCTTCATAATAAACACCTGATTCCCATTGATTGTTCCCGAAGAAACTCTATCATTTATATTCTTTTCAACAGGAACGGGTTCTCCTGTAATCATGCTTTCATCAACAATTGAATTTCCTTCAACGATTTTTCCGTCCACCGGAATTTTTTCACCAGGTTTTACTTTTAGCAGGTCTCCTATTTTAACGTGAGAAAGTAAAACTTTTTTTTCCTCCCCGTTGATCATTAGATTAGCCTCGTCCGGTGAGAGATTCATTAATTCTTTAATGGCATTACCTGTTTTCTTATGGGCTGCTGCTTCCATCAGCTGGCCTAAAATGACAAGAGTCAAAATAACACAGACTGCTTCGAAATACAGCGGGATCTCATGATTGTGGCCGCGAATTTCGTGAGGGATAATATCCGGAAAGATTAGTGCTGTAATACTGAAGATAAAGGCAGCTGCTACTCCGAGAGCAATAAGGCTGAACATATTAAGGTTCCAGGTTGTAAAAGAAACCCATCCTCTTTTCAGCAGAAACCATCCGGAATAAAACATAACAGGAAGGGTGAGGGCAAGCTCAATAACCGCTTGAATCTGGTGAGAAAAAGGGAAATTGATAAACATTCCACCCATAGAGAGAATAAAAACAGGGATGGTAAAGGCCAATGAGATAATAAATTTCCTTTTTAATATGTTGTAGGTTTCATCTTCATCATCATCTCCACTGTCAGGCATTCTTACGAGATCCATTCCGCAGATAGGGCAGTCACCAGGTTCATCACGAATAATCTCAGGATGCATGGGACAGGTGTATTTCGCGGTTTTCTTTTCAGGATATTTTACAAGATCCATTCCACATACCGGGCATCCTACATTAGAGTCATAGGTTTTATCACCTTCACAGTACATTGGACAGTAATATCTGCCAGCCATTTCATCAGTAACTTTTGGAGCTTCCTGATGATGACTGTGTTCATGAGAATGAGAATGCTGGTGTATGTCTGCTTTTTGAGCAAGGTCTTCAGTAATAGGCTCTAAGTGCATATGACAAACGGGGCAGTCTCCTTTTTCATCATATACTTTGTCTTTTTCACAGAACATCGGGCAATAATATTTTCCAATATTATCTTTAAAGTTTTCCGGAAGATGTGTAGATGAATAAGTGGGTTTATAGCCAGGGTCTTTTGTCAGTTTCTCTTCAATGGGAACAAGGTACATATTACATACAGGGCATCTTTCGCCTTGCTTAAAGTAAACTTTTTCACCTTCGCACTCCATTGGGCAGTAATATACTGACGATGGCGATACGCGGTCCTGAGGTTTTACAAAAGCTTTTTCCGGATTATTAGGGTCTTCAAGTCTGTATTTTCCAATTTCTGCCAAAGCATCGTTTAAAACCGAAAGTCCGATCTCAGGATCGGAAGTGATTGTTGCTATACCGCTCTCCAGATTGACATCAGCTTTTACTCCCTGAACACTGTTCAGTTGATTCGAAATCTTTTTCTGGCAACCTGAACAGGTCATTCCAAGTATTTTATACTGTCGTTCCATGATTCTTAAATTTATATTACAAATTTCCAAAATGGAATGGTAAGGCTGTTATAAATTTAAGGATAATAGTTATAAAATTAAGAACGGCGTAAATTTGAGTTCGGAGGGAAAGTGTAATTCTTGTCAGAAATACGCATAATTAAGAGAGAAATCCGGATATTGAAACCATACACATTTCTCGTACTAATTCCTACGTTTGTAAAGTTTCTTTATTTCCGGATGTACTAAACATTATCAAGTGATTTCCTGTTGTGCTCCTTCAGTTTTTTAAATGCAGTAGGAGTGAAGCCTGTGATATTTCTGAATTGTGAAGACAGATGCTGAACACTTTTATAGCCGAGCTTTCCTGCGATTTCAGTAAGATTGAATTCATTATATAGAAGGAGCTCCTTTACTTTTTCTATTTTTTGAAGAATGAAAAATTGTTCTAAAGTAATATTTTCATTTTGTGAGAACGTTTTGGAAAGAGAACTATAGTCTTTATGAAGCCTTGAACTTAAAAATTCAGAAAGAAGAAAATCTTCATCAATATCCAGCTCACTGACTTTCAGAATGATCATATTTTTTATTTTTTCGGCAAGCTGATGTGCAGAATCCATAATTCTTTCAAAGCCGGTATAAAGGAGCTGCTGTTCGATAATCTGCATCTTTTCTGCGGAAACTTCAGTATCTGTTTCTACTTCACCCAGTATAATGGATTTTATTTTTATATCCGAAGAATTGAAGATGTTTTCTACAGCAGCAATACATCTATTACAGACCATATTCTTTATGAAAAATTTCATAATCCGTTGTTTAGCCTATCTTTTACAAATTCGATCTGAGTTTTACCATGAGGAGCAGGATTTCCATCAGCATCAAGGTTAACCATAACAATCTTTTCAACTGTAATAATAGTCTGGTGGGTCATTTTGTTTCGGACATCACATCTTAAAGTAATAGAGGTGGAACCGAAGCTCATGGCTTCAATACCTATTTCAATAATATCCCCCTGTTTGGCAGAGCTTACGAAATTGATTTCGGAAATGAATTTGGTAACCACTTTTGTGTTTTCCAGCTGGATAATAGCATATAATGCTGCTTCTTCATCAATCCATTGTAATAGTCTCCCTCCAAAAAGAGAGTGGTTAGGATTCAAATCTTCGGGTTTTACCCATTTTCTGGTATGGTAGTTCATGTTGTAATAATTTATTAATACAAATTTAGTGTTAAAAGCTGATGTTGTCAAAAGAATCGTATTTATTGATCTGAACAGAATTATTCATTTTCTCAATCATTTTCTTTTGGAGCGCATGGTTATAGTCTTTGTGATTGACAGATCCTTTAAGAACTTTTGATAATCTTCACGCTCTACAGGAAATGAGGCTGCTTTCCCTTCATTATAATGAATTCCAAATCCGTATCTTTTGGCTAAAGGGGAAGTGCGCAGGCATGGCTGACCTTTGGAAAAGAATATATGTCTTTTCTTTCTTTTCAGGAGGTGTTTGAGAATGAGAAACAGGGTAGTCTTCTGCTACTACAGTGAGGGGGGATATGATTTGTGGTATGTGAGTGTAAAATTTATGAAAATCTGAACAGTTAAAACACTTTGTAAATATAATGCTATTCTTATAGATTATAAAAGAAACCCTCTGTCGATCTATGAAACTTTGTAAAACTTTTATTCCTTATTATTTATATGATAAAATTCATTTTATACGGAAGGGCCATTTTAATTCGATCAGCCATAATTGATAATATTGAAAGTGAATCAATGTATTTCTATCATTGTTTTTAAAGAATAAATTAAATAATTACAATTTATATGATAATATTTAATGTAAAATTTTCTTTTTTTAATTATTTAACGTAATTTTGATTTTAGATAAATAGGAGTTTAAGGCGTTGGTTCTTAGTTTTTTATTTGTTTTTGAAGGGTGCTTTTATGATGAGATTCAACATAATGTGAGAAATATTAAAAAAAAGCTTTGATTTGAAATATTTAATTGTATCTTGCATACGTTTATATTTGGAATCAATATTTGTTCATTAATTTATGTTGTTTTTCTTTTATATACCAAATTTTTATTAATTTTTATAATTTATTCAAAATGAACATTTTTGTTTCAAACATCAATTACGCAACTAAAGAGTATGAGTTGCACGATCTATTCGCAGAATTTGGTGATGTATCATCAGCTAAAATCGTTACAGACAGAGAAACTGGTCGTTCTAGAGGTTTCGGTTTTGTAGAGATGGGTGATGAAGAAGGAAAGCAAGCTATTGAAGCTCTTAACCAAAAAGAATTCAATGGAAAAACTTTAAACGTATCTGAGGCTAAGCCAAGAGAAGAAAAACCAAGAAGAAGCTTCGACAACAATAGAGGTGGAGGTTACGGAAACAACCGTGGAGGTAACGGTGGTGGATACGGTGGAAACAGCCGTGGAGGTAACGGCGGTGGAAATCGTTGGTAAAAAATATGAAGCGGCTTTTTAGCCGCTTTTTTTATGAATTTTAATTGGCAGTAAATCATTCAATTAGTTATTTGTATTGAATTTGAACGTATTTTGGCATAATTTTAGAAAATTCACAATCAATCAAAATAGTAATTATAATGAAAAAACATTTATTAGCATTCATGATGATGTTTGGCGGATTATTAATCAATGCACAAAACATTTATTCCGGTCAGAACATTGAGCAGAACAGGAAATACTGGGCAAGTAACAATAGATATTATCTTATTTTCCAGAATGACGGTAATCTGGTTATGTACAACAGAGGAGGAGGCTCAGTTTGGGATTCAAAAACAACCAACAGGGGAGTTAAAGCTGTTTTTCAGGAAGATGGTAATCTGGTAGTGTATTCGCCGGGAAACCAAGTTGCTTTCACATCTAATACTTATGGGAAAAGAGCAGATAGATTAACAATTCAGGATGATGGTAACCTAGTTATCTACAATAGATCTACTCCTTTATGGGCTTCACAGGGGAATATTAAAAATGATAATAATAATAACCGCGGTGGAGACTATGTAAATACCGGGCACAGATTCCGTAGAGACGTAAAACTTTACTCTTCTGACCGTAATTATTATTTAATGTTTCAGGATGATGGTAACCTTGTTTTATCCAATAGAAATGGTTCTCCAATCTGGACAACAGGAACAGGGAATAGAGGAGCAAGAGCTGAGTTTCAGAATGATGGTAACCTAGTTGTATATGATTCTTATAATAAAGCAATATGGATTTCAAATACTTACAATAAAGGTGCTACGAAACTTATGGTACAGAATGACGGAAACCTGGTGATCTATGGAAATAATTATCCAATCTGGGATTCAAAAACTCAGAGATAATAATATTAAGATACTTGTGAAAATAGAATTGGCTGCCCTTTTAGGAGCAGCCAATTCTATTTTATAGGATCATATAATTCTCTAGTTCTATTATATAATACAGAACGTATTAAAAGAGGAAAGATGATTACTGATCTTTTTTCTTCTTTTTCTTTTTTTCTTTCTCTTTCTCTTTTTCCTTTCCTTTTGTTTTCTTCTCCTTTTTAGGACTTAGGATTTCATCTGCATACTCAAATTTTGGTTCTTCCACTTTTGCCGGTTTTATTTCGATTTTAAGATCAAAATATCCTTTCAGATCGTTTTGTGATATTAGTTTTTCAATAAAGAGGAAGTCCAGAATCTCTTTTCCGGAGTCATTGAAGAAATTATGAGACAGTTCTTTCAGTAGGAATTTTTTGTATTCTTCCAAAGGAACAAGTACAGTATATTTGAATATTCTCCCTTCTTTAACAGTAGACAGATATCCTTTTTCAACCAATATTTTTAAATAAGTAGATACCGTGTTCTGATGTGGTTTCGGTTCAGGGTGCTGCTCCATAATATCCTTCAGATAGAAAGATTCCATTTTCCAAAACAGCTTCATAAAGTTTTCCTCTGCGGCAGTAAGATGATTAATTTTCATAGGGCATTCTAATGTTGAAATTGAATATGGCAATAAAGATAGATAAAAGATACCACAAAAGCTATCCCAGCCCCCATAAATACTTCTTTTACGGTGTGCCTTTTCAGAATAATCCGGGTAACTCCTACTAAAACAGCTACTCCCAACCATAGTATTCCCATCTTCTGATCTAAGGTGAAAAATAATGCTGCTACAAATACATTGAATGCCGTATGCATTGAACTTTTAATAAAAAGATTGCTGATCTGAAGAGCGAAAAGCAATATTAAAACAAACAGCATCACGAGATCTACATATCCGTTTTTTATATAATTAAAAATAAGATAACCGATCACGCAGGCTGCAATAAAAATATACAGTGTTTTCCGCTGAACTCTGTTGGATACATCCATATTGGTATACCTTCCTGTTTTTACATTCCAGACCAGCCAGATAATAATGGGGGCAATAATTATTAATAATACAGGAACGAAATAAAGAAGAGATTCCTGAAAAGTGTATTCCCTGATACTCATATAAATAAAGAAAATGACCAGAGAAACCAAAGGATTGAAAAAATCAGAAATAACTTTCGAAATTTTGTGTGGTACTGAGGATGGGATTTCTTCCATATTCAAGTTTAAACATTAAATACAAATATAAGACTATAACATCGAATAACAAGTGAATATAATGTAATGTATAGAGAGGGAAGATGAACAGAAGCAATAATCAACACTTATTATTTTCGTTGGAACAGCGCCTCTTTACCCGTCTGAATGGATAGGTCGCAGCGCCACAAACAAACAGCCCGGAACCGGTTTATGACTGGCCACTAAATGAAGAGACATTAAAGCCCGGACACCAACGAAATGGAGTGTCTTATCAGGGAGAATTGAAGAATTACCCCACAATCTACAGATTTTTTTCCCAAAAATAAGCTGTTGAAATTACCAAAAGGTATGTTAATAATAATTAAAGCTGAAAAAAACAAGAGATAAAATATAAAGGATTTCTGTGCTTTATATCTTGGATGTTATTTCAGCAAAACCTTATGAACAGGGTGGTTTTTTATAAACCGTAAGTAGGAATACAACAGATCAGATGTTACTTTACGGAGATTTCTGCGGGTCGAAAATTAAGAATAATACACTCCGCCTGCAAATAGATTTCAGAGAAAAAGCGAAAAGTTATCTATGTATAGAATAAAAACAAAGTTTTTTTCCTAATTTTGCTCAACTATTTCATCATATAAAAGCAAGAGCTAACACATGAAAGAATTTTCTAAAGAGGTATACCTGAAGTGGTATGAAGATATGACAATGTGGAGAAGGTTTGAAGACAAATGCCGTTCTCTTTACCTAAAACAAAAGATCAGAGGATTTTTACATTTGTATAATGGTCAGGAAGCAATCCCTGCCGGATTCACACATGCAATGGATTTGTCTAAAGACAGTATGATTACTGCTTACAGATGTCACATCCATCCAATGGCGATGGGAGTAGATCCTAAAAGAATTATGGCTGAACTTTGCGGTAAAGCAACTGGAACATCCGGAGGTATGGGTGGATCTATGCACATTTTCAGTAAAGAACATCGTTTCTACGGTGGACACGGTATCGTTGGAGGACAGATTCCTTTGGGTGCTGGTATTGCTTTCGCAGATAAATATTTTGACAGAAAAGCTGTTAATATCTGTTTCTTCGGAGATGGTGCTGCGAGACAAGGTTCTTTACATGAAACTTTCAACATGGCAATGAACTGGAAACTTCCTGTAGTATTTGTGGTAGAAAACAACCAGTATGCAATGGGAACTTCTGTGAAAAGAACTGCCAACCACGAAGATATCTATAAATTAGGATTAGGATATGAAATGCCTTGTCTTGCTGTAGATGCAATGGACCCTGTAAAAGTAGCAGAAGCTGCTTATGAGGCAATTGAAAGAGCAAGAAGAGGTGACGGGCCAACATTCATCGAGGCTAGAACATATCGTTACAGAGGACACTCTATGTCTGATGCTGAACCTTACAGATCTAAAGAAGAAGTAGCTATTCACAAGAATGATGACCCAATTGAATTGGTAAAACACAGACTTCTTGAAAATGGATGGGCTACAGAACAAGAATTGGAAGTTATCGATAACAAATCAAGAGACTTTGTTGAAGAATGTATCGAATTCATGGAAAATTCTCCATATCCAGATGCTGAGAAGATCTATGAATATGTGTATTCTCAGGAAAATTATCCATTCTTAGACAAATTAGAAAATCAATAAATAAAAATTAATTTGAAATTTGAAATTTGAAATTTCCGAAAAATCTCAAATCTCAAATCTCGAATCTCAAATCAATATAGATTATGGCAGAAGTAATTACGATGCCCCGCCTGTCCGACACTATGACGGAAGGTAAAGTGGCAAAATGGCATAAAAAAGTAGGGGACAAAGTAAAAGAAGGAGATATTTTAGCTGAAATTGAAACTGATAAAGCAGTTCAGGATTTCGAATCTGAAATAAACGGTACTCTTTTATACGTAGGTGTAGAAGAAGGTGCTGCTGCTGCTGTAGACTCAGTTTTGGCAATTATCGGTAATGAAGGAGAAGATATTTCAGGCTTGACAGGCGGAGCTGCTGCTCCCAGTGCAGGTTCTGAAGAAAAAAAATCAGAAGAACAGCCTAAAGCAGAAGCTGCTCAAACTGTTGCTGCAGAAACTCCGGCAGGTGTAGAACTTATTACAATGCCAAGACTTTCTGATACCATGACAGAGGGGAAAGTGGCTAAATGGCATAAAAATGTAGGCGATACAGTAAAAGAAGGAGACCTTCTTGCTGAAATCGAAACAGATAAAGCAGTACAGGATTTCGAATCCGAATTCAATGGAGTACTATTGAAGCAGGGAGTAGAAGAAGGAGGTGCTGCCCCGGTGGATTCCGTACTGGCTATCATTGGCCCTGCAGGAACAGATGTTTCAGCAGTAGGTGCTGCTCCACAAGCTGCTCCGGCATCAGATAAGCCTGCTGAACAAAAAGCAGAAGCTAAAACTGAAGAGAAAGAGGCTCCGGCTGTAAGCTCTTCATCTTCTGACAGAGTTGCAATTTCTCCATTGGCTAAGAAAATGGCTCAGGATAAAGGAGTTGATATCAACAGTGTTCAGGGTTCTGGTGAAAACGGAAGAATCGTTAAAAAAGATATTGAAAACTATCAGCCTGCTGCTAAACCAGCTGCTTCAGCTCCGGCTGCAAGTGCTGCTGCTCAGGTTGCTGTAAGCTTTGTACAGGGTGAAGATACGGAGACTCCAAACTCTCAGGTAAGAAACGTGATTGCAAAACGTCTTGCTGAAAGTAAATTCTCTGCACCTCACTACTATCTGATGGTTGAGATCAATATGGATAAAGCAATTGAGGCCAGAAAAGAAATCAATTCTATACCAGATACAAAAATTTCATTCAATGACATGATCATTAAAGCTACTGCAATTGCTTTAAGAAAACACTCTCAGGTTAATTCAAGCTGGGCAGGAGATAAGATTATTCACAGAGGAAACATTAATGTGGGTGTAGCGGTAGCTATTCCTGACGGGCTTGTGGTTCCTGTATTGAAGAATACAGATCAGATGAGCTATACTCAGATTTCTGCTTCTGTGAAAGATATGGCTTCAAGAGCTAAGAACAAAGGCCTTAAAGCAAACGAAATGGAAGGATCTACATTCTCTATTTCCAACTTAGGAATGTTCGGAATCGAGACGTTCACCAGTATTATCAACCAGCCTAACTCTGCAATCCTTTCAGTAGGAGCTATTATCGAAAAACCAATCGTGAAGAACGGACAGATTGTAGTAGGAAACACAATGAAGCTTTCATTGGCATGTGACCACAGAGTAGTAGACGGTGCTACCGGTGCTCAATTCTTACAGACATTAAGAACATATTTAGAAAATCCATTAACGCTGTTACTGTAATTTTCCAGATTGAAAATATTAAAACCTCCCAATTTGGGAGGTTTTTGTTTTTTATACCCTTATAAAACTACTTTTTCAGAATTTTTATTTCTTCTTTCAGTTCTTTTAACTACGCTTTCAATTCTACTATTCTTTATTCATATTGCTCTGTCAGTTTTTCTGAAATATTATAATTGATGGTTTTGTTTTGGACCAGACCGTTTCCATGATCACTTGGCAAATTTGAAGAGTCATTGTTAATCAGTACATATCCTTCTTCAGGTTTCATAATCTCTTCCATATTAACAACAGGTTTATATATAGCTACAGGATTCATCCAACAAAAAATACGATAATTTGTTTATATAGTTGAACTAATTGTAGAGTTGGCTGGGGAGATATTTATTTGAAAAAAAAATAGTACACAAATCTCCCGGACCTAAAGAGCACAGTCAATGGTAATCACTGAGCAGAATTGTTCTGGAAATCCTGACAGAACTATATATCTTACGGAAACAGAAGGTTTGATTTTCACGAAACAATAATGAAGAAAATCTTGATATTTTGCTTATCAATTTTGTTTTTGTACGAATTCTAGCATTTGGAGACTGGAAAGACGAACCAAAATAGTTGAAAATATTAATGAAAAGACTTTTTCAAATGGATTAGAAGAATATGATAGTATTAAAATACTAATAAAATATAAGCCGTTTGAAAAAGCGGTTTTTTATTTGCAGGCAATTCACTATTTTTGAATCATGATTAAAGCAAGAAATATCCATAAATCATATGGTAATTTAGAAGTACTGAAAGGAGTTGATATTCATATCAAAATGGGGGAAGTTGTTTCTATTGTTGGAGAATCTGGAGCAGGTAAATCTACATTGCTGCAGATTCTTGGAACTCTTGATCATCCCAGCCAGTCCAATAAATACGATACTGAAATTGCAATAGCCGGAGAATCATTTATCAATATGAATGATAAACAGCTGTCTAAATTCAGAAATCAGAATATTGGTTTTGTATTTCAGTTTCATCAGCTTCTTCCGGAGTTTACAGCACTGGAAAACGTATTGCTTCCGACAAGAATTGCCGGAGCCAATGAGAAAGAAGCACTTGAGAAAGCTTATGCTCTGTTTGAAGATCTGAAGATAGAACAGAGATTGCAGCATAAGCCCAATCAGCTTTCAGGTGGAGAAGCTCAAAGGGTGGCTGTAGCAAGGGCTTTAATCAATTCCCCGAAAATTATTTTTGCAGATGAACCCACGGGTAACCTGGATTCTAAAAATGCAGACGATCTTCACAGGTTGTTTTTCGATCTGAGGGACAAATACAACCAGACTTTTGTAATTGTGACACATAACCCAAACCTTGCGGAGATCACAGACCGGAAGCTTGTGATGAAAGACGGAATGATCATAGAATAACAGCATCCCAGCTTAACCAAATGATGAAACACTTTATTTTCCTTTTTATATCTTTAATTTCCTTTTCAAAAGCTAATTCTCAGCAGTTGAAAACTTTCGATTTGCCCCAGACAAGGGTGGTGGAAGTTAAAAACTACATTAAAGGAAAAGAATATAATCAGGGATTGGCGATTTTTATTAACTTTAAAGTACCTTCCGGAAAATACAGGTATTTCATTTACGACCTGAAGAATGATAAAATAGTACAGAAAGCTGTTGTATCTCATGGCTCAGGCTCTGTACTTCCAGGCTCTGATGTGCTGAAATTCAGTAATACAGATGGTTCTTATCAGTCTTCCCTAGGGAAATACTCAGTTGGGGAAAGTTATATCGGAAAATTTGGAAAAGCATATCGCTTAAAAGGATTAGAATCTTCCAACAGCAATGCAATGCAAAGAGCCATTGTTCTTCATTCGTTTGGATGTATTCCCGATAAAGAATCTCAGGATCCCGTATGCCTGAGTTTAGGATGTCCAATGCTTTCAGTAAATGCTTTGAAAGAGTCTGCAAAATATATTGATAAGTCAAAACAGCCGATCATTTTGTACGCGTTTTATTAATCACCAATAATTTATTTCCATGACTATAAAATTTCTTGCCAAAGATGACAGACCAAGAGAAAAATTTTTGCAGAAAGGCAAAGATTCACTTTCTGATTCAGAACTGCTGGCCATCATTATGGGAAGTGGAAATAAAGAGGATAGCGTAATAGAGCTGGCAAGAAAGATCCTGACTTCAGTTAACAACAGCTGGCATCAATTGAGTTTGCTTTCAGCTAAGGATTTGATGAAATTTAAAGGAATTGGCGAAGCAAAAGCCATCTCTATTATTTCAGCATTAGAAATAGGACGAAGAAGAGCAGGGCAGGAAATTCCTGAAAAATCTACTATTGAAAATAGCAAAAGTGCTTATTTAGTTCTCAAAAATCAGCTTTCCGATTTAAGAACTGAAGAATTTTGGGCTATTTTACTTAATAATAGTAATAAAGTAATTCATGTTTCACAGCTTACACAAGGAGGGATTAGTCAATCTATTGTAGATGTAAGAATTTTGTTTAAAACAGCTCTGGAGCATTTTTCTACAGGAATTATTATTGCCCACAATCATCCTTCAGGGAGTCTGAAACCAAGCAGGGAAGATATTAGTATCACACAAAAAATAAAAGAAGCAGGAAATTCGTTAAATATTCAGCTTTTAGACCACATTATTATTACTCAGAATTCATATTATAGTTTCTCGGACGCAGGATTGTTATGATTAGAAGATTGAAATACCATGAAATTGATTTTGTAAAATATGCTCATTGTTTAGACCGTTCTGAACAGAGAAAATACAGTGCCTCGAAAGACTTTTTAGATGTTACTTCAGAAAGGCAGTGGGAAGTTTTGGTGTATGGAAATTACGAAGCAGTAATGCCTGTGCCTTACCTGAGAAAATATGGAGTTAAAATTGTACACAATCCAAAGCTTTGCCAGCAATTGGGCGTTTTTTCAGCTAAAGATGATGCTGATCTTAATGAAGCGTTTTTAGAATATCTGGAAAAAAATTACCTGATAAGAATCTATTGTTTTAATGATGATAATCATTTCCGTACAAAAATCCGGATTAAAAAAAATTTTTTACTTTATCCTGATTCTTATGAGGCTATATATGCGAAGTACTCTCCAAAAAGGAAGAGAAAGCTCCGCCTGGATGAGGAAATTCTAAAAGACTCGGAGATCAGGACTATTTCCTATGATAAGGCCAGAACCTTTATAGAAGCCAATACAATAGGAACGGATAAAGACAGTGACTTGTTTGATTTTATGAGGATTTTTGAAAGCTTTTATAATTTAAACACTCTGAAATTCACAGCTTTTTATTATCAGAATAAAATTGTCAATGCAATTGCTACTTATGGAGATCACTCTATGGTCGCTCTTTTAGGAAATTTTAATGATAAAGATTATGTAAAATTATCCGGAGCATCAGTCTTAATTGATCATATACTTAAGGAAGTAATTGAAACTCATATTTTTGATTTTGAAGGAGGAGAATTGCCAAATATTGAAGAGTTTTTCAGGGGTTTTCGTCCAGAATTAAGACCGTATGGAATTATTGAAAATTCAAAAAAGGACCTTCTTAAGAAACTAGGTAGCCTTATTATGGCAGGAAAAGCTTTTTTATAATGAAAAGAGTTGTTTAGATTGGTTCTAATTAAGCAGGATTCCGTAACTTTATACAATACTTATTAAAACAGTTATGCTACAACAGATTCGTCAGTACAAATTTTCATATATGCTATATAACTTATTCAAAAAAAGCAAGTTAAAGCATAATATTCCATTATATAAAAAATACGGAATCAATAAGAGCTATTTTTCCAGTATTTCCAGTAAAGATTTTGCTCACCTTCCTGCTAAAGAAAGAATGGCAGATGATCGTAAGCTGACTGAAACTCCTTTTTACAAAACATTATCAGAAGAAAACAGAGAAAGTGCCCTTCAGTATGATGATAATGGCTATATGATTCTCAGAAATTTTTTAAGCCCCGAAGATGCCGATAAGATCAATGCAGAAATCGATAATTTGATGGAAAATGGCACTCTGAAGTTTCGTTATGGCGGAAAACTTATGTTTGCCATTCATCATTCGGAAATAATCAGGAACATTGGAAATGATAAAAATTTTTTGGAGTTTTTATCTGTTTTGATAGATGGGAAAGCAAAATTATTTCAAAGTATTAATTTCATTAATGGCAGCCAGCAGAAGACACATTCTGACAGTATTCACATGACTACCTACCCGTTGGGAGGACTTTTGGGAGTTTGGATTGCTCTTGAAGATGTAGATGAAACCAATGGAGCTTTGCACTATATTCCTGGAAGTCATAAACTTCCTTATTTCCTGAATTCTGATTATGAAAATGAAGGCTCAGCCTTGAAAATTGGGAAGAAAAGTTATAAAGCATATGAAGAATTCCTTGAAGGAAAGGTAAAAGAACTAGGTTTGAAAAAAGAAGTTTTTCGGGCGAAAAAAGGTGATCTACTGATATGGCATGCTAATATTCTACACGGTGGAGAGCCGCATACCGATAAAAATAAAACCAGAAAAAGTTTAGTCTATCACTTTTTTGATCAAAACAGTGTATGCTATCATGAGGTAACCCAGAGACCGGCTTTGTTTGAACTTTAATTTTTCAGGCATTTATTTTAAGGTAACTTTTGTAAGAATGCATTTTTAGAAAGATAGTTTTTTACTTTTGTATTCTTATAACAGAACGTATGAAAAAAAAGGAAAATATTTTTGTTTTTATATTTTCAGTCTATGTATGTATCATGTCATACTATCTTTATACCCATCAGTATTACAATACGGATATGGAGGCCTATATGGGATTGATTTATAAAACAGAATATCCTGATATGAAGATCGAAGAAATTCATCAGAAAGTATATGATGAATTGAAAGAAAAAAATCCTCATTTTGCCGGTTTAGATCCGGTAAACTCTATGGTGGAAGAGATAGCAGAAGGTGAAAGCACGTATTATAAGATCATATCAGAAAATCCCAAAGCATACGAAGAAGAATTACAGCTTTTTGCAGTAAAACCGTTTTATAATTTCATCAACTGGTGTTTCTTTAAAATTGGGGCTAGCGCTTCTACTTCTACATTTTTAATCTCAATTATTTCATATGCACTGATTCTGATTCTGATTTTTTCTTTTTTGATAAAAATTCTGAAAAATTATACCCTTGCTTTTATTATAACGTTCTTATTTTCATTGTTTAAACCCTTGCTAGAGTCAAGCAGACATGCCTCTGCGGATTCTTTATCCTGTTTATTGCTGCTTTTAAGCTTTTATGTATTCAGTATCAAAAAGAATTTCCTTGCAGCAAGTATTTTTGCAATGCTGTGTATTCTTACCAGACCAGAGTATTTTATTTTTTACTCATTCCTCTACGGGTTTATATACCTTTACAGAACCAGTCTCCAGATCACAACAAGAACGTTGCTGGTATCTTATGGATATCTTTTCCTGTCCTTCTTTTTGATACAGGTTTTTAATCAGGTTTCGTGGTCTGTTTTATTTATGAACCAGTTTACAAAAGTGCAGATTTATCCTGTATCGCATCCTGATTCATTCCATTTTGTTGATTATCTGAAGTTTATTAAAAGTAATATAATGCTGGAGTTCAATGCTTCGTATTTTCCGGTGTTATTGCTTTTCATAGTCATTATTCTGGCTAATCATTTTTATTTGCAGAACAAAAAAAATCAGGCTCAGGTTTTGTTTTTTGGTATTATTTACTGCACAGTCTTTTTAAGATTTCTGGTTTTTCCGTCATTAGTCAACAGGATGATGCTGGGCTATTACCTTTTAATTATACTATCTATAATTTATATACAGAATTCTAAAGTGGATATCTTTAAAAACTCTTTACAAGACGGAAAATAATTAGTAGTTTTGCAGTCTAAAATTATGATGAGTCTTTCAGGATATCTACCTTATGCATTTGCATTGATTATTGCAATTCCTTTTCTGGTTTTGCTCAGACAATTTGTACATTCATATATCACCCTTAAAAATCAGGAGATTAAACTGCTTACTGTGAAATCAAATTCTGAAAATAAGGCACACTCCTATGAAAGAATGACCCTGTTTCTGGACAGGATCAAGCCATCAAACCTGGTCCAGAAATTTGATAAACAGCTCGCAGTTCATGAATTTATTTTTCTTACGGAGAAGACTATTAATGATGAGTTTGAATATAACTCTTCACAACAGCTTTATATCACAAAAAATTCCTGGAAGAATATAGTAGACTCTAAAAACGCTATTATAGATCTGCTTCATAAAACATATGACGGATTGAAAGGAAATGCCGAACTGGAAGAGTTCAAGACTATCTTTATCATGAACTATATGGAAGACAACGATTATATTGCGGCAACGATAGAGGATTTAAAAAGAGAAATTTTAATAATAACTTAAAAAATAACAGATAAATAATGATTCCAAATTTTAAAGCACATCCATGGCACGGAGTTTCTGCAGGAGAAGATGCGCCAAATGTTGTAAACGTATTTGTGGAAATTGTACCTTCAGATACTATTAAATATGAAGTAGATAAAGAAACAGGATATTTAAAGGTAGACAGGCCTCAGAAGTTTTCCAATATCATTCCGGCTTTATATGGTTTTGTGCCAAGAACATACTGTCATACTGAAGTAATGAAGCTTGCGGTTGAAGCTGGTGCTACTGATGTAACGATGGGTGATCATGACCCTCTTGATATCTGTGTTTTGAGTTCTCACAATATTCATGCAGGAGGTTTATTGATGGAAGCTATTCCAATTGGTGGTTTCAAAATGATCGATGGAGGAGAAGCTGATGATAAAATTGTTGCAGTAATGATCAATGACCATGCTTTCGGACACTTCAGAGATATTACTGAATTACCTGAAGCAGAAGTTAAAAGATTAATGCATTACTTCCTAACTTATAAAAACCTTCCTGATGAGCCTGCAAAATGCAGAATCCAGGAGGTATACGGAGCAGAACATGCAAGAAAAGTAATCGTAGCTTCTCAGAAAGACTACGCTGAAAAATTCGGAGGATAATATTCCTTTCCAGGCATAACAAAAAAGCAGATGAATTTTCATCTGCTTTTTGCTTTATATATTTTTGATAGTATTTAAGCCTTTTTGAAATATCAGTGGTTGGTGCTTGGGATTAAGAAATTAAGCCCAACCTGAATGGCGGTTCCTCCAAATCTGTTTTCCACTGCGAAATTTTGAGTGATTCTTCCCATTAGTCCAATTTTCATTGGAACAATCCAATAAGATGCAAATGCACCAATTCCTGCGATCTGATCAGATGCAAAACCTCCGTTAGTTCCTTTGTCATTACCAACCTGAGTTGTGTAGTGGCCAAAAAGACCTATTTCATCACCTCTTGAATCCAAAACAAATGATCCTCCGGCATCTATGGTAAAATGACTCGCTTCTTTAAAATCAGTATCTTTTTGCCACTGATTGACTTCTAAAGTAGTGGCGATACTAAGATTCGTTTTAGAAGTTGGTTTCACTTTTCCGGCTACACGGATGTTGTGAGACCAATATCCATGTCCGCCATTATCCAGATCATGAGGTTTATATTTTCCTGTAGGGGCCCAAACCCCATAATTTACAGCATAGCTGAACTTTCCTTTGGTCCAGGATAACCATATTGGCTGAATATACATATCTCCAAACCCAATACTTTTATTGGTGAAAACATAATTTCCTGATCCTGTCTGGCTGGAGTAATAATCCAGTGCAATATTAGCGGTAGGGCTATTCAGGGTAGGGATAATCATCATTCCCCAGTTGGCTCCCAAAACTTTTCCTTTTCCTCCATAAATTGCCATCAGAATAAAAGAATTGGTCTTTACATTCTGTTTAATATGTAATTCGGTGGGATTTCCGGGAGCCGGATTAATAAGCTGGTCAGACTTTTGGCCTGAAGCGTTATGATAATCCATATTGGCATAGCCATACCAGACAGGAATAATCCATCCCGGATGTGGAGCAAAATAATCATTGGGATTAAAAGAAGATCCTGTATAGTGGCCCTGTCCAAAAGCAGAAGCTCCTGATATAAGACCAAAAAAAAGTATAATAATTTTTTTCATGATAAATGGGTAATCAGTAAATGTATCTAGTCTCTTTTGTATAGGGTATTACCTTCTTTTATGGTTTCGAGAACTTTAATGTCTCTAAGATTTTCAGGATCTATTGTTAAAGGATTCTGATCAAGGATGACAAAGTCAGCTAGTTTACCAGCCTTGATAGAACCTTTTCTATCTTCTTCCTGTAATTGATAAGCTCCGTTAATAGTAATTGCTTTTAAGGCTTCAAGAGGGGTAATTCTTTCATTGGGACCTAAAATCATTCCTGATCTTGTTTTTCTATTCACTGCTGCATATAATGCTGTAATCAAATCGGGTGGTGTAACTGGAGAATCATGATGGATTGTAAAAGTAATTCCTGCTTTTAATGCTGAATTAGCCGGACTTATAAAAGAGGCTCTTTCAGGACCAAAAACACTTGAATAATGCCAATCTCCCCACAAATAGGCATGGGTGGAAAAATAAGACGGAATTACTCCTAATTCTTTTATTTTTTGAATATGATCAGGGCGGCTGTTCTGTACATGGATTAATGTAGCACGCAGTTCCGGCTTATAAATATTTTCATCTTTTAACCTTTTAATGACACGTATTGCCTGATCTATTGCAGCATCTCCATTTACGTGAAGCTGTGCCGTTATGTGATTTTGAAAAAGTGTTTTCAGATCTTCATACAATGTGTCATCGGAGAAGATCGGAAACCCCTTGTAATCTTTAGACTGTCCTTCCGGGGGAACTAAATAAGGCTGAGTAAGCCATGCCGTTTTACCCTGTGGAGAGCCGTCATCGGAAAATTTAAACCCTGCCAACTTCAAATGATTGTCATACTTCATATACTTTGACCTAAAAGCCTCGAAATCTTTTTTGAAATATTCATAATCCGGAAAATAAACAACATCCGCTTTAAGGAGATTTTGAGAAGCAGCTTTTTCTAATAGTGCTACATTTTCTCCCATTGTCCTTCCGTCACAAATGGTTGTCTGTCCGTAGCTGAGCCATTCGTTCTGGGCTTTCATCAGATTTTCCATAGCATGGGCCTGAGTATCCTTACCTTTACTCATCATTTCAGTTATTGTAAGTAAGGCTGTAAAGCTTGCATTTTCCTCTAATTTTCCATTTAATTTTCCAGTTTTCTTATCTCTTCCAATATGGCCTCCCGCAGGATCTTTTGATGATTCTGTTATTCCCACAAGTTTCAGCATCGCACTGTTGGCTACGCTGGCATGACCTGAAGCATGAATAACAATGATAGGATTAGTCTTACTGATTGCATCCAGTTCTGTCTTTGTAGGATGGCGGTGTTCTACCATAATAGCATCATCATAACCATTTCCGATAACAGGTTGCTTATCGGCGATCTTATTGCTTTTAATGTAGTTTTTGATTGCAATCTGCAGATCTTTAATTGAATTCACAGTACCATAAGGGTCAGGAGACAGATCTACCGCGTCCATTGTTCCCGCTCTTGAAGTAAGGTGCCCATGAACATCAATAAAGCCGGGAAGTAAGGTTTTCCCATTCAGATTAATCATCTTAGTCGTTGGCTCCAAGTAGCGGTCTGCGTCTGACTTCGTTCCCGCAAAAAGTATTTTCCCATCTTTTACTGCTACGGCCTCCACGCGAGCAGGAGTGTTTTCCATCGTCAGAATAGGTCCTCCAAAATAGAGTATTTCCGCTTTTTCCCTGGGAGCTCTGTTTTGACAACTGCTTATTACAGCTGCTAAAAAAAGAGTGTAGAGTGTTTTCTTCATAATAATTAATTCAAATAGGTGTGAATAGTAAATTTACAAAATAATATATTATTATGGATGGTTTTTATTAAGTGTTTATAAATTGAGTATATTTATAAGACTAATTACATTTTTTTAATATAAAAATAATAAACTATGGATTTGTTCTATTTAATTCCTGTTTTTGGTGTGGTGGCTTTAGTCTATACTTATATTCAAAGCAATTGGGTAAGTAGGCAGAACGCCGGAAACGAAAAAATGAAAATAATCAGCGGACACATTGCTGATGGTGCAATGGCCTTTCTAAAAGCCGAATACAAAATTTTAATGTACTTCGTAGTAGTGGTTGCTATTTTACTGGCTATAATGGGAGCTAGTAATGCCAATTCACACTGGAGTATAGGGCTTGCCTTCGTAGCAGGGGCCATATTTTCTGCCTCAGCAGGATTTATTGGGATGAAGATCGCTACAAAGGCAAATGTAAGAACTGCTGAAGCAGCAAGAACATCACTTTCCAAAGCGCTTAAGGTATCTTTTGCAGGAGGTTCTGTGATGGGTATGGGAGTTGCAGGGCTGGCTGTTTTGGGTTTGGGAGCTCTGTTTTTGATCATTAAACAGATTTTTGCACCCGAAGCCACGGTAGATTCTCACGAAATGGAAAGAACAATTGAAATTCTTACCGGATTCTCTCTGGGTGCCGAATCTATAGCTCTTTTTGCAAGAGTTGGAGGCGGAATTTATACAAAAGCAGCAGACGTTGGCGCAGATCTGGTAGGAAAGGTAGAAGCGGGAATTCCTGAAGATGATCCCCGAAATCCGGCAACTATTGCAGATAATGTAGGAGATAATGTAGGAGATGTTGCGGGCATGGGAGCGGATCTTTTTGGGTCTTATGTGGCTACTGTTCTTGCCACTATGGTATTGGGAAGAGAAACAATCTCTGATGATTCTTTTGGAGGTTTTGCACCCATTCTTTTGCCGATGCTGATTGCAGGAACCGGGATTATATTTTCGATGATAGGAACCCTGTTTGTAAGAATTAATGATAATGAAGGTTCATCTACATCCAGTGTACAGAATGCACTGAACTTAGGGAACTGGGGAAGTATTGTTATTACTGCCGTCGCATCCTATTTTCTGGTAACCTATATTCTTCCTGAAAAAATGGTTCTAAGAGGGCATGAGTTCACAAAAATGGGCGTGTTTGGAGCTATTATGGTAGGATTGGTTGTAGGAACCTTAATGAGTATCATTACAGAATATTATACAGCCATGGGAAAAAGACCCGTCTCCAGTATTGTCAGACAGTCTTCCACAGGCCATGCAACCAATATTATCGGAGGACTTTCCGTTGGAATGGAGTCTACTTTGCTGCCGATTATTGTGTTGGCAGGCGGAATTTATGGTTCTTACTTATGTGCAGGGCTGTATGGAGTAGCTATTGCAGCGGCAGGGATGATGGCTACCACAGCAATGCAGCTGGCCATTGACGCTTTTGGACCAATTGCCGATAATGCAGGAGGTATTGCTGAAATGAGTGAACTGCCGAAAGAAGTCCGTGAAAAAACAGATATTCTCGACGCGGTAGGAAATACAACAGCGGCTACAGGAAAAGGATTTGCTATCGCTTCAGCTGCATTAACTGCATTAGCTTTGTTTGCTGCTTTTGTAGGAATTGCCGGCATCGATGGAATAGATATTTACAGGGCCGATGTTTTAGCTGGGCTGTTTGTAGGCGGGATGATACCATTTATATTTTCTTCATTAGCCATCACGGCAGTGGGGCAGGCTGCAATGGCCATGGTGGAAGAGGTCAGAAGACAGTTTCGCGAAATTCCCGGAATTTTAGAAGGAAAAGCACAGCCGGAATATGAAAAATGTGTTGCCATTTCTACGGATGCTTCCATTAGAAAAATGATGCTGCCTGGAGCTATTGCAATTATTTCTCCATTACTAATGGGCTTTATCTTTGGTCCTGAAGTGTTGGGAGGATTTTTAGCTGGTGCTACAGTAACTGGAGTTCTGATGGGAATGTTTCAGAATAACGCAGGAGGAGCCTGGGATAATGCAAAAAAATCATTTGAAAAAGGAGTAGATATCAACGGACAGACTTATTATAAAGGATCCGAACCTCATAAAGCTTCTGTAACAGGAGATACTGTGGGAGATCCGTTTAAAGATACTTCCGGCCCTTCTATGAATATCCTTATTAAGCTGATGTCGATTGTCTCATTAGTGATAGCACCTACTCTTGCTGTGCTGCATAAAGATAAAATTGAAGCCAACAGAAAGGCTAAGCTGGAAAGCCTTATGAGAATTTCCAATATGAATTCAACTGCATTGAATACAGATCTTACCGGAGTGCCGTCTTCACCTAGTGAAGTGAAAGGTCATCTTAACGAAAACGGAGATTTTGTGTATGAAACAGGTAATATCCAGAAAATAAAACTGAACGGAGGTCAAACTATTGCCTTAGGAGATGGTAGCCAGCTTTATCAGCTTTATCAGGCTGTTAAGCAAAGAGATAAGTCTATATTGGATTCTAATAAATGGTATACCATTGAAAACCTTTATTTTCAAACAGGATCAAGTGATCTGAAAGCTGGTTATGAAATGCAGCTGAATATCCTGGCTGAAATCTTAAATGCTTATCCTGATATGAAAATAAAGCTAGGCGGTTATACTGATAACAGCGGAAGTGAAGAAAGCAACCAGCAGCTTTCCAGTTTACGGGCACAAACAGCAAAGCTTAAGCTTTTGGAACTGGGTGTTCCTGCGGACAGAATAGAAGCTGAAGGCTACGGAATACAACATCCTGTTTGCGAAGCTAATGATACCGATGAATGTAAGGCAAAAAACAGAAGAATTGATGTAAGAGTTCTGGCTTTTTAAAATCAATTGAAAATACTATTAAAGCACCGTTTTTGCGGTGCTTTTTTATAGGTGCCAGATTGAATTTAAGAATTAAAGATTTTTTCTCAGATGTTCCAAAGCCTGAATGATTACTTCATCTTTTTTAGCAAAGCTGAACCTTATATAATCTGAATCATGTCTTGAATGATAAAACGCTGAAAGAGGAAGGCAGGCCACTTTCTTCTCTACAGTCAGCCATTTTGAAAACTCTACATCAGTCATGGTACGGGAAATATTTCTGAAATTGACGATCTGGAAAACACTTCCTTCTGCCTTTTGTTCAATGATCAGGGATGTTTCTTTAAGAAGATCGTTAAAAATATCTCTTTTCCTCTGCATTATGACGGTATTCATTTTCGGATCAAATACTTCCATATATTTTGCCAAAGCATACTGAGCCGGAGCATTGGCACTGTAAGAAATATATTGCTGGTGGCACCTGAATCCTGCCGTTAACTCTTCGGAAGCGAGCATATAACTGACTTTCCACCCTGAGGTATGAAACATTTTTCCAAAGGAAAAAATACAAAATGTCCGTTTTCTAAGCTCAGGATGAATAAATGAGCTGTAATGATCAGTCTCATCATAACAGTAGGTATCATAAATCTCTTCCGAAATCAAATAGATCTCACGGTTTTTGATGAGGTCATACAACTGGTTCCAGTCTTCTTTTTTCCAAATTTTTCCGGTTGGATTTTGTGGGGAATTGACAATAATAGCTTTTGTTTTTTCAGAAATGCAATCTTTGAATCCGTCCCAGTCTACAGTAAAATCATCTTCTAGATCATAGTACACCGGGACCCCTCCATTCATTACCACAGAAGGCCCATAAGTATAATAGGAAGGTTGAATAATGATAACTTCATCATTTTGATTCAGAATAGATTTGAGTGCAGTATATAAAGCAAAAGTTGCACATGGGATAATAGTTACTTCCCGGGTGGTAACAGCAATGCTGTTTTTTCTTTTTGCATTAAAATTAACAATATTTTTAATCAGGAGAGGGTTACCTGCAAGAGGTTCATAATTATGAGTGGCGAGTTCAGCCGATTCTTTTAAAAAGAATTTGAGCCTTTCATCAATATCAAAATCAGGAAGACCTAACGAAAGATCATAGCTTCCATGCTTTGATGCCAATTCGGACATTGCTGTAAAAAAGGAATAATGAGTATAATTCTGTATTTCCTTCATCTATTTTGTAATTTTCTCAAATGTAATAAAAAATTAATGCAGTATTGATTTTAATTTTTGTGATATATTAATAAATGAATGATTCTGCCCTGGTTTTAAGATCTTTGTCGTTTGTCGCTTAGATTCAATAAAAAATGTTATTTTTAAGAAATTTATTCTTTATGAAAAAACTACTTATTCCGTTATTTTCTGTAGCTGTACTTAGCAGTTGCGGAACGGCAAAAATGTCTGATGGTAAATCATCCCATCCTGTATCTACAAAGCATGATAGGGCTTTTTCTGATGCATATAAGATGATCAAAGCTGAGGACCTTAAGAAGAACCTTTATGTAATTGCATCCGATGAGATGGAAGGGAGAGATACCGGAAGTAAAGGACAGAAAAAAGCGGGAGAGTATATCATTAACTATTATAAAAATTTAGGAATTTCAGGGCCCAAAGCATTAGGTTCTTATTACCAGAAAGTTCCTGCAGATTTTATGAAAAAAAGAGGAGGAGGTAACCTTCCGGATTCTGAAAATATTCTGGCCTTTATCGAAGGAAGCGAAAAACCTGAAGAAATTGTGGTTGTTTCTGCTCATTATGACCACGTTGGAGTGAAAAACGGAGTGGTATACAATGGTGCTGATGATGACGGAAGCGGAACCGTTGCTGTAATGGAAATTGCCAAAGCTTTCCAGGAAGCTAAAAAAGCAGGAAAAGGACCTAAAAGATCTATGTTGTTCTTGCACGTTACAGGAGAAGAGCATGGTTTATTTGGTTCAGAATACTATTCCCAGAACCCTGTTTTCCCGTTAGCGAATACAGTAGTTGACCTTAATATAGATATGATTGGACGTGATGATCCTGCCAACAGAGGAAAGCAATATGTCTATGTAATTGGTTCAGAAATGTTGAGCTCAGAGCTTAAAGTCATCAACGAAGCTGCCAATAAAAGAACCAATAACCTGGAACTTAATTATAAATATGATGATCTGAATGATCCTGAGCAATTGTATTACCGTTCAGACCATTATAATTTTGCAAAACATAATATTCCTGTAGCATTTTTCTTTGACGGAATTCATGAAGATTACCACAAACCGACTGATGATCCGGACAAAATTGATTATAATTTGCTGGAAAAGAGAACTCAGCTTATTTTCACTACTGCCTGGGACATTGCCAACAGAGCAGAAAGAATTGTTGTAGATAGGAAATAATAATGTTATTTGTTGGCAAGGACAAAGAAATGATAAATAAAAGCCATTAAAATAAAGAACTTTTTTAAATGCCGTTTGAAATTTATAAAAGATGAAACCTTGTGCTTGCCAATAATACGATTAACATCCGATTTAAAAGGATTCATAAAAATAAAAAGCAGCCATGAAACAGCAGGTAAAATCAATCCGCCCTTTTATTGGAGCCCAAAACTTTGAGATAAGCAGAAATTTCTATAAAGATCTGGGTTTTGAAGAAATAGTTCTTGAATCTAAGCTTTCTTTGTTCAGAAAACAGGAAACAGCTTTTTACCTTCAGGACTATTATGCCAAAGACTGGATAGAAAATACAATGATTTTTATGGAAGTTGACAATACAGATGAATTTTGGCAGGAGCTTTTGTCACTCAGCCTTGCCAGTAAATATGAAAATGTAAAACTTACTCCCGTAAGAATAATGGAATGGGGAAAAGAATGCTTTGTACATGATCCGTCAGGAATTTTATGGCATTTTGGAGAGTTTTTTAAGAATAAAATATGATATACGCATTTGACACCTATTATTATGAAGACTATGCCAATACGGTATGTCTTGCATTTGAAAACTGGGATTCAGAAGATGAAGTTGAGGTCTTTATTGAAGAAACAGATATCAACTCTGAATATGAAAGCGGAGCATTTTATAAAAGAGAGTTGCCATGCATCTTGAGCCTGTTAAAGAAAATAGTATTACGTCCTGGGGATATTATCCTTGTTGACGGTTATGTAACCCTTGATAATGAAGGTAAAATCGGATTAGGTGGACATTTGTACGAAGCTTTAGAAGAAAAATATCCTATTGTTGGAATTGCAAAAAACGGATTTACAAGTCCTGATTCCCAAAGGAGAAATGTATTGCGGGGAGAAAGTAAAACGCCTCTTTTTCTTACTGCAAAAGGGGTTGATGTAGATGAAATAAAATCCAAAATAGAGCTGATGCACGGTACTTTCAGGATTCCAACCTTACTGAAAAAACTGGATCAACTGAGTCGGAAATAAAAATCTGGGGTCTTACCATAAGTTGTAAGACTTTTTTTAATACAAATAATACCAATCGGTATAAATTGTTTATATTTGTATAGATCCCATCAGAAGGGAGGAAATTTTTTAACTAAAAATATACCGATTGGTATTTTTAAATAACATATAACTATGAAAGAAGTATTTATAATTGCAGCTAAGCGTACACCTATCGGTGGATTTATGGGAAGTCTTTCCGGATTTTCAGCTCCTCAGCTAGGGGCTCTGGCCATACAGAATGCCTATGAAAGTGTACAGCTCACCCCGGAGTCTATAGACAGCGTGTATATGGGAAATGTACTAAGTGCAGGCGTAGGGCAGTCACCAGCCAGACAGTCAGCTGTTTTTTCTAAAATTCCGGTAAATAAAGATGCTACAACGATCAATAAAGTTTGTGCTTCCGGAATGAAATCAGCAATGATAGGGGCACAGCAAATTCAGCTTGGACTGGAAAATATTGTAATGACAGGAGGTATGGAAAGTATGAGTAATGTTCCGCATTATACGCATCTCCGTCACGGTAAAAAATTAGGAGATACAACGCTTACAGACGGATTGATTAAAGATGGCTTGTGGGATGTCTATAATGATTTCCATATGGGAAGTGCAGCAGAACTTGGTGTGAAGAAATACGGGCTTACAAGACCGCAGCTTGATGATTATGCTTTGCTTTCTTATAAGAGAGCTCAGGATGCTGTTTTAAACAGTAAATTCAGTAATGAACTGATCAGTATTTCAGTTGAAGGAAGAAAAGGAACGACAGTGATAGATAGAGATGAAGATATTGATAAACTTATCCCGGGAAAAATTTCCCTGCTAAAACCTGCTTTTGAAAATGATGGCTCACTCACTGCAGCTAACTCAAGCAATTTAAATGATGGTGCTGCAGCCATAATCCTGGCATCTTCAGAAGCTGTTAAGGAGCATAATCTTACTCCATTGGCTAAAATTATAGCCTATGCTGATGCAGCCCAATCACCGGAATGGTTTACCACCACACCCTCAATAGCTATTAATAAAGTATTGAAGCAGGCAGGTCTAAGCCTTTCTGATATTGATTATTTTGAAATTAATGAAGCCTATTCATCTGTTATTTTATCCAATCAGCAGATTCTGGGCTATGATTTAGATAAAGTAAATGTTTATGGGGGAGCTGTTGCGTTAGGGCATCCTATCGGGGCTTCCGGAGCACGTATTATAACAACACTGGTGAATGTATTACGTCAGGAAAAGGGCAGATACGGGATCGCAGCAATCTGTAACGGAGGCGGAGGAGCATCAGCAATTCTTATAGAAAATATAAGCTGAAATTCAGGGAAAAGACTAAATTGAAGCTTTTAAAATAAAATTCATAAATTTCAATATATTTTGAGAGATCTTTTGAAAAATTCTGTAAAATAATATAATACTAATGCGAGAACATTTTGAGGATTTATTGGATAGAAAGGGGGATTATTGGAAAATGATTCCGACTAATGAGAGAGTGGTATATTCTGTTGATAAAGAAATTTCGGATAAAGAAGATGTTAAAATTATAACAGTTAGTAAACACCATAAAAACTGGAAGCAGATTTTTGAATACCCTAATATTGAAGAACTTAATCTCGATCAGCCCAGTCAGGAACAGATTCAGCTGATCAGCGAACTGAATAATATTAAAAGATTAAGAATTACCTCTTTCCGGACTAAAGATATTGAATTTATGAAAAACTTTGTGAACTTAGAAGAACTCGCATTGGAATATGTTTCAGGATTTACAGATCTTTCACCGTTACAGCACCTTGCAAAGCTGAAATGCCTTCATCTGGAAAATTTGCGCAGTATTTCAGATTTTGACGGGCTTAGCGGGATAAAAAAATTAAAGTTTCTTCATATTGAGGGTACATTAGACTGGAAACAGCCTATCAATAACTTTTCATTTTTGGCAGGGCTTCCTGATTTAGAATTTTTCAGCCTTGGGTTAATTAATTGTAAGTCTGATTTTCCGGCTTTTCTTCCAGTATTGGAACTGAAAAAGCTTCAGTACATAAGAATAGGAATGGCGACACTGGAAACCCCGGAATTTGCCTTTCTGGAAACTGCCTTACCTTCAGTGAAGAAGGGATTTCAGAAAGGGTTCTCATGGCCGCTTTATACTAACATAGATTATACGGACCAAGGTTATGTAACATTACTTGGAAAAGGGCAGGGAAGAGTAAAAGTGAACAAGCCAGGCGCATCAGCTAAACTTGAAGCATTTGTCAAACAGTATGAGGAATATAAACAGGCTGCTATTGAAATCATTTCAAACTATCATAAAGATTAACAGCAGAAGTTGATTTTTCTGTTAAATAATCGGCTATTCCTTACTATAATTTAAGAATAGCCGATTTTTTCAAGCATCCATTGTTCATTATTTTTAATTAATCCGGTGATTTGATGTTATTTGTTGAGTTAATTATCAGCAAATATGAATAAACTGACAAATGTCATTGTGTTCTTATTTTTATTGATTCTAAATAAATATAAATTTGTCTCAAGAAATTTAAGAATAAATGAAAAAAATAACTACCCTTTCTGCTGTTGCTCTCTGTTCACTGATGAATGCTCAGGTACAGTACTGTATGCCTGCCTTTCAGTATGGAGCTGACAGCAATATGATTAGCAATGTTACCTTTGGGAATATTAATAATTCCTCATCCGTTCAGTCTTCAAATGCACAGATCTATGAAAACTTCACTTCTATATCCACAGATCTGCAGGCAGGAAACTCGTATCCGATTTCAGTGAAAGGCCCATCCAGTACTTTCCCAAGTGATGTGGTAGTATTTATCGATTTTAATCAGAATGGGAATTTTGATGATGCAGGTGAAAGTTTTTATATCGGAAGAATTGCGGCTGCTAATCCTGCTAATGCTTTCACAATCAACAGTTCCATCGTTATCCCGGCTACTGCTGCGAATGGAAGTACAAGAATGAGAGTTCTTAAAAATACAAATGTTTCAGCCTATTCAGATCCTAATGCTCCCAATTCTATCAATTCAGCCTGTGACTCAAGCTTAAGGGCAGGGCAGACAGAAGAATATACGGTGAATATTTTGGGAAGCACCGCGAATTTTCCTTTCCCGTACTGTGGTACTGAAAATGTAACGAGTCTTACAGTAAGTGAAATTGGTGGAGTAGAATTTGCAGGAATGGTCAATAACAGTGTTATCAATGGTAATTCGGATGTTCTTGAGAATTTTACAAGTGTTGTTTTCAATGTTAACCGTGGAAATAATTACCCGATTAAAGTAATAGGAGGCACTCACGGACAATCTACGGTATCAGCCTATGCTTATATAGATTTCAATCACAATAACCTTTTTGATAGCGATGAAGTATTCAATTTAGGGTATCTGGATAACTCCAATCCTGTTGCTGGTGACCAATCCGGCGTGGTTTTAGGGAATATTACAATACCTATGAATGCTTTGTTGGGAGAGACCCGTTTCAGACTGGTAAAAGCATATGAATCAAACTCGTGGATGGGAGTATTGGAAAATCTTCCATGTCCTAAGGCCTGGTTTATAGGACAGGTGGAAGATTATACAATCAATGTACAGCTTGAAAGCCTCTCTACAGCTGAGGTTTCTAAAAATTCAACAGCTCTGGTGAAGATATATCCTAATCCAGCAACAGGTTCCGCAACGATCAAAATGAAAGAAGGTCTCGATAAATATGAGATTTATACGCTGTCAGGGCAGAAAATAGAGGAAGGAACTTCTCTGGCCATAAATATGGAAAACCTTATTCCGGGAACATATATGATCAGAATCCTTACAAAAGATAAAAAAGTAATCACCGAAAAAATCATTAAAAAATAAACACATATCTAATCATATCCATATCAATTTTTGTTTTTTTAATCGACAGGTCCTATTATCCTGTCGATTTTGTTTTTTATCCCGAAAAGACCGTCTTTAAGAGGATTTTAACTAAAATAATTCTATGGGTGGTAATTGTTAAATTTCAAACAGGAATCTTTAACTTTTAACCTTAAAAATTATCAAAACTTTATAAAGTACAGGTGTTTCCGGGCTGAGAAATTGAACTTATTTTTACAGAAACATTTAAACCTGCTATTTCATATCAAAAGGACCCTTTCAAAAACTGTTGAAACCTCTTTGAGTATGATATAGAAATCTAATACCATGAAAAAAACAGTACTTATTGCAGTTCTTTCTGCAGGGTTCTGGGCACAAGCTCAAACCCACCGCTTTATCTATGATGTTGTTTATAAAAAAGATCCTGCATCAGAAATTCTTACAAAAGAAAATTTTCACCTGGACATACATCCGGACAGAACAGATTATTATCAGAGAGATTTTTTTATTGCCGATTCTCTGATCAGTAATAATATTCAGTTTCCAAAAGATGCTAAACTCAATACTTCCACTATCGTTTCGCATAAACCGGGAGAAGAGATGTATAACGAATATGATTTGCTGGAAAATACGATTTTAAAACTGCAGACTAATGATACTCAAAACTGGAAACTGACAAACGAAAGTAAAAAAGTTAAGAATTTTACCTTACAGAAAGCAACCACTCATTATGGAGGCAGAGAATGGACTGCATGGTTTGCTAAAGAAATCCCTTTTCAGGAAGGTCCGTACAAATTTCATGGCCTGCCGGGGCTGATCATAGAGCTTTATGATGATAAAAGTAACTATAAATTTGAACTGGTGAAATCTACAAAACTCGATAAGCCGGTGAAAAATATGTTTATAGATATGGCAAAGCAAAACGGTGTCGCCACCCCATGGGAAAAGTATAAAAGTACAAAACTGGCCTTTTATGAATCTCCTATTAATTTCATCAGGAATGGAATACAGGGCGATCAGTTTTTCCTGAATGACGGAACGCAGGTGAATGCTGCCAATAGACGTGAAGTAAATGAAAGATTAAAAGAAACCATTAAAAAGTATAATAATCCAATTGATCTGGATAAGAAAATCAATTATAAATAACCTCATAAAAAAGTCTGCTTCAAATATGAAGCAGACTTTTTAAGCTTTATATTGACGCTAAAGCCAGAACCGTTATTTCTGAGAATCGGTTTCCAGCAAGTCCATCAGGTCACGCTTTGATAATCCCTGTAGTTTTTTTCCATCCGTCTGGAGCAGATTTTGGGCCAGCAGCTTTTTTTTCTTTTGAAGGATCAGTATTTTCTCTTCCACGGTATTGGAACAGATCATTCGGACGGCAATTACATTTTTAGTTTGTCCAATACGGTAGCTTCGGTCAATTGCCTGGTTTTCAATAGCAGGATTCCACCAAGGATCTATCAGATAAATATAATCAGCCTGGGTAAGGTTAAGCCCAACACCTCCCGCCTTTAAGCTGATAAGGAATACTCTGACATTTTTATTTTTCTGAAAATTAGAGACTTTTTCTCCTCGGTTTTTTGTTTGCCCTGTAAGGTATTCGAATGAAATACCGTGTTTTTCCAATTCAGCTTTAACCAGATCCAGCATCCCCACAAATTGTGAAAATACCAGGATCTTATGGTCTTTTGATTTTCCGAGAATCTGTTCTGTCAGAATCTCGATTTTTACGGCATTTTCCCCGGAATATCCTTCTTTAATCAGTGCAGGAGAGTTGCAGATTTGCCGAAGCCTTGTAAGCCCTGTAAGAACATGCATACTGTTTTTATTGAGTTCGTCATCGTCATTGCTGGCAATGAATTCCCGGAGTTCTTTTTCATAAGCATCATAGATCCGGCGCTGTTCTGAATTCATTTCACAGTAAATCACCGTTTCCGTCTTCTCAGGAAGCTCTTTGGCTACCTGTTTTTTGGTTCTTCTGAGGATAAATGGTTTTATCTTCTGCTGAAGTTCTACAGCACGTTTACTGTATTCAAATTTATCAATAGGAATAGCATAAATATCTTTAAAAGACTGCTTGCTTCCCAACAACCCGGGACAGGCAAAAGAAAGCTGGCTGTAAAGGTCAAAAGTACTGTTTTCTACAGGCGTTCCTGTCAATACAATTCTATTTCTCGACTGAAGCAGACGGGCAGCCTTATATCTCTCTGAATTTGGATTCTTAATGGTTTGTGATTCATCAAGAAAAATATAATTGAAATGGAGTGTTTTAAGAAACCGAATATCGGAAAGCAGCATTCCATAAGTGGTGAGGACTACTTCATATTCAGGCATATGAATAATTGTTTTGGATCTGTCTGCTCCGTAATGCAGTAAAACTTTTATAGAAGGTGCAAACCTGCTGATTTCTTCCTGCCAGTTGAAAAGCAGGGAAGTAGGTACTACAATGAGATTGGTGGTATGCCCCCGTTTTTCCCGCTGTGACAAAATAAATGCAATAATCTGAATGGTTTTTCCAAGTCCCATATCATCAGCCAGACATCCTCCAAAATTAAATCCATCAAGAAAGTTCAGCCAGTTCAGTCCATCATGCTGATAATCTCTCAATTCAGCATTTAACGTAGCCGGAATACTCACTACAGGTATTTTTTTAGCCTTTGAAAATTGTGATGAGTAGGTTGTAATTTCATTCTGAACTTCTTTATTAAGTACTTCTTTTTCAAAAAGTGAGGAAATTTCAGTAAAATTAATCTTTGGAATTTTTAGTAATTCCTCATCAATTTCGCCGGCCTGAAAATAAGCGGATATTTTTTCTACCCATTCTTCCGGAAGGATGCCCAAAGTACCATCATCCAGCTGTACAAATTTGCTTTTATTGCGGATACTTCTGTGAAGCTGCTTCAGTGTTGCTTCTTTTTGTCCGAATCCTACTTTTAGCTTGGCATTAAACCAATCCAGTCCGCTGGTAATCTGAATGTTGATCTTCGCCCGGTGAGCATTAAGCTTATTGTTTTTTAATTCATTGAAACCGAGTATGGTAATTCCTTCATTGCGCCATACATCAAATGCTTCAAGAAACCAGTTGTTATCCAGGAACTTATCTCTGTGCAGATAAAAATACTGATAGCCGTCCATCTGCTCTTCAAAATCAGGATGCTGCTGCATAATCAGAGAAGTGAAACGGGCTTCTGCAGCATCATTTCTTTCTATCTTAAATGGATTTCCATTTTGATCCATATCAAAAATCTGCTTCCTGGAGTATACCGGAACTTCTACCTGGCCATACTTCATTACAGGCGTAATTCCGATATAATTTTCCTGCTGACGAAGATAAACAACCTTTTCTATCTGATAATTTTTATCTTCAAGCTGTGCTTTCGTTGCTGTTTGTATGTAGTTATAATTGATGTGTATACGTTCTTCAAGAGTAGACAGGATGTTTTGCATAAAATCATCATATTTTGAAGAATGAATAAGCAGAATCTCGTTATTAGCTTTAAAAAATCTAATGATTCTGAGGAGGTCCGGATGGTCTATGAAGCTGAATACGTTTTTGTTATATATAAAATATTCATTTTTAAGAACAATATTTTTAAAAGGTATGGAGAGATCATTGAACTGTAATTCTCCTGTTATTTCATAAAAAGGATCTTTCTTAAATACAGATAGTTGTACCTCTGCATCTAAAGTTTTAAGTTCAATAGGGGTAAGCGACTTTGCAGAGATGGTTTCTGCAATTTCGCGGTCATGATAATATACCTCCAGCTCCAGAGGATTCTGTACAATCAGTTTTAAAGCTTCAAGTTCTGAGTGATTATAATCTTCGTTATAATTATTTTGGAAAGAGGTAACGGCCGTGTAGAATTTAATATCCTGTGGTTTTTCCGCTTTCCATATCAGCTGCATGGTATCTACAGAAGTAACCGGGTTTTTAATTTTTCCGTTTTGGGTAATTTCTGACTCCATTAAAGAAAAAACCAGATGATTATAGTAACGGTGTTTTCCCATCACTAATATCTGCTTTTTGCCGTTTGCCAGTAATGAAAGTTGATCCATAAGAGAAGGCTGCTGTGGAATAAAATCTCTTTCTAATATCAGGCCATCCAGAGGTAATATCTCTTTGATTTTAGGAAGAATTTCAATTTTGCCTTCTGTATAGTTCAACTGAAAATAAAGATCGAGATCTGGTTCATGTTCCAGACCATATGCCTTTGCTTTTGGGATAAACATATTCTTACGAAGCGTATCATCAAAAAACGCCCGGAATTTTTTTTCTTCCAGAATAGCATGGATAATTTCTGTCTGATGGGAACAGAGCTGATTCTGCGCATTATCACAGGTACAGGAGCAAAGAACAGAATGGCCAATCCTGCTCACAGTAACGATAGGAAAATCCTGAAGAGATGTTCTTTTTGTAAATGTTCCTGTATTATTTTCAATGGTTACAGGATAAATTCCGTAAAAATCTTTGATACCAATAAACGCACTGTCTGTGGTATGTTTCAACAGATCATACACGGATAGGGTGCTGATATTGACATCTTCAAGAATATATTCTGCCATAAAAATTGATCCTGACAAACTTACAAAAAACAAAGTAAATAATAAGGGGATAAATCTATTTTTGGACCGTTGTTTTATGCAGAAACTGGATGAGTTTATTCCCAAATAAAGAGGATAGCTTTGGTTAATAAATTATTCATTATGAAGCAAGATAAACTAACCAATCGAACCGGTGCACCAGTATCAGATAACCAGAATATTTTAACAGCAGGCAGACGAGGTCCGGCTTTACTGCAGGATATCTGGTTTTTAGAGAAAATGGCCCATTTTGACAGGGAAGTTATTCCTGAACGAAGGATGCATGCTAAGGGATCCGGAGCTTTTGGTGTTTTTAAAGTAACACATGATATTACAAAATATACCAGGGCCAAACTGTTTTCCACAGTAGGAAAAGAAACGCCATTATTTATTCGTTTTTCTACAGTAGCAGGAGAAAGAGGTGCAGCAGATGCTGAAAGAGATATACGAGGCTTCGCATTAAAATTTTATACCGAAGAAGGGAATTGGGATTTGGTGGGAAATAATACCCCTGTTTTTTTTCTGCGTGATCCTTTAAAATTTCCGGATTTAAATCATGCCGTAAAAAGAGATCCCCATACCAATATGAGAAGTGCAGATAATAACTGGGATTTCTGGACATTGTTACCGGAATCGCTACATCAGGTAACGATTACCATGAGTGACCGCGGAATTCCCAAGTCATATAGGCATATGGATGGTTTTGGAAGCCATACATTCAGTTTTATCAATGATGAAAATAAACGTTTTTGGGTTAAATTCCATTTTAAAACACAGCAGGGTATTCAGAATATCAGTAATGCAGAAGCAAAATCAATCATTGGAGAAGACAGGGAAAGTCATCAAAAAGATTTGTATGAAAGTATTAAGGCAGGTAATTTTCCGAAATGGACGATGTATGTTCAGATTATGAAAGAAGAAGAAGCAGACCGCTATTCTGTTAATCCATTTGATTTAACAAAAGTTTGGCCGCATGGAGATTATCCCTTAATTCAGGTAGGAGAATTTACCCTTAACAGAAATCCTTCCAATTATTTTGCAGAAGTTGAACAGGCGGCATTCAATCCTGCATCGATTGTTCCGGGTATTGGTTTTTCACCTGATAAAATGCTTCAGGGACGGCTGTTTTCCTATGGAGATACCCAACGATACAGATTAGGGGTAAATCATCATCAGATACCTGTTAATGCGCCTAAATGCCCTTATCATTCTTATCACCGTGATGGAGCAATGCGTACAGACGGTAATTTTGAAAGCACCCTGGGATATGAACCTAACAGTTTTAAACAATGGGAAGAGCAGCCTGATTTTAGTGAGCCACCTTTAAAAATAAATGGAGATGCCGGCCATTGGGACCACCGTGAAGATGATATTATTTTTCTCAACCAGGAAATCTTTTCAGACTTATGTCGGATGTGCAAAAAGAGATCTTATTTCAGAATACAGCAGAAGCAGTAGGTGAGGCACAGCAGTTTATTCAGATCCGCCATATAAGAAATTGTTATCAGGCTGATCCAGCGTACGGTGAAGGAGTAGCTGAAGCACTTGGGCTATCCATGCAGTCAGTATTTGATTATGAGGGATATGAAATGAAGAGAATTTTGAAGTAGCTGAAAGAGGATTGCTGCATTTGGACATTTTCTGAAAACAGGTTAGGATTAAACAACGCTATAGGCCTTAATTGGTGGCAGAGATGACCTTAGTTTCAGCGGGAACAGCTTTTTTTAGAATATAATCCTTCTGTTGAACAATCAACGGAAGGATTTTTAGTCATTATCGGATAATCTGCATGAATTTTTCAGACAAGTCCATTTTGGCTACAGGATAATCCGTTTTGGCAACTCAGTCTTTTTTTTGAATACAGACCTTTGTCATGTAATTTTTAAACAAGGAAAAAATGAAAACAATTTTTATAACAGGTGCTTCTACAGGATTAGGAAAAGCAACTGCTCAATTATTTCAAAACAAAGGATGGAAAGTGATAGCTACAATGAGAAACCCCGAAGCGGGTGCAGAACTTTCTGTTTTAGAAAATGTAACAGTATTACCACTGGATGTTACCAATCCTGAACAAATAAAATCAACGGTAAATCAGGTACTTGAAGCTGGTGATATAGATGTTGTTTTTAATAATGCCGGATATGGGCTTTTAGGTCCAGTGGAAGCCTTAACTGACGAACAGATTGTAAGACAGCTGGATACTAATCTATTGGGGGTGATCCGGGTAACACAGGCATTTATACCTTATTTCAGAGAAAAAAAGAATGGGATGTTTATTTCTACCACATCCATCGGCGGATTGATTGCCTTTCCTTTGAATTCTATTTATCATGCTACTAAATGGGCATTGGAAGGCTGGAGTGAAAGCCTTGCTTTTGAGCTAAACCAATTTGGCGTGGATGTCAAAACAGTTTCTCCGGGCGGGATCAAAACAGATTTTGTAAGCCGTTCTCTGGATTCTGCAACAAGTCCCGCATATGAAGAAATGACAAATTCTCTTTTTTCAAAAATGGAAGGTATGATGCAGACAGCGTCTTATCCGGAGCAGATTGCTGAAGTAGTATATGAAGCTGCTACAGATGGGAAACAGAAATTGAGATATGTGGCTGGTGAAGATGCAAAAGCATTGTATGCTCAGCGTCTGGAACTGGGTGATGAAGCGTTCAGAGATCAATTAGGCAAACAATTCATTTAGTCAATAGACCATTTCATCTGTTTTGCCTTGAAAAAATAGAAACAGAATAAGTTTGTATTTCTAACAAAAGATAAGTGATTCAAAAACAGTATAAAAGAGAATGCAATTATACTGTTTTTGTCTGCTAAATAGTTTATTTTTATATCATGGAAAAGAAAGATAATAGTCCGATGAAAATTTCGTCCATATCACAGCTGCATGACCTGTTGAAGCTTCCTAAGCCTCTTCACCCACTGGTAAGTCTTGTGGATAATACAAAAATGTCTGTTGAAAAAGGGATGCTCGGAAGAAGTTTTATTTTGAATTTTTATAAAATCTCTTACAAATATTCCACTCTTGGAAAAATGGGGTATGGACAAGGGTATTATGATTTTAATGAAGGAGGGATGATGTTCACTGCTCCAGGCCAGGTTCTTTCTACTGATGAAAATGCTGAATACAGCGGATACACTTTATTGGTACATCCGGATTTTATCAGAAGCTATCCGCTGGCAAAGAACATTAAAAACTTTGGTTTCTTTTCTTATGATACCAATGAGGCTCTGCATTTATCCGATCAGGAAAAAACAAGAATAACAGGACTTCTGGACAGCATTACAAATGAACTGAATACGGCAATAGATGAGGTAAGCCAGGATGTTATTGTTTCCTATATAGAAGTTCTGCTCAATTACAGCAACCGTTTCTACAAGAGACAGTTTATCACAAGAAAGGCTGTGAATAGCGATCTGCTGACCAATATGGATAGCATACTGGAAGAGTATTTCAACCATCAGGAAACATTAAATAAAGGGCTTCCTACCGTTGATTTTCTGGCCTCTAAACTTAATCTTTCTCCACATTATCTGAGTGATATGCTAAGAAACCTTACCGGACAGAATGCTCAGCAGCACATCCATGAAAAACTGATTGAAAAGGCTAAAGAATACCTTGCCACTACCAATTTTTCAGTATCAGAGGTCGCATATGCTCTGGGATTTGAGCATCCACAGTCATTTAATAAGCTTTTTAAAAAGAAAACTGATGAAACTCCTTTAAGTTACAGGCAGTCATTTAATTAAATTAATAAACATACCCGGCATTTTTGCCGGGTATATATTTTGAAGCAATATTGAGTAAAATAATGATCAATATGCTTTTTCTAAATCCCTTCAAATGCGCCATCAGTTTTTTAATGGCTTGTTCAATATTGGTTTAGCTTATATTTTCAATAGAATCTATCATCCACTGATCCTTCTTAGTCAGAACATATCTAAGCATCATGCCACAACGTTCCAAATGAAATTCTACGTAGCATAACTGATCACTGAGCGGTTTTACGGTAAACTTTATATGATCAATGTTTTTCAGATCAGACTGGAAATCTTCCTGAGTAAGGAAGAAATAATTATAATCAAAATTGACAGGTGGGCCATCGTTTGCAGGATTTTGTTTGAAATATTCATTTCCATCTGCATATCGGTTTTTGTAGACTTTAAGAAATTTTGACGAGAAAAGGTTGGTTTCTTTCAGTAATTTAAGCTCTTTTTCCACCTCATCAAAATCTACATAATAATTGTCTGTATCTTCTGTTTTGCCCATACCTCCGCCTTTTATAGTATTAAAGCGGTCTATTTTTTCTTCATTAGCCTCATACCAGAATAGAAATTTCTTTACCGTTTCAATGGGGGATTTGTCCTGTTTTTTCTGTTCCGGACTCTCTGTAATATCTTGCTTAACGGAAGTTGACAATGGAAGGCTCTTTGAAGTATCTTCCTTTTTGCAGTTGATTAGTGTGGCGAATACCATGAATGGCACTACCATTTTTTTTAGCATAAATAATTTTCTTTCAGGAGACTAACTTACAAAAAAATAAATAGAGATTGGTAATATGATTTTTTTTTGGAAATAGATCAGTTAAAGAATTATTTATTATTGAATATGAGAGATTTAATGACTGTATTTTACTTTTTGATCTTATAATTTTCCCTGTAAGTATTGGCTGTAATTCCTGTGCATCGCCTGAAATACCTGCAGAAAAGTGAGGAATCTACAAACTGAAGCTGATTGCTGATCTCTTTAATAGAAAGGGAAGTGGTTTTGAGAAGCTCTTTGGCATGTTTTATTACCATATAGCTTATCCATTGCTTAATAGGCTTTCCGGTTTCCTTTTTTATCAGGCTGCTGAGATACTGAGGGGAAAGATGAAGCTGATCCGAATAGAAGAGAACACCTCTTTGCAGATGACCATGTTTATTGAGCAGTTCAAAGAAATGCTCTATGATATCCTGGCTTCGGGTTTGTAAAAGGCTGTTGTTTTTTATAACCGGGAGATAAAGCTTTGAAACCAGCTCAAGCAGGGCATAGAGAAGATATTGTACAGACTCTGCCGTACTTTCTTCCTTTGTTTTGCTGTGGTATTCCTTTATGAGCTTTACTGTAGACCAGATAAGCTTTGCAGCGGTATTTTCTACCTGTATTCCGGGGTTGAATTTGATTTCGTCACTGGCGAGAAGAGCAGTCAGAAAGCTGTAAGTACTGATAAAATCCAGTGAGATAAAAAATACGGACAACTCAACATCATTACTGCAGGAAATAGTGCCTAAATCTGTATCTGGTAAAAGCATTACCACAGATGTACTCTGGATATGAAAAGTAAAAGAATTAACCTGAATGTTCAGTTCTCCATTTGATACAAAGCAAAGCAATAGTTTATTGACCCTGCTGGCACTTTTTTGAAATTTAGTGATGTCATTTGCTTTATATTTTTCTATATATAATCCTTCAAATTTAGGCTTAATATCTATCATGATGCAGGTAGATTACTTGTCGGAATGCTTAAGGGTTTATGGGCCGGATTCCTGAGTTCAAATGTAAGCAGTTAATTTTTCTTTTTTCATGTGTTGTTTAAAATGGAATATAAAATATCAAAAATGGAATATCTTTTTTTGGAAGACTGTGCCTAACTTCGCAAACAGAAATTTAAATCAAAACACTGTTAAAATGCACGATAGAGAATTATATAATGCGAAAATGCCTGCAGCCTGCTTTTTACTGTTCTTTGCTCACGGTCTTGTTTTTTCTTCATGGGCCAGCAGAATCCCTGTCATTAAAAACGCCCTTTCGATCAATGAGGCAGAGCTGGGAACTCTTTTACTTCTGATGCCGGTAGGTCAGCTTTCTACCATGGTACTTGCCGGAAAACTAATCAGCAGGTATGGAAGCAGCCAGGTCATTAAAAGCTGTTTTCTGTTCTATCCTCTTTTCCTTTTACTGATCGGGATTTCTCCTTCTTATTGGGTGCTGGGTGCTGTATTGTTTTTCTTTGGAGTTTCCGGAAATTTATGCAATATAGCGATGAATACACAGGCAATTGAAATTGAAACGATGACCAAAAGAACGCTTTTGTCATCTTATCATGGAGCCTGGTGTTTTGCCGGTCTGGCCGGAGCTCTTGTGGGGCTCCTGATGATCAATATCAATGTGGATACCTTCTATCATTTTATCTTTATTTTTATTCTTGTTGCAGGTTTATGGCTCTATTGCAGGCAGCATTTAACCAATATCATTCACAAAGTTGAGCCCCAGACACAATCTATTTTTAAATCAGTGAATCCTACTTTGGTAGGGCTTGGAATTATAGGATTTCTGAGTATGGCCATTGAAGGTGCAATGTTTGACTGGAGTGGAGTGTATTTTCAAACCATTGTAAAAGCCCCAGAAAAGCTTGTTATACTGGGGTATACAAGTTTTATTTTAATGATGACTTTAGGACGCTTTGTAGGAAATCGTGTGATTGAGAAATATGGTAAGAAGACGGTATTGCAGGGCTGTGGTATTCTGATGAGCAGCGGTCTGTTTCTAAGTATTTTCTTTCCGGAATTATGGGTGTGTATCATCGCTTTCATGATTATCGGGCTTGGCGGTTCTCTGAGCGTGCCGTCTGTTTACAGTGCTGTAGGACAGGTGAGCACGGTAGCACCCAGTATTGCGCTGTCATTTGTGTCCAGTATTTCCTTTTTAGGATTTTTGATGGGACCTCCTCTCATTGGATATATTGCTGAAGGTTTTGATCTTAGATATTCGTATGGACTTTTTGCCTGCTTTGGAATCCTGCTAACGGTAATTGCCGGACAGATGAAAATATTTAGAAATAAGGGTTAATTCTTGTTTTAGAGCAATTTTGACATTCATTTCATCAATTTTGACATTTTTTTGTTCGACACAGAGGCTTAATATTGTTTACTTTACTCCTGAAAATCTTTATCTTTATTAAAACTTTTCTTCAATGAAGCCGTTATCAAAAATTGTAACTGAACCCGCTGTAGAGCATTCCTTTTTTGTAAAGCAATTGAAAGGAGACTGCCTGTATACGGAAGATTTTATAAGGCTGAGTTATAACCGGATTCTCATTGTAGAAAGTGGATGCGGATTGCTGATTGTAGACGGACATTCCTTTGAAATATCCGGACATGAAGTTCTTTTATTGGCGAAAGGGCAGATTTATCAGTTCGAACAACAATCTGAAATCAATGGATATTGTATTTCTTTTGGAGACTGCTTCTGGGAAAAGACACCTTCCAGTACCAGCAACTGTAAAGCGGTCCTTTTTAACAATGCATCGGCTAATCAGCGTTTGAATCCTAATGATTTGGAATTGAATGAATTTTCATTCTTATGTAAAGCTTTAGTTGCAGATTTTGAATCCGATCAGTATACCAATCAGATTGATGTAATGGCAGCTTATCTGAAAATTATTATGATTAAACTGGCCAACATTAAACTGGTGCAGGAAGATCTATTCGACAATCAGGATTACCTTATTTATCGTAAGTTTATGGAAATTCTGGGCAATCAGTATCATCTGTTCCACGCTGTGAATGATTATGCAGAGATGCTGAATATTACCCCCAGAAGACTCAGTGAATTGTGTAAACGCTGCAGCAATAAAAGTGCAAAAGAAATTATTAACGGACAAATTACAGCAGAAGCTAAAAGACTGCTTCAGTTCAGTTCTTATTCTGTAAAAGAAATTGCTTATAAGCTTAATTTTAATACTTCAGAACAGTTCAGCCACTTTTTTAAGAAGAATACAAAGGCATCTCCTGTAAGCTATCGTAGTCATTTTATGAATATAGGTACTGGAGCCTGAGTGAAATTTTGACATCTCATCCGTATGTATTGATATTCTCCGGGGTATATAATCAGAATACCTTTGAATAAAATAATTTTGAGCTATGTCAGTAAATCGTATGAAAGAAGTAGCCGGGATCCTGATTCCCGACAGTAAAATTGCCACAGAAGCTACGGAACTTCTGCTGGAACACGGAACCGAATTTATCTACAACCATTCCCTGCGTGTTTTCCTGTTTTCATCTTTAAATGCACAACGTAAAAATATGAAGCATGATTCTGAACTTCTGTATGTGGCTTCGGTATTCCATGATCTTGGGCTTGTTTCTCATTACAGCAGTCCTGATCTGAGGTTTGAAGTGGATGGAGCGAATGCAGCCCGTGACTTTTTAAAAGGGCATGGTATTGCACAGGATAAACTTCAGCTGGTATGGGATACTATTGCGCTACATACCACCATAGGGATTGCCGAGCATAAAGAGAATGAAGTGGCATTGATGTATTCTGGTGTAGGATTGGACGTAATGGGAGAGGGATATGAACATCTGAGTACCGTACACAGAGAAGAAATAGTACAGGCTTTTCCAAGAAATGATTTTAAAAATAAGATCATTCCGACCTTTTTTGGTGGTTTTGAACATAAAACCGAAACAACATTTGGAAATATAAAAGCAGATGTATGTGCCTTTATGATCCCGAATTTTGAAAGAAAAAACTTTTGTGACTGTATACTGCATTCCCCGTGGTCTGAATAAAATGTAATCAAAGGTTATCTACTTTATAACACAAGAGACAGTCCCGATTCTGAGACAGTCTCTTGTTTTTACCTCTGAATGCCGTGCTGAATATTTGCCCCGCAGAAACTAAATAAATTACAGGGATATCCATTTTTCTATAAGGTGAAACCACAATGCTCTTTCCTCATCCAAAAGAAACACGGCTGATGACTTTCTCTTATTGATTATGCCATCAGTGATCTGAATCTCTGTGTAAGCTGCCAGTCCGTGGTATTCAGAAGTATTAATCTCTATGTTTTCAACCTGCACACTTCGGTCCTGAAATTTTCCAAATACTGTTGGTAACCATTCAGAAAGAATAGCTAAAGTTACGGTATCTCCATTTCCATTGATCATTCTGAAATCCAGAGAAAATCCGGAGATTAGTTTTGTATAAAGACCGTCTTGGTTTTCAGATTTCCCCTGGAACCATTTTTCAATGTTCTTATGAAATTCTTTGATCTCTTTGATTATTTTTTCTGTGTTATTCATAGAATTAAATTTATATTATTTTAGATTTTAAAATTGTTTAATATATTGTTTCTTCAATCTTGCTGAATGTATTTTTTTAATCTGACTGTAGCGGCTATTCCTATAATCTGAAATCCCCCAATGCATGCAATGGCAATGGCAAATGATTCAGGAAACCCTAGTAGTTCGATCATATTAAAAAATAGAGTACCAATTACAGCTCCTCCTGTTACACTGCCGATCTGTATACCAATACTGATCACACCGGAAGCCTGTCCTGCTTTATCTTTGGAAACCAATGCAATTGCTGTTCTCATCATAACGGGCATAATGGTCCCGTGGCCTAATCCTGCCGTAAATAGTGTAGCAGCCGTTAAAAAAGAAGGTTTTTGCTGAAAATAGAAAACCATTGCACTAAGGATAAAGCCAGTCATCAGTAAGCCCAGCCCTGTACATATCAATTTATATGGAGATAGCTTTAGCTTCGGCATGATCAATGGTCCCATAAAAAACGCGATTCCATACGGAATGATCGCCAGTCCTGCTTCCATGGAAGTCTTGTGAAGGAACTGCTGAAGGTAATAGGGATAACAGATAAACAGTCCGGCTGTAAAATTGTAAAAAAAGATGATCAGCAGGCTTAGTGAAAAAGGAGGATATCTTGAGAGGCTTGGATCAATGAGTACCGGACGCTTTTTTTTCAGCAGATAGGTTTCGTATTTCAAAAAAATAATTAGTAAAAACAATCCTGCAAAGATGATCCCGAATATCCACCACGCCCATTGATATTTTTGTGCAAAAATCAAAGGACATATCACCATAAGGAGAGCCATAATTAATAATAAAGCACCACTGAAATCTATTCCTGACTTTTCTTCCCGGTCATTATTATCCATAGTGAAGTGGATTCCCAAAAGACAAATGATCGTTACAGGAACATTAACAAGAAATATGAGTTCCCATGAAATACTTCCCCAATGTATACTGAGCAGCAATCCGCCAAACAGCTGTCCCACAACTGAAGCCAGCCCAAAAACCGAACTGAAAATACTTACTGCTTTTGGCTGCTCCTGACTGCTGAAAAGAACTTTTATAGACGCCAATACCTGAGGGGCCAGTAATGATGCGCCAACACCCTGAAAGAGCCTTGAGGCAATAAGCCACGTTATATCCGGTGAAAAAGCACAGGCAAGTGAAGCCAGCAGAAAAGTATATAATCCGAACATGAAAATTTTCTTTCGTCCGTAGAGATCTCCCAGTCTACCTCCGCAAACTACCAGCGCTGCATAGGTAAGACCATAGATAGCTACCACCAACTGCAGTTGATGATCACTGGCTTTAAAAGCATTTTTTATAGAAGGCAGTGCCATATTGACGATAAAATAATCCAGTGGGGAAAGAAATGCCCCTGCTACCAGAAAATGGAGTGCCTGCCACCGGCTGGGATATACGTTCATAATTTTTTATGCAAAATTAACCTCTTTGAGTTCTGTTAAAATTGTACTTTTGGAGGAAAAATAAGTGTGCATCAATGGAAGGATTACATCTGGAAGAGATTGAAGTGAAAGAAATAAAGATGAAAGGCAGGGAGATGGTTTTTAAAACAAAGGCTTTTCTTTCATTTATCTATATAGCAAAAGGGCAGGGCAGCCTTACCTATGATGAACGGAATATTGATTTTGCCGAAGGAAAGTTTTTTATTATTCCCCAACATGAGTCATACCGTTTTGAAAGTGAAAATGCTGTTCTCATCGCTATACAATGTCCGATAGAATTTATTGACAGAATCCGTCTGGAGTCAGACCGTATTGAAAGTTGTGAAAATCTCTACAAACTGCAGTACATAAGCAATAATTATCACGCCAGAGCAGGCTGTGTATTTCGGAATGCAGATGATGAAAGCTTTGCAGGGACTCTGATAATACAGATTGCCAGAGAATTCAGTAACAAAGAGGAAGATTATCTTATTATTCGGAACTGTATTTCAATTCTCCTGAATCTTATTGCCCGCAATATTATAAAAAGCGAAACTTCAGAATTACAGGAGAACAGAAAAGCATTCTCTATTATGAAGATCATTACTTATATTCAGAAGCACATAAAAGACAGAGAGAAGACCGGAATTCAGACCATTGCAGATCATTTTGGAATTTCCGGGAATTATTTCGGAGAGTATTTTAAACAGCAAACCGGAGTTTCTTATCAGGATTACTTGCTGGATTACCGGTTAAAGCTGGTTGAAACCTATTTAAAATACAGCAGTGTAAGACTGAGTGAGATTGCCTATGAGCTCCAGTTCAGTGATGAAAGTCATCTCTCCAAAATTTTTAAAAAGTACAGAGGGGTAACTCCCGGACAATACAGGAAAAAGTTTAAATAACAGAATGCCCTTCAGTGATAAAAGGGTACATAAAATTGCTGATGAGTTTAGGTTTGCTGATGAAAACCATATCAGTAAATTTTTTAAAAGCCATAAAGGGAAAAGCCTTAAAGCTTATAGGATGGCAGCAAGTTGTTGATTATTAATGTTTTTTTTAGTCTAAAAATCACTAAACACCTGAATGATAGCTGCAATGAGTTCTTTTTCTACAGGATGATTAGAAGATGCGTCGGGTACAATTGCCCTTAGATTACCCTCATCATCTCGTTCGAAAACTACTTCACAGCCATTAATATCAACATAAAATTTGTAACCGTGAGAGAATGTTGCCAGTCGTACATTGAAAATCAGGTCCTTTCCTTTATAAGTTACGGGTAATTCAAATTCTTCCATTGCGCTTTTAGTTGCTATTCATTTAAAATTAGGGATAAAGATCGGAAAAATTTAGCTGATATCATACATTGTTAGGTAACGGTAAAACTGAAATATAATGTATTGTGTTCTTTTCCATGTGAATAGAATTTTGAAATCGTTTAATTAACGATGAGTATTGCCGCAAGCTGATAAAAATAACGAAGCTCATCAAATAAATGACAAGCTTCGTTTGAAAAAAAATATGGGGCTTATTATCTTTTAGTAATATCGGGAACGGTAAGAGGATTCTGATCCCAGCCGCCACCCAGTGCTCTGTATACAGCAACACTAGCCTTAAGCTGATTTACTTTTTTCTCTACCAGTTCAAACTTAGACTCCAGGGCATCCCTTTGTGTCAGCAGAACTTCCATATAATCGGCACGCGCATATTTGAACAAATCATTGGAAATGTCAATAGACTTTGTCAAAGCATTTACCTCTTTGGTTTTGATGTCTACGCTGTTTTCAAGATTATGAATTTTAGACAACTGATTGGCAACTTCGATATAAGCTCCCAAAACCGTCTGTTCATAATGGTAAACCGCCTGGATCTGTTTGGCGTTGGCATTGTAATACGCTGCTTTTATAGCTCTTCTGTTAATCAAAGGAGTGGTAAGCTCTCCTGCAAGAGAGAACAGGAAAGACTCCGGTTTAATAATATAAGTAGGATTAAATGCCTGTAAACCCACTCCCGCAGCAAGATCAAGAGAAGGATAGAACCTTGCCTTTGCAGCTTTAATATCCAGTTTTGTGGCTGCGAGTTCATATTCTGCCTGCTTGATGTCCGGTCGGTTTTCTAAAAGCTCGGATGGAATTCCGCCATATACGGTCTGAGGGATTACAGAATCAAAAGAATCTTTAGACCGCTCTATAGGCTGGGGAAATCTTCCGACAAGATAATTGATCCTATTTTCTGCCTCTACAATTTTCTGCTGAATATCGTACTGCATTCCCTGTGTTTTCAGTACCTGGGCTTCAAATCTTTGTACAGCAAGTTCGTTGGAACGGGCATTCTTTTTTAATTCTTTTATGATTTCCAGGGCATCCTTCTGAATTTTGATATTCTGATTTAAAATAACCAGTTCATTATCCAGTGCCAGCAATTCATAATAGGAATCTGCGATTTCCGAGATAAGATGGGTAACCATAAAATTCTTTCCTTCAATACCCGCAAGGTATCTCTGTACCTGAGCCCTTGTAGCATTATGAAGCTTTCCCCAGATATCCGTTTCCCATTTGGCCTGTAGTCCGACTCCAAAATCAAACATGGGATCTGGCATCTCTTTTCCGGGTTCTATCTCAGTATTAGCCTCCATTGCCCCAATATTGGTATAGCGGCTTACTTTATCCACACCTGCTCCGGCTTTCAGACCCACGGAAGGAAGGTATTCCCCTTTGCGGGCATTGATTTCATTTTTAGATATTTCAATTTCCTGAAGCACAATGTTCAGTTCCTGATTGTTCTGGAGCGCCTGATTGATTAATGCCTGAAGATTCGGATCACTGAAATATTCATTCCACTTCAGTTTTCCGGTATTGGTTGTATCGTTTTCTGCCGAACCGTATTTCTCGGGAACGGTTTTATTTTCGGCACGTTGTTCTATAGCTATAGGTTTGCAGGCAGTAAGGCTTAACAAGACGACTGCCAGACCTGCATATTGGTATATTTTTCTTTTATTCATAATGGATCATGTCTTCGCTTAGTGGAGATTCATCTTCGTCTTTAATCATTTTTTTACCGTCGGACCATTTGGCAAATATGTAATAGAGTCCCGGAATAACAATCACTCCAAACAAGGTACCTATAAGCATTCCTCCCAGTGAAGAAGCACCAATTGTATGGTTTCCGATGGCGCCTGCACCTCTTGCAAAAACAAGCGGAACCAGACCTGCGATGAAGGCAAATGAGGTCATCAGAATAGGTCTGAAACGGGCTTTTGAACCCTCTACAGCCGCTTCCAGAATAGAATCTCCGGCCTGACGCCTTTTCACTGCAAATTCTACAATAAGCACTGCATTTTTACCCAGCAATCCGATGATCATGATCAGTCCTACCTGTGCATAGATATCATTTTCAAGACCCATTGCTTTTAACAGCAGGAAAGATCCGAATACTCCCACAGGCAACGAACAAAGAACAGCAAACGGAATAAGGAAGCTTTCATATTGTGCTGCCAGAACAAGGTAAACAAATACCAGAACCACAAGGAACACGTAGATGGCTTCATTACCACGCTGTGCTTCATCAAAAGACAGTCCTTCCCAGGCTACTTTGTATCCGTGAGGGAGAGCTTTGGCAGCGGTCTCATTAATGGCCTGTATAGCATCTGCAGTGGTATAGCCAGCCGCCGGAAGTCCACGGATTGCGGCAGAATTGTACATATTATAACGGGTAATTTCATTAGGTCCCTGAGTTTTTTTCATTGTCATGAAAGCAGAGTAGGGAACCATTTCATCCCGGTCATTTTTTACATACAGATTCATAATATCGGTAGGTAATCTTCTGAATTCCGGAGACGACTGTACATACACTTTGAAGAATTGTCCGAAACGGATAAATCCCTGTTCGTAGGTACTACCAATAAGGATGTTGAGGTTGTCCATCGCTTTTCCAATGGAAACTCCTTTCTGCATCGCCGCATTATTGTCAAATACCAGTTCATATTGAGGATAGTTGGCCGCAAAGAAAGTGAAGACGCCGGAAAGCTCTTTACGTTTTTTAAGCTGTGCAATAAAGTCTTTGTTAACTTTATCAAAATCCTGATAATTGGTGGTTCTGTTAAGATCAAGAAGTCTCATAGAAAACCCTCCTGAAGATCCGAATCCCGGAACTGCGGGTGGCTCAAAGAATTCAATGGTTGCTCCCAGATCTTTTGATTTTTCTTCAAGCTCCTTCATGATTTCCTTTACAGAATGCTCACGGTCGTTCCAGTTTTTCAGGTTAATCAAACAGGTTCCGGCATTGGAACCACGGCCTTCTGTCATGATTTCATAACCTGCCAGTGATGATACAGATTCTACACCATCCACACCCATTGCGATTTTCTGTAATGTTCGGGAAATTTTATTGGTCTGCTCTAAAGTAGATCCCGGAGGAGTCTGAATCACAGCATACACGGTTCCCTGATCTTCATTAGGAATAAAACCGCCCGGAAGAACTTTATTGATTACGAAAATTCCGGCACAGAAAGCAATAAGGATTCCCCAGGTTACCATCTTTCGGTTTACGATCTTTCTGAGGAATGATGCATATTTTCCCGTTACTTTATCAAAACCGCTGTTAAAAGCATCTAAAGCTCTGGTGAAAATATTGACTTTCTTAGGCTTTCCGTGGTTGTTTTTTAATAACATGGCTGCCAATACCGGAGTTAAGGTAAGGGCAACTACTGCTGAGATTACAATAGAGCTTGCCATGGTGATTGAAAACTGACGGTAGAAAGTACCTACCGGTCCCGTCATAAACGAAATCGGGATAAATACGGCCACCATCACTGCTGTAATCGCGATAATAGCTCCTGCGATTTCACCCATTACTTCTTTCACTGCTTTATAAGGAGAAATATTACTTTCTTCCATTTTAGCATGTACAGCCTCAATCACCACAATCGCATTATCAACCACAATTCCAATGGCCAGTACAAGGGCAAAAAGCGTGACCAGATTGATGGTTAATCCGAAGAACTGGATCACAAAAAAAGTTCCTATTAATGAAACCGGTACAGCAATAATCGGAATCAGGGTAGAGCGCCAGTCACCAAGGAAAATGAAAACTACAATGGCAACAAGGATGAAGGCATCTCTAAGGGTGTGCATTACCTGTTCAATAGAAGCATCCAGGAATTGTGATACATCATAACTGATTTTATAATCCACCCCTGGAGGGAAATTACCTTTCATTTCTGCCAGTTTCGCTTTTACATCTCTGATTACATCATTGGCATTACTTCCATAGTTTTGTTTTAATACAATAGAAGCGGAAGGATGCCCGTCAAGATTGGAATAAATATCAAAGAATTCACTGCCAAGTTCTACTTTGGCAATATCTTTCAGTTTTACATTTTCTCCCTCTGCATTGGAACGTACGATAATATTCTCATATTCTTCAGGTTTGTTGTACTGCCCTTTATAAGTAAGTACATATTCCAGAGATTGTGCTGCGATACCGGAACTCTGTCCGATTCTTCCGGGACGTCCGATGATACTTTGCTCACCAATGGATTTCATTACCTCATCTACAGAAATATTATAGGCACGCATACGATCAGGATTCAGCCATATACGCATAGCATATCTTCGGCTACCAAGAATCTGAGATTTTGCAATCCCGTGAATACGGTTGATTTCCGGGATAATATTCACCATAGAGTAGTTGTACAGGAACTTTTCATCCATACTTTTATTGGTGCTGTAAAGGTTCACATACATCAGCATACTTGGCTGAATAGGGTTTACCACAACTCCTTCTTTCTGTACAAGTTCCGGTAATAAAGGCATTACCTGGTCAACTCTCGTTTTCACAAGAACAACGGCTTCATTGGGATCCGTTCCGGGATCAAAGACAACATTTACCGTTGCTTCCCCCGCACTGGTAGCATCTGTAGTGATGTAACGCATTCCCTGAACCCCATTAATGGCATTTTCAATGGTAATCAAAGAAGATTTTACCAGTACATCTGCACTTGCTCCCGGATAGGCAATGGAAACCGCTACAGTGGTGGGCGCAATTTTTGGAAACTGTTCTGTAGGAAGCTGCTTCATGGCTATACCTCCCATAAACAGGATGACAACCGATATCACAATGGCGAAAACCGGCCGGTGTATTACTTTTTTAAACATAATGCTGCTTTTTAATTACTCTGCATACAGATCCAGGTTCGACATTACTTTCTGAGGATTCTGATACTTTGAACTGATCTTCTGGTTCTCCTGAACCATTCGAAGACCATCCAGAAGGATTCTTTCGTCCTTTCCGAGACCTGATGCTACAACATAAATGTGTGGTAATTCAGCAGCAATTTTTATCTCTCTTGCTTTTACTTTGTTGTCTTTTGTAATGACATAGACATATTTCTTTTCAAGCTCTTCAAACGTAGCTTTCTGAGGAATCATCATAGCGTTGGCATACGGTGATGTGATGACTATATTTCCGGTTTCTCCGTATCTCAGAAGCCCTTTTGGATTTGGGAAAGTAGCTCTGTAGGCAATATTTCCTGTTTCGTTGTCAAAATCAGATTCAATGGTCTGTACAATTCCGTCTTGAGTAAATTCTTTCCCATTAGCCATTCTTAAACGGACATGCATTGGACTGTTGTCCTTTTTTACATCCATCTGATTAAGATATTCTGCTTCAGGAACGTTAAAGTAAATCCACATTTTACTGTTGTCAGAAAGTTCAGTAACAAGTTCTCCGTCATCCACCAGGCTTCCTTTTCGAACGTGCAGTTTTCCTACAATCCCTGTAAAAGGTGCCCGGATTTCTGTAAATTTCAAATGTGTATTCATTGCAGAAAGCTCGGCTTTGGCTTTTTCATATTTTGCTTTTGCCATTGCCATTTCCTGAGGAGCGACAATATCTTTATCAGAAAGGTTTTTGGTATTCTGATATTCTATTTCTGAATATCTGGCTTCCGCTTTGGCACTATTCACATCAGATTCATAGAGGTTGGGCATGATTTTGAACATCAACTGTCCTTTCTTTACATATTGTCCTTCATCTACATAAATAGACTGAATGTATCCTTTTTCCTGAGCACGAAGCTCAATGTGGTTAATGGAACGGATTTGTGCAACATAATCTTTATTAACCAAAGTATCTTTTATAAGAGGGCTTGTAATGTTGAATGATGCTGTTTCTGTTTTTTCTTTCTTTTCAGACTGGCAGCCAATAAAGAAGAAAATAAAGCACACGTTTATATACATGAGACTTTTCTTGACCATGATAATAATATTTTATAATAATTTATAATTGAAAAAATAGAGTTCTATGCTCTCAAAATAAAACAGGAGAACATATGGAATTTTCAGAAGAAATATTATGAAATCACAGTCTGATGACCCTGTACTGGATGTACAGATCATCATGTAAAGGCTTTAGCTGCTCAGATTGAGCCAGTGAAACAGCAATTTGTCTGTTGTGAAATGTAGTGACGAAGTCTGATATCAAATGCCAGAAACCATCTCTGAAAAGCGCAAGAAGCTCTGAAGACGCCGAGGTTTCTACATTGTCATCATTTTCTGTATCGTTTTCAGAAAGATTAGCTCTGATCTTGTTATAGCGGGGGTGGCTGACATTGTAAGAATCACTTGCTTCGTGATCTTTGAGAAAGGCAAAAGAATTTTCAATATTTTTCTTTTGATGAACTAAAATATCAGAGGTAAAATGGAAATCAGAGGGAATGTCGGTGGAAATATACTGCTGAAGCTGTCCGTAATACCAACCTAAAACGGTGAGTAAAGCAAACAGTAAGCTGTATAAATATTGATAAAACCTTTTTCGCATCCCAGTAGCAAAGGTACTTAATCTTTAAAATCATTGCAACCGATAAAGATTAAAAAAGTGTTAAAAAACACATGGATATTTCAACGATTAATTACATTTACTACAATAATTTTAATTTTTAAAAAAACTTGTTTCGGTACAGAAGAACAATTTGACAGACTGTTTTCAATTAATACAAAAGGAGCCTATTTTACTATGCAGCAGGTAGCTTTGCATGTGGAAGATGGTGGACGTATTATCTATGTGGCTTCAAGCACCGCCGCTTTTCCTGTTCCGGGTATGGCCGTATATGACGGGAGTAAATTGATTTGTGAATGGGCAGCACTTATTGGTGAACGGAGGTGTTACACCAATGTCTCATCGTAAGACGGATCTGCATTGAGGGAGTAAAACCTGTAAATTATACTATTTTTACGTTGTTTAATACCATATATGCAACCAATTTTGAGCTAACTTTGAAGTTCGGTTAACATTGAATAAACCAATCTTTTCGGATGTAAATTGACCTATAACCGATTGTAATAATGAAAAAAGCATATCCAACATTTGATATCTGTAATCTTGTGGCCAGCAAGATTTCAAACGACCTTTTTAATGCAGATAGGTTTCAGGGATATCTGATGAACAATCCTCCTATTAAACATATTCATAAACACTCTTTTTATCATTTGGTCTATTTTACCTCTGGAAAGGGACAGCATGTTATTGATTTTAAGAGCTATCCCATAGAGCCGGGCTGTATTTATTTTATGTCGCCCGGGCAGGTGCATAACTGGGAATTTGAAAGTGATGTTGATGGCTATGTTGTTAACTTTTCTGCCACATTTTTTGATAAACTTTTTTTAAGTTCTTTTGCTGTAGATCAGTTTCCGTTCTTTAATGTTTTTTCAAGTGAGCAGATGATGAAGATCAAAGAAGTGACAAGGCCGCAAATGATCAACATTTTTGAGGTTATTCTTAAAGAATTAAAGAACGAAACTTATCAGAGCCCTATGATGATAGCGGCTGAAATGCTCAGGCTGTTTGTGATAGCGAGCAGAGAGATGGGACCGGACGTTCCTGTTTTGACCAGGACAAGTTACAACTCTGTTCTTCTGAAACAGTTTTTTGATCTTATACAGGATCATTTTAAAGATATGCGGCTCCCTAAAGATTATGCAGCTTTACTATATATTACCTCCAATCATCTTAATTTTTTGTGCAAAGAGCAGTTGAATATGTCTGCAGGAGAAATCATCCGGAACAGGGTTTTGCTTGAGGCCAAACGTATGTTGGTCAATTACGAGCTTTCCATTGCTAACATTGCTATGGAACTGAATTTTTTTGACACTTCTTATTTTATCAAGTTTTTTAAAAAATATACCCGGTTCACCCCTGAGGCCTTCAGGAAACAATATTATAGCTAATCCGATTTTTTAAGTACGGCTGTCATCATAATATCTGCAGGCATTGCCTATAGAGAAGGACTTTTGCTGCCTTTCAAAGGGGTTAATGATAATATTCTTTCTATATGAAGATGCACAGAATAGTTGAGTGCATGCAGCGGAAACTGGATTTACAATTTTTCAGTTTTTAGAATCCTGGAGAATCAATTCGCGTATACATCTTATTTAAAGACAATATTTTCTATGAATAGTACCGTAGATGGTCTTTGTTCTCTCTCTAAATTTGAAAATTATTTGAAGACGGCAAACGTATGGGATAAATCATTATTCAATGGAGAATAGCCAATTCATACTGCCCTATAATGAAAACTATAAAAAACAGAGCGAAGATCAATAAGAAAAAATAAATAATAAAATGGAGTTAGAGAAATTCAGTTATGATAATGAGATTGTCAGGGCGTTTCTATACGCTACAATAATATTCGGATTAATAGGCTTTACATTCGGAATAACGGCAGCATTGATGTTGTTTTATCCTGAACTTCCTGAATTTTTATTCGGTACCGATGATGCAACCATTCAAAGTTTAAGAAATGGAGGTATCCAGTCCCTGATTAATACCCATGGTGCTTTTGGATTTGGAAGAATCAGGATGCTGCATACCAGTACAGTCATTTTTGCTTTTGTATGCAACAGTGTTTATACCGGTGTTTATTATTCATTACCAAGGTTGTTAAAAACACCGATGGCAAGCCCAATCTTATCCTGGATTAATTTCTGGACATGGCAGATCATGATCATAGCTACATTTATCAGTTTCTTTATGGGGATTAATACATCCAAAGAATATGCAGAACATGAATGGCCAATTGATATTTTAATAACTTTTTCCTGGGTAGTTTTTGGAATTAATATGTTCATGACTATTGCGAGAAGGAGAGTAAGACACCTTTATGTAGCAATATGGTTTTATATAGGCACATGGATCGGACTGGCGATGCTGCATATTTTGAACAATCTGGAAATACCATTGTCTTTTACAGGCTGGAAGTCATATTCCATGTATGCAGGAGTTAAAGATGCACTTGTACAATGGTGGTATGGTCATAATGCAGTTGCATTTATCCTGACAACCCCGATTCTTGGACTGATGTATTATTTTCTTCCAAAAGCAGCTGAGAGACCTGTTTTTTCATATAAACTTTCCATCATTCACTTCTGGTCACTGATATTTGTCTATATCTGGGCAGGGCCCCACCATCTTCAATATACAGCCCTTCCTGCATGGGCACAGGCCGTAGGTACAGGATTCTCAATTATGCTTATTGCTCCTTCCTGGGGAGGAATGCTAAATGGACTTCTAACACTGAGAGGTGCATGGGATAAAGTAAGAGACAACCCAATACTGAAATTTTTTGTTGTTGCTGTAACTTGTTATGGAATGGTAACTTTTGAAGGACCGCTTCTAGCAACAAAAAACATCAATAAGATCGGACATTATACAGATTGGGTTATTGGCCATGTTCACCTGGGAGCTTTAGGATGGAATGGGTTCATTGCCTTCGGAATGGTCTATTATCTTGTACCCATCATGTGGAGAACAAAAATATGGTCTGTTAAAATGGCCAACTGGCATTTTTGGCTTGGTACACTCGGGATCGTTTTTTATGCAGTACCCATGTATATCTCAGGGTTTACCCAGGGTTTAATGTGGAAGCAGTTCAATCCGGACGGAACATTAATGTGGAAGAACTGGCTGGATACGGTCACTGCAATCATTCCTTATTACAAAATGAGATTTATGGGCGGAGCGTTCTATATTTTGGGTGCTATAATGATGGCCGTTAATGTAATAGCAACCATCAGACAAGGTTCATTCCAAAAAGAAGTTTCAGCAGAGGCTCCTGCACTGGCTGTTATCAGCAATAAAAGAAGGAAAGGAGAAGGCACTCACCTTTGGATTGAAAGAACACCTTATGTACTGAGTATACTATCATTCCTTGTATTATCTATAGGAAGCGGGGTGGAGATCATTCCAACTTTATCATTGAAGCAAAGCGTACCTACTATTTCAGCAGTAAAACCGTATTCTCCTCTGGAACTGGAGGGAAGAGATCTCTATATCAGGGAAGGCTGTAATGCATGTCATTCCCAGATGATAAGACCATTCAGAGATGAAATCGTGAGATTCAATGGTAAAAACGGGGAATATTCTAAAGCAGGAGAATTTGTTTATGACAGACCTTTTCTGTGGGGCTCGAAGAGAACAGGGCCGGATCTTCACAGAGAAGGAGGGAAGAATCCAAGTTCATGGCATTATAAACATATGTACAATCCGAGATCTACTTCTGCCGGTTCTATTATGCCCAGATATCCGTGGCTGATAAGCAATGACCTTGACAGATCAAAAATGGTGGATAAAATTGTATTGATGAAAAAAGAATATGATGTTCCTTATAGTAAAGCTCAGATAGATTCAGCCAACTCATGGGCAGATAATCAGGCAAAAAAAATTGTTAAGGAAATTTTCTCAGAGGCCAATGACCTGAAAGAAGCTTATGCAAAAAGACCTGCGGGTGAACTGGAGAAGAAAGAAATCATTGCTCTGATCTCTTATTTACAAAGGCTTGGCACTGATATCAGAACTACTGAAATAAAAACAGCAAGCAACAACCAATAACTAAATAAATTCCATATGATACCTCAGAATTTTAAGGACTTTTTAGCCAATACAGAAAATACAGGTTTATACCAGATGATCGCTCTTATATTCTTTTTTATTTTTTTTACCTCACTTATCCTGCTGGTGTTTAGCAAGCCAAAAAAATATTTTAAAGCGGTTTCAGAATTACCTCTTGACGGTAATGACTGATTGGATTTAAAACTTTTGTTAAATATAAAAAGAGATACATCTATATCTCTTTTTATATTTTTAGCATCTGTTTACAGAGCTTTACTATTCAGTCTTACATCTGCTACTTTTGTTAAAAGAGCATCACATTTCTTTTCTTCATTCAGGGTGGCGAGGAAGTTTTTAAGGCAGAAATCTTCTTTTAAAACTTTGGCATAAGCTGCCAGTGTTCCGTATGTGGCAATTTCATAATGCTCTACTTTTTGTGCTGCTGCTATGATACCTGCATCTCTTACAGAGCCTGGTTTTGTTTCTTCCATAATGCTTTTACCCTCATCCAGCAGCCCCTGCATGGCATCACATTTCTTGGCTTGCGGTCTTTTTTTCAGGGATTTAAAACATTCCTGAAGCCTTTTTACATGAACTTCTGTTTCCATTAAGTGGCTTTCAATGGCAGCTTTAAGTTTTTTATCGGTAGCATTTTTATGCATTTTAGGCAATGCTTTCACAAGTGCTTTTTCAGCCCAGTAAATATCTTTCAGTGAATCTTCAAATAAGTCTTTCAGCTCTTTGGCCGCATTCTTTTTAGCTGGTGTTTTAGCTGATTTCTTTGCAGGGGTTGATTTCCCAGTGCTTGTTTTTTTTCCGGTTGTTCTTGTTGCCATAATAATAAATTTAGTGGTGAATGTTAACAGGTGCAATTTTAAGGCCATCTGCTTTAATGGATGATGTTATAGATTATATCTTTATGATCTGGCTCATAAAAATACAACAGGATTTTACATACATTAGTGAAATATTACCAGACAACATTGCATTTCTTTTACAGTTTCAGGTTTGAAATATTGTTTTGTAGAATCCCCCTAATTATGAAAAATAATTTTTTTGACCGGTTTTCGGACCGTGCAGTATGTTTTACAGGAAGCGCTGGAGCATTTGCTGGAGCAAGTTTAATGGTGCTTATCTGGGCTGCTACCGGGCCCGTATTTAAATTTTCAGAAGTCTGGCAGATGGTAATCAATACCGGAACGACTATTATTACCTTTCTTATGGTATTCCTTATTCAGAAAGCACAAAATAAAGACTCAAAAGCAATCCAGATCAAACTTAACGAACTTATTGCCAGCCATAAGGCCGCAAGTAATCAGATGGTTGCTATCGAAGATCTGACAGAAGATGAACTTGATCAGCTTCATCAATTTTACGAAAAACTGGGAAAATATCCCGGAAATAAAAATAAATCAGCTGGAAAAAATAATGCTCCGCAAATGCAGGATCGTTATAAATAGCGGCATATATTAAAATTTATATTTCCGTATTGACCTACAATAGATGTCTAGGGCAATAATATATCTTCAAAAAAATGAATTATTTCTGAGTAGTAACCGCACCAGTATTACACAGGATCAACTGTTCAATGTCGTACAGAAGCGGGCTATACCCTGTTTCTATTGAATGGTATCATAAAAGAACCCGCCCTTTAGGGGCGGATTCAGTAGATAAAACATCTCATTTTTTTAATTAGACAACAATAAAAAGCACAGCCGACAATGCTGTGCTTAAATTTTTATTTCAAATTTAATTGCAATTTCAATAGTAGTAAGAAAAGCAAATAAAGTTTCCACTTCGATTATTATTACATAGTAAATGTAGGAATATTTTTAATATGAAACATGAATTTAATGTTAAAATTCACAAGTTATCCACATTTTTTTGTGGATAAGTCTGCCGAAGCTAAGACAATTCCCTGCAGACATTGAAGAAATTATTGTTCATCCAGATATTTTAATATGAAATCATTAAGCATCTTTTTTTCGTCATCACTGCCTTTATTATCCATATGGCCATGGTTAATTGAGGTCGGCTGTACTGTTATATGATATCTTTTTTGCTCTTCAGCATTAGGCAGTACGCCTTCATCAGCAGGATAATCATTGGAACGGAGGGTATACATTTTGGGAATTGAAGTTCTGGGAAGAAACATTCTCCGGTTGTCCATCGTAATGATTTTATAAACGAGGTTGGGATGCTGATTACCGAATAGAGCTGCCATGTCACCACCATTGGAATGTCCTATAAGGGTGAGGTGCTGATAATCGAGATGAGGTTTCAATTTTTTAAGCTCATTCAAAACAAACAGGATATTATCTGAACCATTTTGCCAGAAGGGACGTCTTACGATTTGCAGATTACCTTCTACCGGAAGAAGATGATCCGTGGGAAGCTCGTGTTGAATACTTACCGTAAAGTATCCTTTTGAAGCCAGTTTTTCAGTTAAATAAGAATATGCAAAATAATCCCCGCCCTTATTAAATCCATATCCGTGACTGAAAATAACAATTTTCTGATTCGGAACTGCTGTATTGGTTTTTGGGACGTAAAAAGCTACAGGAACTTTTCTATTCCTGCTTTCGTCCAATAAGGTTAAAGTATCCCGCTTTACTTCATAATCATTATAAGAAGTTGTGTTTTTCTTTACCGAACAATTCGTAAAAAACAAAAGGAGAGGAAACCATGAAAATATTTTTTTATATTTCATTGGAGGAATTCTGTTATATTAATTTTTTCCGAAGATAAAAAAACTATGTTGTAATAGTAAAGGAGCTGGGAAAGTTTAACAAAAAAGCTATCATAATATCATGATAGCTTTTTTTAATTTTTAAAACGGTCCTTTTATTTTTTACGTCCGTAGATCAGAATACGTTTAAATGCATAAATGGCCGGATATTTTGTAAACCTTTTGGCAATACGTGCTTTGAATTCCGTAATGAAAGTTTCTTTTTGCTCATGCTCCAGCCGCTCATGATAAGGTAATAATGCAGTTCCTGAAATAAATTCATACAGAGCTTCACCATCTTCTGCAATGATAGGATAAACTTTCTGGGAGATTTCTATATCCTCAATTCCGTTGTCAAACAGAATCTGTGCATATTCATCCATTGAAAGGACGGGAGAGTCTCGCTTAAAATGTTTTAAATAGGATATATAAGGTTCTTCATCTACCATTTCCATGAGAATCTGATTCAGTATATTTTCATTCTGAACAGGCATCTGAATGGCTAGCTGGCCTGCAGGGGATAAGAGTTCTATTACTTTAGGAAATAAAGTTTCGTGATCATCTGCCCATTGTAAAGCAGCGTTGCTAAAAACTAAATCCCATTTTTCTTCTGATTTCACAGTTTCTTCAATGGACTGAAGCTTAAAGCGTAGATTTTCATTTTCATACTTTTTAGATTTTTCAAGCATCTGTGCAGACGAATCTATTCCTAAAAATGAAGATCCCGGCAGTTTTTCTGTTAAGATAGACGCCTGCTCTCCTGTTCCACACCCTAAATCAATAGCTTTTATATTGCTTTCAGGTTTGATAAGCGCTGCCAAATCATAAAATGGTTTGTAGCGTACATCTTTGTACTGGTCATATAATTCCGGATTCCAAGGCATAAAATAATTTTAAAATAAATGTTCAAAAAGTCTGCCATCCATTATTCAGCCCATTAAAAAGCGACTGTTTCAAAAACAGTCGCTTTCAATTTATTACTCAAGCTTTTCTTTAATATATTTAGCGGTATAAGACTTTTTATTTTTTACCAGATCTTCAGGAGTTCCGGTAAAGACTACTTCTCCACCATGTTTTCCTGCTTCCGGGCCTATATCTATGATGTAATCAGCACATTTGATGATATCCGGCTGGTGCTCAATCACAATCACGGAATGTCCGAGATCAATTAATGCCTGCAGTGACTTCAGTAATTTCTGAATATCATGGAAGTGAAGACCTGTGGAAGGCTCATCAAAGATAAAAAGGGTCTTATCTGTAGTTACTCCTTTTACAAGGAATGAAGCGAGCTTTACACGCTGCGCTTCACCACCGGAAAGGGTAGAAGAGCTTTGTCCAAGCTGTAGGTAACCTAAACCAACTTCCTGTAGCGGTCTCAGCTTCGTTACAATCTTTTCTTCATTATTATCCTTAAAGAATTCCAATGCTTCATCTACGGTCATATGAAGAATATCGGAGATATTTTTTTCATCAAATCTCACTTCAAGGATCTCATTTTTGAATCGCGTTCCTTTACATACTTCACATTCAAGCTCAATATCTGCCATGAACTGCATGGAAACATTGATTACTCCTTCACCTTTACATTCATCACATCTTCCGCCATCTACGTTGAAAGAGAAATGTTTTGGCTTATAACCCATCATTTTAGCCACTTTCTGCTTGGCAAAAAGATCACGGATGTCATCATAAGCTTTTAGATAAGTAACCGGATTGGAACGTGATGATTTTCCGATAGGATTCTGGTCGATCAGCTCAATATTTTTAATCAGTTTTTTTGGAAACTCTACTGAATCGTAATCCCCTTTTTTACCTCCCATTCCCAGCTGAATCTGAATATCATTGGTAAGAATCTCTTTCATCAGGGTGGATTTTCCACTTCCTGAAACTCCGGAGATGACTACCAGGCTTTCAATAGGAACGTCTACATCTATATTTTTAAGATTATTCTGACGGGCTCCTTTGATGTGAATCCATTCTTTCGCTTTTCTGCGTTTTTCAGGAACTTTTATTTCCAGCCTTCCGGTAAGGTATTCTGAAGTAAGGGTATTGGCTTTCTTTAAATCTTTATAATCTCCTGCAAATACCAATTCTCCGCCAAGGTAACCTGCCTCCGGCCCGATGTCAATGATATAATCAGCGGCACGCATTACATCTTCATCATGTTCTACAACAATTACGGTATTACCCAGATCACGGAGGTTTTTCAGTACCTCGATAAGGTTCTCAGTATCTTTGGAGTGAAGACCGATGGAAGGTTCATCCAGAATATAAATAGAGCCTACCAGCGAGCTTCCCAAACTTGTTGCCAGGTTAATTCTCTGGCTTTCTCCACCGGATAAGGTGTTGGAGGTTCTGTTTAATGTTAAATATCCTAATCCTACTTTCAATAAGAATTCCAGACGGGTTGTTATTTCGTATAATAATCTTTTGGCTACTTCTTTATCGTGTGCAGACAGTTTTAAACCATTGATTAATGGTTCCAGCTCATCCAGTGGAAGCTCAATCATGGATTGGATATTGTGGCCGTCTATTTTTACCCAGCTTGTTTCTTCACGAAGTCTCAATCCTTCGCAGGTAGGACAAAGGGTTTTTCCCCGGTAACGGGAGAGCATAACCCGGTATTGAATTTTATACAGATTTTCTTCAAGCATTTTGAAGAAATTATTAATGCACGGGAAAGTGCTTTTTCCGTCACCTTTCCAAAGGAAATTTTTCTGTTCTTTGGTAAGCTGGTGGTAAGGTTTATGAATAGGGAAATCTCCGGCTTTTTTAATAAAGTCTTTCTTCCATTCACTCATTGTTTCTCCTTTCCAGCAGGCGATGGCATCTTCATAGACTGATAGTGTCTTATTCGGCACCACAAGGTCTTCATCAATTCCTATTACTTTTCCGTACCCTTCACAGGCAGGGCATGCGCCATACGGATTATTAAAACTGAAAAAATGAACATTCGGTTCAAGGAATTCCATTCCGTCCAGTTCAAATTTATTGGAAAACTCCTTTATTTTTCCGGTATCTGTATTTTTTAATGAACAGTGACCACGCCCTTCATAAAATGCCATCTGAATAGAATCTGCAAGCCTCTGTAAGAAACTTTCATCCTCTTCATAAGCAAAACGGTCGATCACAAGATTAATCAGCATCCCTTTTTCAGGAACAAAACCAAAACTTTCCAGATCTTCAATTCCTGCCAGATTTCCGTTGATTTCAAGTCTTGTGAAACCTGCCAGCTTTAAAATATTCAGCGTTTCTTTAAAATTGTCAGCATCATACTCCAAAGGAGCGGTAAGCAGAAAAGAAGTGTCTTTTTTTGAAGCTTTAATGAAATCCACTACATCAGAAACCGAATCTTTTTTCACCTCTTCACCGGAAACCGGAGAAAATGTTTTCCCGATCCTGGCAAATAAAAGCTTCATATAATCATAGATCTCTGTAGAAGTTCCTACGGTAGATCTTGGGTTGGAAGAAATAACTTTCTGCTGGATGGCAATAGAAGGAGCAAGCCCTTTAATATCATCCACTTTTGGTTTTTCAAGTTTACCCAGGAACTGACGGGCATAAGAGCTCAAACTTTCAACATACCTTCTCTGTCCTTCGGCATAGATGGTATCAAAGGCAAGTGATGATTTACCGCTTCCTGAAACCCCTGTAATAACGATCAGTTTATTTTTAGGAATCAGGACGTCTATATGTTTCAGATTGTTAAGATGTGCATTCTTAACGAAAATCTGTTTTTTTATATCTATTTCTGTCGTGTTAGCCATATTTTGTTTATTCATAAAGTTACTGAGCAGTTTATAATCTATCTGTCAGTAATGGTGTTATGCCATAGAATACTCCATGCTTTGGTCGTTAATTGAACTTTTAAATATCTTTCTCGTTTATTTGATATCCCGTAATCTGTTTTTCAGAATACTGCATAAAAAAAACGTTCGAAAAATAATCTTTTCATCGTAAAATTAAGACCCACAAAATTACGAATTTTTGATGAAAATTATACGCTTCTATCAAGACTAAAATGATATAGATATAAACATAATATAGTAGATGATGAAGAAATATAAGCTGGGTAAAAATAAAAAAAAGTTCAACTTTGTAGACTTATTCTGTTTCTTACACTTATTTTTACTGTCGTATAGATGGTTTTGTGATTTATAATGTTAATTTTTATATGGGTATTGTTTTATATTTTAATTTTTTTTAAAATTGCATTCATAAATTTGTAATATAGAAATGGTAAAATTATTCAGAGATCTGGTTACACATTTAATGAGAAAAAGATAATAATTACTCCCTCACACACAAGATGCAGCTTCCTTCCTGCGTCTTTTTTTATGACAAGTATCATTTGCCTGTCTTGGCGAACTCCCTTACTTTTGACGCTTCTATTAAAAAACTACGGAAACGATTATGATCAAAAAGATAGGAAGTGCTTTTTTTCTGGGATCTTTGCTTTGGGTAAATGCACAGGAAAAGGCAACGGATATTGAAAGCATTGAATTTCAGGGAAAATTTATCTCTACACCTTATAAAAGCGCCAACCAGAACATTACGGTTATTACCAAAGAAGAAATTACCAATTCTCCAGCAAAAAGTATTGATGAGATTCTGCAGCAGGTTCCGGGCATGGATATCAGAAGGAGAGGAGCCAATGGAGTTCAGAGTGATATCGGTTTTCGCGGCAGTTCTTTCGAACAGGTATTATTGCTTTTGAATGGGATCAGAATGAATGATTCCCAGACCGGACATAATAATATGAATATTCCGGTAGATCTGGAAGATGTAGAGAAAATAGAGATCATAAAAGGCCCTGCTGCCAGACGTTTCGGGCAGAATGCGTATGCAGGTGTTATCAATATCATTACTAAAACGACTCCTGGAAAAAGGGTTAAAATAAGCGGGGAAGGCGGAGATTATGGCTCTTATGGTCTCGGATTCAATGCTCAGATAGGTAATGAAAAATTTTCAAATTCACTTCAGGCCAACTCAGCGTCTTCTGAAGGCTATATGTACAATACAGACTATGAGATCAGAAATGTCTTCTATCAGGGAAAACTGAATATTAAAAACGGGGATCTGAAACTTCAGGCTGGCTTTTCTGAAAAGAAATTTGGAGCAAACGGATTTTATGCTTCTAAAGACGCTACCAAACAATATGAAGAGACACAGGCATCTATTGTAAGCCTGGCCCACCAGCAGACTTTTGGAAAGCTGAAGCTCAGTTCAAATGTTTACTGGAGAAGGGGACAGGATATGTATCTTTATGACAGATGGAACCCGGGAGTTTACAGAAATATGCACATTGGGAATAATGTAGGAGGTGAAGTGAATTCCAGTTACCAATGGGGTCTGGGAACTACCGGAGTAGGGATTGAACTGAGAAAGGAATTTCTGGCAAGCAGTAATCTGGGAGACAGAAACCGTTTCGTTTCCCAGGTATTCTTTGAACATCATTTCTCCTTGCTGGATAAAAAATTGAATATCAGTCCGGGAATTTCATGGGCTAATTATTCTAAAGAAGGAAACTTCTTCTATCCGGGGCTTGATGTGGGATATAACTTTAATCCAAACAATAAAATCTACGGAAACATTGCAAAAGTACACCGCATTCCGACTTTTACCGATCTGTACTATGTAAGTAAAACGGAACAGGGAAATCCTGATCTGCTTTCTGAAAATGCGATTTCATCAGAAGTGGGATACCAATACCAAAACAGTAGAATTTTAGCCAAAATAAGTGGATTTATGAGGAATTCAAGCAATTCTATTGATTGGGTAAAAAAAGATTTGAAAGATCCGGTTTGGTACGCTCAAAATGTAGGAGACATCAAAACCAAAGGAATTGAATTTGAATGGAGTCACAAGGCTGCAGACTGGTTGAAATATACGGTAGGATATACATACATTGATAGTAAATTTACGGAATCAAACGGATTGGTTTCCAGATATATCCTTGATAATCTGAAGCATCAGTTTATTTCAAAGCTAGAGACGAAATTCCTGAAAAACTTCACCAATGAATTGGTTTACCGATATAACGAAAGAGTGAATCTGGGAACGTATAACCTTCTTGATGAGAAATTGAGTTTTGCCGGAAAAGATTATTCAGTGTATGTTTTGATTAATAATATTACTAATACAAAATACACGGAAGCATTTGGCGTGGGAATGCCTCAAAGATGGTTCCATATTGGTTTTTCTTACACAATTAATATTAAGTAGATGTTAATTATGTGTGAATGAAAGTTAATATTAACAAATTGTTAAAAAATATACATTTGCAAAAATTTTTTTATGAAACGTCTTATAGGCTTAGGTTTACTGCTTGGTTTTTCTTTTTTTAAAGCACAGGAACATATTTCCAGCTTCAATGCAGTGACCCTGACCTACAAGTTTCATCCGAAATTTTTCCTCTATGGAGAAGGACAGCTGCGTGGTAACGAAGATTATACCTATCCCGATTATTATGAAATAAAAGGAGGGTTAGGGTATAATCTGACCCCCAATCATAAACCTTTTGTAGGGCTTGGGAGATATGTCAATTATAAAGACCACAGTTTAAGCAGAGAAGAATTCAGGGTATGGCTTCAGGATGTTATAGACGTGAAAAAGGGAATTGTAAAATTTGAAAACCGTTTTCGTGTTGAAAAAAGCTGGTTTTACGAACCTAAGACTGATCTCAGTTCCCAAAGGATGCGCTACCGATACCGTCTGAATGTAAGTGTCCCCCTGAATGCCAAAACAATCAAGAAAGGGACTGTTTTTGCAAATGCCTATGACGAAATTTTCCTGGTTACTCCGATGAAGCCTACTTTTGCCAGAAACAGAGTATATGGCGGTTTCGGCTATCAAATCGATGAGTATTTCGGAATTGTAAGCGGATATCTCTGGCAGCGTGAATTTGAAGCCAAAGGAAATAAAAACTTACATTTTATCTATCTTGCTCTGAATATTAATATTGACGGAACGAACCACCAAACGAAAACTTATGATTTCCCGGGTGCGGATTAATATTTTTCTATCAGGTAACGGTAAGATTTCAGATACTTATTAAATCTTTTGATGTCTTTGGGAGTAAGCTCCCTGTTTACTCTTCTGAGATCCATATTATCCCGAAGGTCATTCAGTTTTACAGCAACAGCAAGGAGCGATCTTTCTGTTCTTTTGACAAAATCGTCGTAATCTTCTTCCGGATCAAATTTGGTAAGACAGCTGATCGCGAAAATAATGTATTCCGGAAAGCCCTCAGAGCGTAAATAATCCAGGCTGAATTCCACAGGGTGATCTTCTACCACATCATGCAGTACACCCACTATTTTTTCATCCAGTGTTTTACCATAATTCATCACCCGCATTACGTGAGCGATGTAAGGTGCATGGTATTTATCAGTTTGTCCTTTGTGAGCCTTATCGGCAATTTTTATTGCTTTATTGAGTAATTCTTCTTTTGTCATTTCGAATGAAAAGTAAAGTACAAAAATAAAAAATGCCTTAAAAAAATAAGACATTTTTATCAAGATTATTTCAGATGATTTTATAAATGGGTTTCATCTTCCACAGAAGCCGCTGGAGCATTGTTTTTTACGGATTCTATACCGTTTTCCATACCGTTATCAGACTCATACATCTGGCTGGTACCAATAATTTGCCCGTTTCCGGCTTTAAGGTTGAAATAACATCTGCCATCTTTAGCTGTATTTCTTTCAAATTTTGCATCATCAGGTGAATTGGTTTTTACAGATTCTATTCCGTTTTCACAGGATGGTTTGGTGCTGTATCCCTGGCTGGTTAATATAACCTGTCCGTTAGCCGCTTTAAGATTAAACTGGAAATCACCATTTGTTCTTTTTGAAATAATAAATTTTCCCATAATAAATAGTTTTGGATTTGTTTGATAATTATTTGGAAGGCATTGCCTTTTCTATATTCGTATTGTATTTCTCAGGCTTAACAGCGTTTAAGATTTTATACCTTGAATCATCTTTCGGAGACTCTTTTAAGGCTATATAAACCACTGTATCTTTTGGTTGGGAAACCATCATTGTATAAAAATCTTTCTTCTTAGCAGAAGGATTTATACTTACTTTTCCTGGCAGTTCCTGATTTTGAATTTTTGAGGTATCCATTTTAGGAATTGGGAAGGTTTTTTCTTTTTTCTGAGCAAAAAAGACTGCCGGAAACAGCAAAAGGGGAAATAATAATATCTTCAAGTGTTTTTGATTTTAGTAATAATAAAAATAGCAAAAATTATTGAAACTCAGACGTCCATTCTTTTTTAAACGATAATTTATACTTTCTTGTGATGACTTCTCCGGGAAATCTCATCATGAGTTTTACTTTCTCAGTGTTTTCTTTAGTCTTATCAGAAATAATAACGATAGAGAAGTAGGAATGGTTTCCTTTAGTTATGAACTGCTCAAGTTGAACATCTCTGTAAAGCTGTAAACTTTTATCATTCTTCTCTTTTTTCTTATCCATCCAGAATATTTCAGCTTTTAAATAATTAGGATGATTTTTTGTCTGATTTTTAATTTCATCAATTATAAAAGGATATTTTTTAAGAATCATTTCTGCATTCTCACAAAGTTTTCTTTCCCATTCCTGCATCAACTCCGAGCCACAGAAGATGGCCTGACCTTTCTTAAGGACAGGTTTGGGTTTTTGGGGTTTGTTTTCATAGGCATTCAGCATTTTGCCTAAAACCCGATCTTCCAAAATACCGTGACATCTTAGGGTATCATTAGGCCGGGTTTGTGAAAGTGAAATATTGTATATGAGAATTGTGAAAAGAAAAAATAATTTAAATTTCATGTTTAGTTTTATCCATTAAATATATAAAAAACGCCTCATTTTCGAGGCGTTTTAAATCAAATTTATGGTATGTAAATACTAATAAGTTCCTTTCTCAATATAATGAGCTGCTACTTTCTCAGTAAGAGCCACTACATTTGGATGGTTGGTATATTTTGTAAATCTTCTTAATCCTGAAAGCATCATTCTCTGCTCATCTCCTTCAGCGAAAGAAACAATTCCTTCTTTAGCAGCAACGATGATTTTCTCAACAGCCTTATAAAGGTTCAGCTGAGCCATAGCAGCTTGTACAGAATCAGGAGAGAAGTGTTTCTCAGCTCTTAATACTGCAGATTCTGCCATATAGATCTGGTTAAGAATTTCAGAAGCATTCAGTAATAAATGCTGTTGTTTTTCAATATCCATCATGAATTTCTGAAGAGCAGCCCCTGAAACCATTAAGAATACTTTCTTAAGATTAGCAATGATCGATTTTTCCTCACTCATGAATTCTGAATAATCAGGAACTTCAAATGAAGGGATTCCCATCAATTCTTTACTGATTGCCATTGCAGGAGATAAAAGGTCTAACTCACCTTTCATAGCTCTCTTAATAAGCATTCCCACCGCTAATAATCTGTTGATTTCGTTAGTTCCTTCATAGATTCTTGAAATTCTTGAATCTCTCCATGCTGCTTCCATTGGAGTATCTTCAGAGAATCCCATTCCTCCGTACACCTGGATTCCTTCATCTGCAGTGTGTTGTGCAAGATCTGAAACGAATACTTTAAGGATTGAACATTCTACAGCAAATTCTTCTACTCCTTTTAGTTCTGCAGCCTGATGATCCATTCCGCCTGCAACCAATTCGTCAATTTTATCCTGAACATTTTTAGCAGCTCTGTAAGAACCAGCCTCACTTACGAAAACACCGGTTGCCATTTCAGCAATTTTCTTTCTGATGGCCCCAAACGTAGCGATAGAAACACCAAACTGTTTTCTTTCGTTAGAATATTGAATGGAATGGTTTAAAATTCTTCTTTGTGCATCAAGACAAGCTGCAGCCAATTTGATACGGCCAACGTTTAATGCATTTAAAGCGATTTTAAAACCATTATTTCTTTCTCCTAAAAGATTTTCCACAGGAACCTTCATATCATTGAAGAATACCTGACGGGTAGAAGAAGCACGAATACCTAATTTGTGTTCTTCTTCTCCGAAAGTTAAGCTTTCAGGATTTTCAAGTTCTGATCTGTTGATAACGAACCCTGTAATATTTTTATCATCATCTATTTTAGCAAACAATGTGAACGTATCAGCAAATCCTGCATTAGAGATCCACATTTTTTGTCCATTGATGATATAGTGTTTTCCGTCTTCGGAAAGCTTTGCTCTTGTTTTTCCTGAGTTGGCATCAGAACCTGCATCCGGTTCTGTAAGACAATAAGCTCCGAATTTTGTTCCTGTTGCTAAATCCGGAAGGTATTTTTTCTTTTGTTCCTCAGTTCCGTAAAGAACGATAGGCAGAGTACCAATTCCGGTATGTGCTCCATAGGCTGTTGCCAATGAACCTGTAGTTCCGGAAATGTAGTCACAGGCAAGCATTGTGGTAACAAAGCCCATTCCAAGACCTCCGTATTCCTCAGGAACAGAGATTCCCAGCATACCCATATCACCTAGTTTACGCATAGTCTCTTCTGTGAATGCATAATCTTTCTTTTCAAAACGTTCTCTTTGAGGAACTACCTCTCTGTCAATAAATTCTTTTGCAGAATCACGAAGCATCTTTTGCTCTTCGTTCAGTTCTTCAATACTGAAAATTTCATTTGCAGGAATTTGTTTGATCAGGAATTCCCCGCCTTTTAATGTAGCCATATTTTTTTTATTTATTTTTTGTAAAAAGTATAATGTAAAATGTACACTGTACTTTTATTTGGATATTATTTTATAAGCCTTTAATACTTTATATATTGTACAACTGACATTGTGCTTTTATAAAAGTTCAAAAATTGAAGCTGCTCCTTGACCTGTTCCAACGCACATAGAAACCATTCCGTATTTGTTGCCACGTTTTCTCATTTCATCAAGAAGTTGAACGGTAAGCTTTGTTCCTGTACATCCAAGCGGGTGACCTAAAGCAATTGCTCCTCCGTTTACGTTTAAGATATCCGGGTTTAAGCCTAATTCTTTTTTAATAGCAACTGATTGAGAGGCGAAAGCTTCATTAAGTTCGATTAATTCGATATCTTTCAATTCTAATCCTGCTTGCTTCAATGCTTTTGGAATAGCATAGATAGGTCCCATACCCATAATTCTTGGCTCCAGTCCGGCAGCTGCATAAGCAACTAATCTTGCTTCCGGTTCCAATCCTAATTCTTTTACCATTTCTTCGCTCATTACCATTACGAAAGCTGCTCCGTCACTCATCTGAGAAGAGTTTCCGGCAGTTACGCTTCCTCCGTTAGCGAATACAGGTCTTAATTTTGCTAAACCTTGTAATGAAGTATCTGCTCTTGGTCCTTCATCTACCGAGAAATCAAACTTCTTAGTCTGCATTTTCTGGTTTTCGTCCAGGAAATTATATTCTAGAGGGATAGGAACAATCTGCTTGGCAAATCTTCCTTCCTGATTTGCTTTTAAAGCCTTCATATGAGACTCAAAAGCAAACTGATCCTGTTCTTCTCTTGTGATATTGTATTGCTTGGCTACTTCTTCTGCAGTATAGCCCATTCCCCAATAATAATCAGGATTTGTTTTTGCTATATCCGTTTCCGGAACCGGCTTGTACCCACCCATCGGAATGTAAGACATAGATTCTGTACCACCAGCGATGATGCAGTCTGCCATACCAGCCTGAATTTTTGCTGACGCAATAGCAATAGCCTCACTTCCTGAAGCACAGTATCTGTTTACAGTAACTCCCGGAACTTTATCAGTATTTAAACCCATCAAAGAGATCAGACGTGCAACGTTAAGCCCTTGTTCAGCTTCAGGCATTGCATTTCCTACGATAAGGTCATCAATTCTATTTTTATCTAATTGCGGTAGCTCAGCCATTAATTTTTCAATAACGGTAGCCGCCATTACATCAGGACGAGTAAAACGCAGTGATCCTTTTGGTGCTTTTCCTACTGCTGTTCTGAATCCTTTTACTATGTATGCTGTTTTCATTATGTAAATTTTATGTAAAATGTATAATGTAAAATGTCAGTTGTATTGTTTTACGTACAGACTACATTGTACAATTCTATTTTGAATAATTTTGTTTTAACTTGATTATCATGTTTTGAACATGTTTGATTTCGGATATTAGCAAATCAAAATCATCTTTTTTAATGAACTCCAAATCATTGGCAATTATAATTTGGGTTTCAAATTCAAAAGAAGAACCTAATGCAATGTTTAAGAATTGACAAAATTGAGGATTGGTATCTCTTCCTGCTCCTTCAGCAATATTTGATGGAATTGAATAAAGACTTCTTCTTGACTGTGAGGTCAATCCAAATAATTCTTCTTTAGGAAAATTTAGAAATAATATAGTAATGCTTACAAAGCGATATTGATTTCTTCCAAACCTCTAATTCCCTGAAATTATGCATGTCAATACTTTTTACATTTTACATCCGACATTGTACAAATTAATTTCTTAACGGTTTACCATTCTGTAACATATACTGAATTCTCTCCAAAGTTTTTCTTTCTCCACAAAGTTGAAGGAATGTTTCTCTTTCAAGATTAAGTAAATATTGCTCAGTCACTACTGTTGGTTCAGAAAGATTTCCACCTACCATTACGTTAGCCAGTTTATCTGCAATTTTCTTATCGTGGGCAGAAATAAAGTTTCCTGTTAACATCTGATCTGTTCCTACATAGAACATACCTAATGCATCTTTCCCAAGAACTTTAACTTTTTGTTCGATAGGTTGTGTATAGCCTTGTTCTGCTAATAACTTAGCCACTTTTTTGGCTTCTGCAATCTGTCTGTTTTTGCTTACAGAAACAATGTCTTTTCCTTTTTCAAGAATACCCATGTCATAAGCTTCATAGGCAGAAGTAGCTACTTTACCCATTGCGATATTCATGAAAGCCTCTCGAAGTCTGTTGTTTTTAACATCATCATTATGAAATTCTCTGGAAGTTCTCAGAGTAAGTTCTTTAGTTCCGCCTCCGCCAGGAATTACACCTACTCCGGTTTCCACAAGACCGATATATGTTTCTGCAGCAGCAACAACTCTGTCAGCGTGCATTGTCATTTCACATCCGCCTCCTAAGGTCATTCCGTGTGGAGCAACAACTACAGGAATAGAGGAGTAGCGTACTCTCATCATTGATTTCTGGAAATAAGCGATTGCCATATTCAAATCATCCCAATCCTGCTCAATAGCCATCATAAGGATCATGGCAAGGTTAGCTCCTACAGAGAAGTTCGTTCCCTGATTTCCTACTACCAGTCCGTCATATTCTTTTTCAGCTAAATCAATAGCTCTGTTCAGCCCATCAAGAACCTCACCTCCAAGAGAGTTCATTTTTGAACGGATCTCGAAGTTGATAATTCCATCTCCCAAATCTTCAATAGACGCTCCGGAGTTGCTCCAAAGAGTTTTGTTTTTTCTGATATTATCTAAGATGATGAAAGCATCCTGACCCGGAATATTATTATAGCTTCCTGAGTTTTTATCGTAGTAGATGCTTTGCCCTTCATCGTTTACTTTGTAGAAAGTTTCTCCTTTTTCCGCTAAAGATTTTACCCAGTCTGAAACTTCGTATCCTGCATCTTTTGCAAGCTCAATACCTTTGGCTACACCTACTGCATCCCAGATTTCAAATGGTCCGTTTTCCCATCCGAAACCGGCTCTCATGGCATCGTCAATTTTATAAACTTCGTCAGAAATTTCAGGTACTTTATGCGAAACATAAGCGAATAGGGCTCCGAAAGATTTTCTGTACAATTCACCAGCTTTATCTTTACCACCAATTAGTACCTTGAACCTGTCAATTGGTTTATCAATAGCTTTTGTTAATTCCAGAGTAGGGAATGATGATTTTCCTTGAAGCTCATACTCCAGGGTATCAAGATTTAATCCGTGAATTTCAGATTTTCCATCTGCATTTTTCACTTTTTTATAGAATCCCTGCTCAGTTTTTGATCCTAACCATTTATTATCCATCATTGTCTGGATATAGGCTGGAAGAGCGAAGACATCATTAAAATTATTAGCCTCGGCACCGCTTTGACGGACACCATTGGCGACCATTACCAAGGTATCAAGACCTACAACATCAGCTGTTCTGAACGTTGCCGATTTCGGACGTCCGATAACAGGACCGGTTAGTTTATCAACATCAGAAACCGTAAGTCCCAGTTTCTGTACATTATGAAGAAGATCCATCATGGAGAATACTCCGATTCTGTTGGCAATGAAAGCCGGAGTATCTTTGGCTAAAACTGTTGTTTTACCTAAGAACTTTGCCCCATAGCTCATGTAGAAGTCTATAATCTCAGGATCCGTATCGTTGGTAGGAATAATCTCTAAAAGAGGAAGATATCTCACTGGGTTGAAGAAGTGGGTTCCTGCGAAGTATTTTTTGAAATCGTCACTTCTGCCTTCTGTCAGGAAGTGAATAGGAATACCTGATGTATTGGAAGAAATCAATGTTCCCGGTTTTCTGAACTGTTCAATCTTCTCGTATACTGACTTTTTGATATCAAGTCTTTCTACTACTACTTCAATGATCCAGTCTGTATTTTTTATTTTCTGAAGATCATCGTCGAAGTTTCCAACCTTAATTCTATCTGCAAACTTTGGTGAATAAAGAAGTGCAGGGCTTGCTTTTTTAAGTTTTTCAAAGTTTTCGGAAGCAATTCTGTTTCTTACTGCTTTGTCATCTTTGGTCAAACCTTTTTTTTGTTCAGCTTCAGTAAGTTCAAAAGGAACAATATCCAATAGTGATACTTCAACACCAATGTTGGCGAAGTGAGCAGCGATACCGCTTCCCATAATTCCTGAACCAAGAACCGTTACATGTTTGATTCTTCTTTTCATATGTAAATTTTTATTTTTATAAGATTACAGGCAACCCTGAGGTTTCCTTATAATTTATTTTCTGTTATTTAATAATTCGTTTGCTATTTTCATGATTTCAGTCATCACATCTTTGAAAGCGTCCATCTTTTCCGGGGCAATTTTTTCCATTACCTTCTTGTTAAAGTTGACAACGACTTCCTTTGACATATTTCTGGAGTTTAATCCTTTATCTGTAAGCTTTATGATAACCTCTCTTTTATCAGTGGTTGTCTTTTCCTTATAGATATATCCGTTATCTTCCAGAAGTTTGATGATTCTCGTTAAAGAGGTGGGTTCTATAGCCATCTTTGGGCCAAGATTCGTACTGCGGGTTCCTTCTTTGGGATCAATTTTAAGAAGGGTGAGGGCTTGTACCGCTGTCGAATCGTGCTCCTGGGCTAGTTCTGTGTACATTTTAGAAACAGCCAGCCAGGTCTGTTTTAAAATTAAATCTACGTTTTCTATTTTTTCCTTATTATTATCCATCATTTTTGCGCCAATGGTTTTACCCAAATTTAGTAAATATTATGCATGCATAGTATTTATTAACGTTAAATTTTGTTAATAACCTGACAGTAAATAGATTAAATTGTATGATTAGCATAATACTATGCATGCATAGTATGTGAATTAATTAAAAAAAAACCAGTATTAATGAATGTTTGTAATCAAATTAATGATTTCTTCAAAAGATTCACATTGGTATTTCGTTGAATCTTTAGTAATTACCCAAAAAGGGCTCTGAAACTCAAAATTAAGGGAAGACAGGTCTTTTGAGAAGTTTTTTTGAAGCAGAGAATACAACATTTCCTTGTAAAATGGAGGGGCCATGATAAAAGGCGGATTGAAAGTTTCATTTATCTGAAATAATGAAGCGTTGGTAAGCTCATTATGCAGAAGAAGGACATCTTCCACAACCCCTGAATAAAGCTGGTTATCTTTTACATACCATATTTTGTCTGCAAATTCTTTGGCCAGCCGCCAGTCATGAGATGAAAACAGAATAAGCTTATTTTGCTCTTTGGCGAGTTTTCTAAGGGTCTTAAGAATGATGATTTTATTCTTTTCATCCAGATGAGTAGTAGGTTCATCCAAAATGATAATAGGAGAGTTCTGGGTGATGGCCCTTCCTATAAAGGCTTTTTGAAGGTTTCCGTCGGAAAGATTTTTTAGAAGCGTATATCGGTATTGGTTTAAGTCAAGTTCTTCAATAATATGGGCAACTTCTTCCCGGTCTTCTTTTTTTAGTTCAAAGTAAAAAGGGTAGTAGATATATTTTCCCAATGAAATAAGGTCCTCAACTGTATAATGCTGTGGAATTAGCGACTTTGAAAAAACAATAGCTATATTTTCCGCAATTTCTTTTACAGAAAGATTATTTACATTTTTTCCATTAATTAATATTTCGCCGCTAAGCAAAGGAAGCTGATGCAGAATAGATTTGATCAGAGTAGTTTTCCCAACCCCATTATTACCAATTAGCAAACATACATCGCCAAGCTTCAAATTCGCATGGGCATTGGAAATTAATGTTGTATTGTAGCCGATATTGGCGTGTTTGATTTGTAAGTGCATATAGAGCCGGGTTGAACGTAAAGGAGCTATCTTTTACAAAAATAATGTTTTTGAGACGCAAAGAAATTGAATTTATTAAATTTTTATCATGTTTTTATTTTATAAACCATCTACAACTCTAGTCACTCCATTTTTGAAAACGCCAGATTGAAAATTAAGCAATCCTTTATAGCCTAGGGTTTTCCAACTATTACACTTTATTCTGTCTCAAAAGCATCATCAGAATCACAGGGATACCAAATACGGAGCTTATCACATTCAAAGGGATCTGTGATTTTTCTGCGATGACAGAGAAAAACAGCATGATCATCATTCCCAAAAGCATATTGAGAATCCATTGCTGCCACAATCTGGATGGATTATAGATGAGCCTGCAGAAATGCGGAACAATAATTCCTATAAATAAAATAGGTCCCAGAAATGCAGTAATAGAAGCCGATAGGAGGGACGAAGCTATTATTATTAAAAGCTTTAAGTGTTTAAGATTTACTCCTAAACTCTGGGCATAAGAATTTCCAAGAGAGTTTCCGATAAGAGGCTTTATAGCTTTGAAACAGATGAACATTCCCGCCATTACTAAGGTTAGTAAAACGTAAATCTGATTTCTCGTTACCATATTATTAGCTCCGAAAGACCATAAAATATAGTTTTTCAGGCTTTGGTTCTCTGCATAAAACTGAAGAAGGGAAACTATGGCTCCTGCAAAAGCGGACACAAGAAATCCGAAAATAATAAGATAAGATTTGTCCTGAAATTTATTAGACATTGATAATAATACCAGCATCAGGCCTAAACTTCCTCCAATTGCTGATAAGCTCAGAAAGCTGTTCTGTAAAAACTCCGGCAGCAAAATGCTGTGTGAAAAGAAAATATAGAAAGCAACGGATAAACTGGCTACGGAAGTTATTCCCAATATATCAGGCCCTGCCAATGGGTTCTGAAAGTATTCCTGCATCAGAAAACCTGAAGTAGGAATTGAAATTCCGGCCAGCAGCATTACCAAAACACGGTTGATGCGTATCTCAGCAATTTGATTGTGGGCAGAATCCTGAAAGAAGTCCTGAAATCCTAAACTTAAAAATCCTGTGTTCAGATTAATGGCTGCACTTATAACAATTGCAATCATCAATAATAAACACAGGATTTTAAATCTTTTTGACATGATTCAGAAAGAGCTCAGTCTATTTTTGTTTTAAGAAAGAATCTATTTTTGAATTCAACGCTTCGTCTGTCAACATTCCCAGAGATTCATCAGTTTTATCACCTCTTCTCATGAACGTAAAAGGAATAGAACCTCCGGTCCATTCTTTAAAATTAGTCGTGAAGAAATTCTTATCAAGCTTTTGTCCATCCAGTAAAATCACACTTCCTCCCAGGTTATTTTTTATAACAAAATCTTTAACGGCGGTATTCCATTCTGCTTTGTCATCAAGGTTTACAAAGGTGAATTTTACAGGCTTATCTTTCAATTCATCCATTTTACTTTTAAAACTTGGAATCTCTTTTACACACGGGCCACACCAGGTGGCAAAAAAATTAGTTACATATAAAGTGTCATTATTTTTAGCTAAATGTTCAGTGACTTTCTCAGGAGAAAGTTCTTTTGGGATATAAGTGCCTGCCTCTTCAGGAGTTGCAGGTTGAGTTACTGAAAGTGAGTCTGTAGTTGCAGTACCTTCAGTTTTCTGTCCTTCTTTTTTGCAGCTGTAAAGTGCCGCTACGAATAACGTGGATAAAATTATTTTCTTCATAAATTATTTTTTATCTATTTTTGAATTGAAGTTATGGAACAACAAATCTATAAAGGGAAACTGATACAGTTTCATCCGTTAAAAATAGCGAAAAAGGTAGAGCTGACCAAAAATACTTTTTCTCTGGAGTTTAATATTCCGGAGGATTTGAAAGAAAATTTCAGGTTTGAAGCCGGGCAGTTTGTAAGTGTTAAATTTGAATCACATGGTAAAAAGGTTATTAATGATTATTCAATGACCTCGGCTCCTTATGAGGGGAAAATATGTTTGGGGATAAAAGTGACTTCTTCTGAAGGCGATACCGCTCAGCTATTTGAGAATTATAATGAAGGTGATGAACTGTGGGTAAGCGAACCCGCCGGAAGATTTACAATAGGATCTAAGCCCAGTGAGTTCAGGACGATTGTTGCTTTTGCCGCCGGTATCGGGATTACTCCAATCCTGAGTCATTTTAAGAATATTCTTCATAATGAACCCAGAACAAGACTGTTTTTATTCTTTGGAAACAAAAGCTCGGAGGACCTTATTTATCTTGATCAGCTGGATCATCTTGCCAGAAAATTCGGAGACAGGCTTCAGATTTTTTACTTTTTCTCACAGGAGAAAACAGCTGACCAGTTTTTTTATGGAAGACTGGATGAAAAGAAACTAAATCTTATCATTAATCAGATTCTGCACCTGGATGATACTGATGAAGAATCTACAATATGGGATGCTGTAGATGAAGTTTTAATCTGTGGGAAAGGAGAAATGATCAAGACCTTGGCTAATGCCTGCTATCACCATGGGATTCCGAAAAAAAATATTCACTTTGAACTATTTGAAGAATATAATGACGATATTTATCCTGTAGAAAAAGAGTTTCCTCTTATCGAAAATATTGAGGTAGAATTTACAATGTTAGGAAAAAAATACAGCACTCATTTGCCTGATAACAGGAATAGAATTTTGCAAGAGCTTCTGATTCAGGGATTTCCGGCTCCTTACTCCTGCAAGTCGGGAATTTGTGGAAGTTGCGAATGTTTTTTAGAAGAAGGAGAGGTGGAACTGTTAGAAAATGAGTACCTTACAGAAAAAGAAGAAGAACAGGGACATATATTGGCTTGTATGTCTATTGTGAAAAGTAAAAAAATAAAGCTTAACTTTGATCTTAGTTGAGAGTTATTAGGAACATATTTAACTTAGGTTTTATATCATTAGAATTGGGAATTTTAATGATATGTTTCTGTAATGTCTGGGTTTTCGGGCTTACTAACGGGCGTACATACACTAAAATATCAAAAATACCACCTAGGGAAATCGCTTTGGTTTTGGGAACTTCTCCTAAAATGAGATCGGGGCTTTCTAACCCATATTTTACCAAAAGGATGGATGCGGCGGCTCTTCTTTATCACCATGGCAAAATCAAAAAGATCATTGTAAGCGGAGAGAAAAGCAAAGGGTATAATGAACCGGGTGCTATGAAAAATTATCTGATTTATCAGGAAGGCGTTCCGGAAGATATTATTATAGAAGATCCGAAAGGGTTTAACACCTATAAAAGTATCCTTCGCTGTAAGGATGTGTATAAAAAGAAAAATGTAATCATTGTGTCACAGGGGTATCATAACCTTCGGGCATTGTTTTTTGCAAGAAATAATGATATGAACGCATTAGGTTTTGATGCACAGGATGTTACAAAGCCTGAAAGTTTTTACAGAAATCAGGCGAGGGAAATCCTCGCCCGTGTGATAGCTGTAGTATATTTTATTTTAGGCGTTTCTCCGGATTAGAAAGGATATCCGAACGCGATGTTAAGAGTAGGCTTGAAAGGCTGGAAATATTTGAATCTCCATCGGTCACCATCTGGTTTATTCGGATCATAAATTTTATATGCAAGGTCTATTCTTGCGGTTACATACGCGATATTCACTCTCAGTCCAAATCCACTACCGATACCTACCTGTTTTATGAATTTATTGAATTTAAATTCATCTCCATATCCATCATTATAATTACGAAGACTCCAGGTATTACCAATATCAGTGAATAGAGCCCCTTCATAGGTTTTATTAAAAGGAATTCTGTATTCAACATTCGTAGTAAGCTTTACATTATCGGTCATATAGGTACGTACTCTTTCATCTACCTGAGAGTCTGCAGGACCTAATCCTCCAAACGCAACCCAGGCTCTGATATCATTGGATCCACCATTAAAATAAGATTTAATAATAGGCATATCCTGTGAATTTCCAAAAGGAATTCCAACTCCAATGAACTGACGAAGTACCAGGGTTTGGTTTCCGTTGAATTTGAAATACTTTCTGGTGTCTATATCGAATTTTATATACTGCGCATAAGGTATTCCGAAAATAGTTCTTTGGGGAGCGGTGACAACTCCTCCGTCATTGTCTTTTTTGTTGAATAAACTTAAAATATTACCTGCTAATTCTACTTTTCCGTTAAAATAGAAAGCATTGGGATATTCTTTTTTTCCAATTTCACTGTACACAAAGTTGTAAATCATGGAAGAGATAAGAACATCCTGTGTCTGTCTGTCTTTATTAACCAATGTTCCCCTGAATGCAGTTAAAAGATCAGCTCCTTTTTGGTCAAGATTTGCCCGGTAGCCTCCGTCATTCACAATATCTTTGGATACCTGATCTATGCTAAGCTGTCCTGATTCATACTTTTGGCCTTCAGTAGGATTATAGGCGAAGTAGTTACTGAATATTTCATCCTTGACCCTTCTGTCATTCACGAAGTAGTCGTAATAAGCATCTTTATTTTTAGTTAAACTGACCTGAGTGTTAAATAGGGTTAGCTTATGGTATACCTGATCGTTAACATTCGCCTGGTAATTCAATCCCGTATTAAAGATGATTCTACCCAATCCGATATTGTTCTGTATAGATGCTCCCAACAGAATGGAGGAAGTAGGGGTATATCGTTTGGGAATGAATTTATAATAATTAAAAGGAAGAAGTAATCTTGGGAAATTCAGAGACGTTTGCGCTGATATTTCATAGGCTGCCACCCTCTTGTTGATATCCTTTGTACTGATGATAGAACCAAATGTCCCGGAAAGGCTGGTAGACAGGTTTTCTGCACCTCTGAAAACATTTCGGGTCGTAAGATCTATAGAAGGAGAGATCCCCAGATTTAAAACCTGAGAATAATTAATGTCTGTTCCCACCTTGAGCTCATACTTTGGAAGAGGTTTAAGCACATATAAAACATCAATAATACTATCGTTAGGAGAGGTTATACCCCCTTGTCTTAAAGAGTCTCTTGCCTTGACAATACTAAAGTTATTCATAGACAAAAAGTTTCTTTTGGTCACATCCAATTTCTGCTGATCATATAGTTGTTTACTATCTACAATAATCGCTCTCCACAATGATGATATCTTATATTGATCATTCATTTTGTGGAATCTCACTCTTCTAAGGCTGTCTTTAACGGTGTTTTTAGGATAATCACTGGCTTTATCTACAATTGCTACATCGATATTTCCAAAAGTTGCTTTTTTATAAGGACGATCCAGAGAGTCTTTATGAATTTCCAGGGTAAGTGGAACCTGTTTCTTACTTTTCAGAGAATCGGCTACAAAATAAATTTCGTCATTTGTATTGTTGAATCTATAATATCCTGATTCTTTCATCAGGTCCGTGATTCTCGTCACTTCTCTTTCAAGAACGGTCTGATCAAGCACCTGTCCTGATCTTATTAAGGTCTTATCCAGATGACTGTTATAGATTTGTTTAATTCCCGGATCCGGAATATTAAAATAATAACCTTTAATATAAGTAGGCGTGTTGTGCTTTACGAAATAATCTACTGTTGCTTTTTTAGATGTTGAATCCAGCTTTTGTTTAAAACTTGCATCAGCTTCCCAAAAACCTCGGTATACAAGTCGCTTTTTAATAGATTCAGCACTTTTTTCGCTTCTTGTCTGATCGAGAATCACAGGAGGTGTTCCCCAGCTATGCAGAAGACGATCGAAAAATAAACTTTTACCTACCTCCTTTTTCATATCATATTTAATGAATAAAGAATCCCTTAGTTTCTGATTTCTCATTTCACTGGGATAGGTCATGTACTCATTAAGGATAGTATCATACTTTGGATTGGCCATATTGTACAAAGTAAGGCTTAATGGCATGAAAAGGAATTGCTTTTTATTAGGCTTCTGCTGAATATAATCTTTAAGTTCCTCATCGAAAAATTCTTTCTTATCCTCGAACTCTAAAGTGTTCTTAGTAAGCAGATATTCACCATCGGGAACTTTTTTTGTTGTACTACAAGCATAAAGGAGACCAACAAATGTTGCAAATGAGATAATTTTATAATATTTTTGAGGAGAATTCTTATAATGCTTACAGCTCATACAATAAAAGTTTTACAATCTTTAGATAAAAAGAAGTTCAGACAAAAATACAATTTGTTTTTGGTTGAAGGTAATAAAATCATTTGTGAACTTTCTAATTCTAATTTTAAAGTTAAAGAAATATTCTCAACCGATCCACAAAAATTGGACCGTAGTGATATCCCTGTTACTCATATCTCTGAAAATGAGCTGAAAAAAATCAGCTTTCTAAAAACCCCCAAAGATTCTGTTGCCGTTTGCTATCTGGCCGAAGAAGAAAAGATGGCCGATAAGAATATACAGCTTGTTTTGGATGGTATTCAGGATCCGGGAAATTTAGGGACTATCATACGGCTCGCAGATTGGTTTGGGATCGAACAGATTATCTGTAGTGAAGATACAGTAGATATTTACAATCCGAAAGTGATTCAGGCCACAATGGGATCTTTTACCAGGGTTAATGTAGTGTATACCGATCTTATAGAATATCTTTCTGCAACAGAAAATGTAAACATCGGAACAGATATGGAAGGGGAGAGTATTTATACTTTTAAAAAACCCGAAAAGATCAATCTGATCTTAGGAAATGAAGGGAACGGAATGAGACCGGAGACTGAAAAGCTTCTGCAGAAAAGTATTAGTATTCCGAGATTTGGGAAATCCCAGTCAACAGAAAGCCTGAATGTATCCATGGCTGCAGGGATTATTCTGGGGCAGTTGTTTTCAGAATAAAGCCGGAAACCAGAGGTTAGAAAACATCCAAAAGTGGACTGGTTTTTAATCTCTGGTTTCTAACTCTTTTACATTTATATAAGTTGTTCCATACTGGAAACACTTTTGTTTTTCTGATAAACTTCCATCTTTTTTCTGACATATTTCAGAGCGATAGGAGCGAGATAGATTAACGCTGCGCCAATAAGCTTTTTCTTCCAGTTGGAGCTTTTCATATTATTTTTGGCATAGTTTCCAACCATGGCAGTAACGCCCAGTTTGATAAGACTGTCTGTAATATTTCCTTTGAAGGCTGAACTTGCAAGCCCTACAGCGGTATTTTTACTGATCAGAAGATCCTTTACTTCAGAAGTGAGCTGCCTGGCAATGATATCTTTTCGCAGAACTACTTTTTCATCACCATCTTCATCTACCTTTTCCTGCAGATACTGATCACTCAGTCCGTTGGTAAAAGCACTGAGGCTTTCTTTCGTGTTTTTGAAGGTAAGAAGATTTTCCAGATCGCTTATTTCACTTTGAAGCAGTTTTTTCTTTCTTTTTAATTCTTCTATGCTCTCGTATTTTCTGCTCATAGTTTAATGGTTTAAAAATTTAATAACCTGATCTGCCACTGCGTTGACGATTTTATTTTTGAAAGCAATCACAAAAGCCATTATCAAAGCATAAAATGCAGCAACAATTAAGAATCCATAGGAGTAATTATCCAATGCCTTACCAATGAGAAAAGCTATTCCAAAGTTGAAAAGGATAATAAAAAAAGCAAAAGCAACAAGCAGTACTACAAAGTAGGTAATGAGCCCGGCAGAAAGAGAAGACTTTTCGGTGGCTTCAATTTTCAGAAGATCGATTCTCTTGGAGGCGTATTCTTTAATAGTTTCTATCATTGTTTTTTTTTAAAGTTACAAAAAAAGGAACTTTTGCACAAAAGTTCCTTTCTGTAATTTACTTAAAAAAGATAAATTACTTATTTTTTAAGATCGTTAAGCTCTGCTTCTACATCTTTTACTACATCTGCAGTTTTAGAAACAATCTGATCTTTATATTTATCATATCCATCTTTTACAGTATGCGCTACTGTATTTGCTGTTTCTTTGAATGTAGAAGAAATATTGCTGTATTGGTCTTTCATTTTTTCAGAAACCTCACCGTATTTATTTTTAGCCTGATCCTTAATATCATTGGCTTTGGTTTTGATTTTTTTTCTGGTTTCTTTTCCTTCTTCAGGAGCATAAAGCATTCCCAATATGACACCTGCTGCAGCACCCGCTAAAAGTCCTGCCAATATACCTGCTGTATTATTTCCTTTTCTAGACATTTTAAGTTTTTTAATAATTAATAATAGATTAGTTTTTTACAGTAATAAAACTTGCAATTTGTATACCAAAGGAGGTTTTAAGCCTATTAAAAAGTGTTAAATCTTTTCGATGTGAGATAAAATAAGAGCTATGGTTTCTTCTTTGGTCAGATTAGAATTATCAATAACGATAGCATCGTCAGCCTGCTTCAATGGGGCTATTTCACGCTCACTATCGATTTTGTCTCGCTCAATGAGGTTTTGTTTTACATGCTCTTTATCGGCTTCCAGTCCCAGGCTTTTTAATTCCAGAAATCTTCTGTTGGTCCTTTCATCAATACTGGCAGTAAGGAAAAATTTATAGTCCGCATTTGGCAGAACTACTGTCCCTATGTCACGTCCATCCATAATAACTCCGCCTTTTTCTGCCAAAGAACGTTGCGACTGTAATAAAAAGTCTCTTACTTCTTTCTGCTTGGCAACAAGGCTGACATTGTCAGAAACGATGTTGGTACGGATTTCTTTGGAGATATCGGTATGATTAAGAAAAAGAGTAAGTGTCCCATCGTTGTTTTTAAATTCAAGATTAATCTGGTCCAGTGAAGAGAACAGTATATTCAGATCAATCCCGCCATTTTCATTCAGACAATGCTGCATTGCGTACCAGGTAACACCTCTGTAAAGCGCCCCTGTATCCATATGAATAAGTCCCAACTGATCAGCGATGATTTTAGAGATAGAACTTTTTCCGGTAGACGAGTACCCATCGATAGCTATTACAGGTTTTTTCATATTGCAAATTTCTTGATTTTTTCTTAAAAATCAAGAGAAGCTGAGAAATTTCTTACTTATTTTAATATTTTCCGGGTCACAATTATTCTCCTCTGTGGCTGGAAAGATCCATAGAGATTCCTATCTGGTTGACATTGGAAGAGTTGTGGTATCTGATGTGAGCATAATCTATCCTGAATTTTGAAACCTTAACCCCGAATCCCGCAGAAAGTCCTGAGAAGTTTCTTTGGTCGGCTACTGCAAGTTCGTTTCCTCTTCTTACATTATAGCCCAATCGGATATTAAAATTCTTTTCCGGGAAAAGTTCTGCTCCCAACGAGAAGTGATCTGCAATCTTTCTGCCGGCATTTACCTTTTGTCCGTCTTTATTGTATTCCGAAGAAATATTAAATTCCTGCAGGTCATGAGCGGTAATGGTAATGGCAAGAGGGAAGTTCTTTAAGATTTTGGTATATCCCATATCAATTCGGAATGGAAGATTCTCTCTTTCTCCATTAAATGATTTCAGCTGAAAACCGAAATTTCTCAATACAAGGGAAAGAACTTCTTTATTCTTTTTATTATGATAGGTAATTCCTGCAGTTCCCGAGATAGCGGAAGAAGTGTAGTTATCTATTTTTGATGTAATAAAGTTGATTCCTCCACCTATTGTCCAGTCTTCTTCAAACTGGTAGGCGTATCCTCCACCGATGGCAACATCAGAGGCTTTAAATTCACCGTTTTCAAAACCGCTTTCATCTGTTCTCGGAATACTTCCGTAGCTCATATACCGGGCATTGATGGTGGCCATATGGCCATTTTCAAAATCCTTGGCATAGGCTATCGTTCCGTATTTCGAATCGGCAAGGTATGCCGTAGCGTTTACAGAAAGCTGTTTGTCTGAATCTTTATTTAACAGGGCAGGGTTTGCAATAGCAAAGGAAACATCATAATCTCTTATCGAAATTGCATCTCCACCCAAAGCAGCCTGTCTTGCAGATACAGGTACATTTAAGAACGGATAAACATTTGTTCCTGTTTGTGCATAAGAAACAATTCCTGATAGAAATAATGAAAAAATGATAATTTTCTTCAACTCAATTTATAATTAATGCAAAAATAATCCTTTTTCGTACTTTTCAAAATATTTCGGACATTATTTATTTATAAATACTTAAGTTTTGTGAAAATGTTGTTTACAGAGCATTGTAAGGTGTCAGAATTGTAAGAAAACTATAATCCTTCAGATTTTATTTTGATTCTTATATAATATTATGTTAACAGTCAATTATCTCTTTATTAATTGCATAAAGCATTAGACTTAAATTTTATAATTGATAATTTAAAATCAACATTATTAATGATTATATTTGCAGAATCAAATTTTGGGGAAACCAACGTTAATAAAAAGTTATTAAAAATAAAAGATGAAATATAAAAGAATCCTTCTGAAACTAAGTGGTGAGGCCTTAATGGGGAACAGACAGTATGGTATTGACAATGAAAGACTGCAGGAATATGCTGCTGAGATCAAGAAAGTAGTTGAGAGAGGCTGTGAAGTAGCGATCGTCATTGGAGGAGGAAACATTTTCCGTGGGGTAGCAGGAGCTGCAAAAGGAATGGACAGAGTGCAGGGTGATTATATGGGAATGCTGGCAACAGTAATCAATGGGATGGCTTTGCAGGGGGCATTGGAAGATGCAGGAATCAAAACAAGATTACAGTCTGCTATCGAAATGGATAAAGTAGCTGAACCTTTCATCAAAAGAAGAGCAGTAAGACACCTTGAAAAAGGCAGAGTAGTGATCTTCGGAGCGGGAACCGGAAATCCTTATTTTACAACAGATACAGCAGCTACTCTGAGAGCAATTGAAATAGGAGCAGATGTTATCTTAAAAGGAACAAGAGTAGACGGAATCTATGACAGTGACCCGGAAAAGAATGCTGATGCAGTAAAATACAACTCATTATCATTCGATGAAGTATTTGAAAAAAACCTTAAAGTAATGGACATGACAGCATTTACTTTAAGTCATGAAAATAAATTACCTATCATTGTATTCGATATGAATAAGGATGGGAATTTAATAAAAATTGTAGACGGAGAAAACGTGGGTACTTTAGTTGATTTGTAATCATTTATTACAATAAACAAAGTAAGTATAATCATATTTAAGAGCACCTGTTATAGCGTTATTGCTGTAGCAGGTGCTTTTTAAATATAGAGAATTCTGTACATCATAGGGAACTTTAACAGGTTGTCATGAATTTATAGTCAGATTTTCTCTGGAATCATCCCTGGTGAGGATATCCCATTTTTGTCATTGTAAACGATCCCTGTTTAATAGGTAAAATACTTTATAGGTATTTGTACCTGAATTTATACTAGTATACGGGATAAATAAAAAACAGGAGTGGTAAGTACATAAAATCCGTGTATAGTAATACCTATTATTCAAAAACAATCATTATTTTTGCACCACTGAATACTGAAAATCCTAAGAAACAGTAAGAAAAACATTGAAAAAACAGGATTTCAGATATTTTAACCGATTGATATTCAGTAGGTATTATTGATGTGTAATTTATCAAATTTTAATTATATAATGGAAGAATTAGATCTTATATTAGAATCTGTAAAACAGGACATGGATGCAGCTGTAAAGCACTTGGATCACGCATTTCAAAGAATTAGAGCAGGACGTGCTTCTTCAGCTATGGTTCAGGATGTAATGGTGGAATATTACGGAGCACCGACTCCTCTTAACCAGGTTGCCAATGTTTCTATTCCGGATGCAATGACCATCTCTATTCAACCTTGGGACAGAACAGCGATCAACGCCATTGAAAAAGCTATTATTAACTCAAACTTAGGTTTTGCACCTTCTAATAACGGGGAAAATATCATTCTTAACGTTCCGCCTTTAACAGAGGAAAGAAGAAAAGAGCTTGCAAAACAGGCTAAATCTGAAGCTGAGAACACTAAAATAACAGTAAGAAACGCAAGACAGGATGGTTTGAAAGAACTTAAAAAACTAGACGGAGTTTCTGAAGATGTCGTTAAAGGGGTGGAAGATGAAATTCAGACTTATACTGATAAATATGTAAAGCTTTGCGATGAGCATCTTAAGACAAAAGAAGCTGAAATTATGAAAGTATAATTTTCAGTTTTTGAAAATAAAAAAGCGGTTTCAGTTCGAAACCGCTTTTGTTTTTATAGAGGTGATTATTTACAGTTTTCGTTGTAATCATAGATCACTTCATTAATCAGTGAGAGCTTATCTGTCATAGAATTGCTGACTTCTTCTCTGATGAACTTCCCAAGACCGGTTCTTTTTTTCTCTTCATTTTTCAGTGAGCCATATTCCCCTTTTGTCATTTTTGCTTTTGCGTACGGACAGTCTGTAATGATGATTTTTGCTTTTGCCGGAGTAAGTTCTTCCACTTTTCCTCCTTTTTTTGAATAAATATAGTTGGGATTATCCTGTAATCTCTGAGTTTCTGCCTGAGATACTCCATTGGCACTATTGGCCGTAACAGATGATGGATAACCGTATAGTTTATACACTGTAATTTTGCCATCTGCTATAACTTCTGCAAACTGAGAGGTTCTGGAAAGATTGTTAATTGCTTTTAAACCCGCACTTAGTCCGGTTATATTGTCAGAAGTATTCATTGCTTCTCTGGCATTCGAATATTTTATAGATTGGAAGATCCTGGGTGTATCTCCTTCATACAGCATATATTCTTTGATGTCATCAGCATCGTAGCTTTTATATTTGATTTTGTTTTTTAATTTGTCAATGTCAGCAGGGGCCGCAAATTTTACTTTCAGCTGATTTTGCCATGGGCTGTAATAACTTCCGTGAAGTTTGATAACACCTTCCATCTTCTTTCCGGCTTTATCAATGATGTATCCATATTTTTCGCCATTGTAAGATGCTGTGTCCTCCTGGGCATAGATATTTAAAGAAGTCAGCCCGAACAGGCCAATAAGTAGTAATTTTTTCATGGTTATATTTAAAAACTTCAGCAAAGATAATTTTTTATCCTCAAATAAATAATAGCTGAGATTTTTAATATCTGCGAATAGCCGGAAGTACAAATTATCCTGATAAACTGTTTCAGCGTGCAATGCTTTTATCTTCAATGAGATTTGATTGTACCTTAAAAAGAATATAAAAATAAAAAAGTAATGTCTCTGACTATGGTAAAATAAAAAAGATCCAGAAATGTTCTGAATCTTTTTTATCGTTAGACTTTGCCTATTGATATCTCTGATGTTCTTTATTCTTGACAAACAGTTTTGTAATAGGTTTAAATAATACTTTGTACTTTTCTGCATCAAAAAGCTGAGAATCTGTAAGGGCTTTATATGTCATCCATACCCCAAAAGGGAATAGGATTATATTGGGTAGCCATGCCGCAAGGTAAGGATTCATTTTTCCGCTCCATGACATATTTTCTACTCCCACATTCATGATATAGAAGATAATGAAGATAACAATCGCTATAATTACAGGAAGTCCCATCCCTCCTTTTCTGATGATAGACCCCAGACTTGCTCCAATCAGGAAGAAGATAATACAGGTTACAGAATAGGAGATAATCCTCTGCTGATAAATAACGACCTTACTGAAATACTTCACATTGGTACTGAATTCATTTTTCTTGGACTCCAGAGTAGTTTTCAGGTTATCCAACCTATTATAAGAGTAATAGATCATATCCAGTTTCTTATCTCCTTTTACGGTATCCAATTTGATCTGAACTTTCGGAGCAACTTTGTGTTTGTTGCCTTTATCCATATAGTTAATAGCAGAATTAGTCTGGTTCAGCACCTCATATCCTATATTGTCAAAGAACTTTTTATTCTCTTTTTTGCTTCTTGCAACAGTTTCGTTTAGCTGGTTATAAGTCTGGAAACGGTAGTCGTCTGTAATCTGCTCTTTTTCGATGGCTTTATTGATGATTTCACTGATGTCAAAATGTGACACTAATGTATCAAATTTAATAGCCTGGTCCGGTTGCTTTTGTCTTACGTTGTCACCTTTTCCGGCAAATGCATCTTCAAATACATAACCGTTATAAAGAACCAGTTTTAAAAAATTCTTATTGGCTGCAGGTACAAATTTACCTTTCTCTGCCACTACAGACTGTTGGTTTTCGTAAGTGTTTGCTTTTTTGTGAACAAAAACACCTTCAATATTTTCCCCGTTTTCTCCATATATTTTGTCAAACTTTACCATATATCCGGGAATCTGATCAATAAACTGCCCGGGGGTAAAGTTGATGGCCGGTTTCGTTTGTGCAATATTGAAAAGCATATTTTTAGCCTTCTTCTGGAAATCCGGAATAATATTATTGGAAAAAAAGAAGAGCATCACAGCAAGTATGGTTGCAATTCCAAACAGAGGCATCATTACTCTGGTAAGAGGAATTCCTGCTGCTTTCATAGCTGCAAGCTCATAACGCTCTCCAAATTCACCGAATGACATGATACTCGCGAGAAGGATCGTAAGGGGAAGAACCATACTGATTACATTCACCCCAAGATAGAATAGAAGTTTAAGGATTTGCCAGTAGCTTAATCCCTTTCCCATAAATTGCCCTAATTGAACCCAGATAATGTTTACAATGAAAATGAAAAACAATACGCTGAATATAAAGAAAAACGGTCCAAAGAAGGTTTTTATGATATATCGGTCTAGTATTTTTAACATGCGCCAAAATTAATCAAAAAGCCACAAAGTTTACTTGTGGCTTTTATATTTTGTTATTTTTTTTACTTAAAAAGGAAATTTGCGTATTCACGAATACGTTTTTCTTCTTTTAAAGTTCTGTAATGATGTAATTTTTAAATTTATTCTTGTCAAAAACAAACATATTGGGATCCAGCTGCTGGTTTTCTTTGTACTCTTTAATGGCAATTACTGCTACATCCTGATTATTTCCGTGCTGTTCAAGTTTTACCATTTGCTTTTTAGCAGAATCAATGAAAAGATAAACGAACTGTATTCCGTTTGATTTTACAGGAGTCAGCTTAATAAAGTCAGCATTCACTCCGTTCACCATCTTTTTACCATTATAGGTTACATTATAGTCGTTTCTATAGGTAGTAAGATAGTTAATAGGGGAGAACATGGTGCTGGTTCCGTTAGGCTTGGCAATGGTAACTTCCATATCATCGGCGTTGATGTTATAGATTTTATTACCATCGAAGATCTGTTCAGTATCCATGATCTTCAGTTTGTATTTCTCTCCGGCAACGTAATAAATACCAGGCTCTGTTTTTCCAACCTGACCGTTAAGACCGCTTCCAAAAGAAAATTTGAAGTAAGAGTTCTTTTTAGAATTGTAGTTGGCTGTAACATCATCCAGAATTTTTTTTGCTTTGGCATCGATCTTTTGAGCATTTGCCATTCCCACTGCACCTACAACAAAACTTCCTAATATAACTTTTGAAATAATATTTTTCATTTTTCTATTTAATAATCTTTAGATATTTTAAAACTGTAAAGGTCAAAACCTGATGGTTTCCCTTTAACTACGCAGATCTTCCAAAAACTGTTCCAAAGAATGAAGATCACTAATGATAACCTCTCTGGCCTTAGCTCCGTTAAATCCTCCCACAATACCGCTCGCTTCTAGCTGGTCCATAATTCTTCCTGCTCTGTTGTATCCCAGTTTAAGCTGTCTCTGAAGCATTGAGGTAGACCCCTGCTGTGTAGAAACAATGATTCTTGCTGCGTCTTCAAACAGAGCATCTTTTTCGTTCGGGTCAAAAGTACCGGCTGAGCTTGAAGAAGAGTCTTCAGAAACATATTCGGGAAGTAGGAATGCTGATGCATATCCTTTCTGTTCACCAATGAATTCTGCTATTCTTTCAACCTCTGGGGTATCTACAAAAGCACATTGAAGTCTTAGAATCTCATTCCCATTGAAATAAAGCATATCTCCTTTACCAATCAGCTGATCTGCTCCCGGAGAATCAAGGATCGTTCTTGAGTCTACACTGGAGATTACTCTGAAGGCAGCTCTTGCAGGGAAGTTGGCTTTAATCATACCCGTAATTACATTTACAGAAGGTCTTTGAGTAGCTACAATAAGGTGAATACCTACGGCTCTTGCAAGCTGTGCCAGTCTGGCAATTGGTAATTCAACCTCTTTTCCGGCAGTCATGATCAAATCTGCAAACTCATCCACTACCAATACAATATAAGGAAGGTATCGGTGTCCATTCTCAGGATTTAGTTTTCTTTCTGTGAATTTCTTATTGTATTCCTTTAAGTTTTTACAGAATGCATTTTTCAGGAGATCATATCGGGTGTCCATTTCAATACACAGAGAGTTCAGGGTATTGATTACTTTATTGGTGTCTGTAATGATCGCTTCTTCTGCATCCGGAAGCTTAGCCAGATAATGTCTTTCAATTTTTGAGTACAATGAAAGTTCCACTTTTTTAGGATCCACCATGACAAACTTGAGTTCGCTTGGGTGTTTTTTATAAAGAAGGGAAGTAAGGATCGCGTTAATTCCCACAGATTTACCCTGACCTGTCGCTCCCGCCATCAATAAGTGAGGCATCTTTGAAAGGTCGGCCATGAAAACTTCGTTGGAAATCGTTTTTCCGAAAACTACCGGAAGATCCATATCCGTATTCTGGAATTTTTGAGAAGCAATTACCGAACGCATAGAAACCATTGTAGGATTTTTTCTTGGTACTTCAATACCAATTGTTCCTTTTCCAGGCATTGGAGCAATAATTCTGATTCCCAAAGCAGAAAGGTTCAGGGCAATATCATCCTGCAGTTTTTTGATAGCCGCAACACGGATTCCTGCCTCTGGTACGATTTCGTATAAAGTAACAGTGGGCCCTATGGTTGCTTTGATTTCAGCAATTCCTACGTTGAAATTCTTAAGAAGTCCAACAATTTTATTTTTATTTTCTTCTAATTCCTCCTTATTGATAGCGATCTCTTCATTGCCGTAGTCCCTCAATAGATCTACCGGAGGCATATGGAAATTAGGCAAATCCAATTTATGATCATACAAACCGTGTTTTTCTACAAGTTCCTGGGATTTCCTGTCCGAGTCATCCAGAATATCTATAACAGGAGCAACTTCGATATTAAATTTAATATTTTCATGCGCAGGTGGCGGTGTTACAGCAGGAGATGGAACAGAAGGTCTGATGTCAAATGCTTCTTCCGGTGTAGAAACAGGAACAACTGGTTTTGTAGAAAGGTTTAAGCTAACCGGCTGAGTCACCTCTTTAGGTTCCGCATCAAAAGAAGTATGGTTGGGGGTAACAATAGTATCTATTTCTGCAGAAGTTGAAATTTCCGAGAATCCGTTGGTTGTAATTGCCGCTGGTTGCTCTTTGATTTTATTGATAGGATTGTTTCCGGCCGGACTGTTGATTTCACTTACTCTTACATTGGGAGCAGGCTCCTCTTCAGATTGGTCAGCTTCTTCTTTCAGTTCTTCATCAGCTTCAAAATCATCCTCAGAATCAGGAATCATAGACTTTACCTTTCCAATGGTATTTTCATTGATCTTACTGAGTTTCGCTTTAATAGAACTTGGGCGAAGATTGAATTCAAGTATAAAATACAAAAGAATGCTTGCAGCCAAAACTGTCCATAAACCTACAGTTCCGATGATGGAATTAAGATAATCCATGATCTGGTATCCGTATACCCCTCCTAAAACACCCTGTCCTTTGGTAAGTGCTCCCATAAAAATAGGAAGCCAGCAGATAAAAAATAAAGAGTGACCGATGGTTTTCCATGGTTTGAAAATTTTCTTCTTAAGGATCATTGTTCCTACTACAAGAAATAAAAATGCAATAATAAATGAGGCGATACCAATACTTTCAAAGATGAAAATATTTCCCAGCCAATCACCTACCTTGCCAAAAATATTTGAAGATTGTATAGTTTTGTCCAGCATTGTTCCTGCCTGGCTTTGATCCGCTTTCCAGTTCATTAAATAAGAAATGAATGAGAAGGCCAGAACAGCAGACAAAAGTATAAAAGTAAGCCCGAAAAAAATGCGTGGCTTAGATAAAATTCTGCCTTTATCAGGCGATTCAGTCGGTTTTTTTTGTGTCTTTTTATCCATAATATCAATGTCGCAAATTTAATGTTTTTTCAACACTAAATGAATCTTTTTTGTCCAAAAAACATTTTGGTAATCCCGCTTTACAACGATTATTTAAAACTTAATTGAAAAATATTTTCCATTATCACAAAATAAAATAAGGCTATTTTTTTTGTTTATCCAAATCTGATTCTGTTAAATTATTATAATGGCGGGCTATTTATAGCTCTTGAAAAAAGATAGTAAAATTTCTAATTAAAAAAATACTGAAATGAAAAAAAATAATAATTTAAAAAGAAATTATTGATTTTATAAAATAGCTATCTGTTTTTATGGTGTTTAATGAAGTGTATCGTAATTTAATGATGAAAAATATAAAGATATAGTGTTGATTATGTGTCGGTTTTTTAGAAAAATATGTTATACCTTTACAATAGGTGTTAAAAAAAGATTTTTTTTAGGCGGATGGTTGTAATATTTTAAGGAATATTCATTCATGCTTAAAACAAAAATACCATTCAATCTTATTTTATCACTTTCCATATTCCTTCTTTTCTGACAAATTGATAGATCTTTACTTGATCCGGCAATTTAAAAATAGACAACAACATTAAAAATACATCAATGAGAAAGCAGTTATTCTTTGTATTCTTGTTGTGTAATTGTACTCTGTGGGCGCAATCTCCCGGTGGTGTTTCCGCCAATTTGCAGATATGGGTAAAAGCCGATGCGGGTACTGGCACAACAACAGACAATACACAAGTCCCTATATGGGAGAATCAAAAAACCGGTGGCGTAAATGGAATTGCCAATCAGGGAATGCCAGGTTATTATGCTGATCCGGGGATAGCAGACAGGCCGGTTTATCGCTCAGCAGGATCTATTCCAGGTTTTAACTTTAATCCCGCCATACAAATTGTAAGTACCAACGGCTATAGGTCCGGATATAAATTCCCATCTGGTTTTCCTGATAATTCAACAAAGTCCCTGACTTCGTATACGCATCTTTCCAGAATAGCATCAGCAACCTACAGAACCGTTTTTGTAATGAATGGTACGGCTCAAAGTTCAAACCCTACCGCAGTTGCAGGAGTGTGGCAGTCCCCTTTCTTTGGAACAAAAACAAACCGCCCGGAATTTTATAATGAAAAAGAATCAGGTGACGTATTTTTCGGCACAGATGTGATCAATACGGTAGAAACTGAGACTCCAAGTATACAATCTTACTATAACAGCAACGTAAGCGGAGACATAAAATATTTTTTTGATAATAATGGTTTTACCTATGGTGGACCATCAAATAATGTCTCTTCTGTTAATAATTATCCGGGAATGGTTCTTTTAATGGACAATGACGGCGGTTCCGGTTCTACTTCTTTGGCAGGAGACAGAATTGGAGAGTTTATTTTATATTCAGAGACCCAGACAGCTGTAGAAAGACAGAGGGTCAATTCTTATCTTGCCGTTAAGTATGGGGTTACTTTACGGCAGCCACAAAACTACCTTGGGTCTGATCAAAGCATTACCTGGGATTCCAGTCTTAATGCCATTTTTAACAATAATATTTTTGGAATCGCAAAAGACGATATGTCGGTATTGAACCAAAAAGTGAGTAACAGTATTAATAGCGAAAATAATATCATGCTTACACTGGCTACAACTAATGATTTTGTCTCAGCAAATGCTGATGCCGGCAGAGCCGCTTTTCTTCAGGATAAAACATTCTTGTTGATAGGAGATAATAATATTCAGGCACTTCCTCTGGTCAATTTTGGGGTGGCTTCGGGAAAGATTATTCAAAGGACCTGGCTGGCACAAAAAACAAATGATACCGGATCTGTCTGGTTGCAGGCTGATCTTTCAGGCTATACTGAAATAGCACCTACGGATAAGGTCTTTATGATGACAGCGGATGATGCTGCATTTACGCAGAATGTACAAATGATTTCAGAAGCAAGTTTTGTAAATGGTAAGGCGGTATTTAATTATTCATTTCCAAACAGCCGATATTTCACATTCGGGACTAATCTTCAGGCATATTGTACTAAAGATCCGGCAGCGGGAACTCCAGATGGCTTTACAAAAGTAGGGATCTCAGGATATACCAATCTGCAAAACGGTTGGCCGGGAAATATTCCTAATGGATTTTTAGCTTTAGAATCAAAGGACAAAGGAATGGTTATTACCAGAACCACTTCGGGAAGTATTGCTCTGCCTGTTGAAGGGATGTTGATCTATGATACGGCAGATAAATGCTTTAAACTATATAATGGGACAGCCTGGAACTGCATCTTCAGATCCTGTAATGATTAAAAATACAAAATATGAAAAAGATAATTACAACCATAACATTGTTTTCTGTAGTGGCACTATCTGCTCAGGTTGCTATTGAAAAAAGCCAGGCTGAAGGAGATGGACTTTTGGATTTCCCGTCCAATGGTACAAAAGGGATTTTATTGCCGATTGTAGAAACGCTTCCCATCAATGCTTCGGCAGGAACGCTGCTGATGGATAAAAATGATAAAGTAGTAAAAATGAACGTAGAATCCGTCTGGGTTCCGCTGAGTGATCCGGGGGCTGTGGCTGGTGCTGTTTTCAATACAAATGGGGAGATTCCCGGGCAGAACAGAATTATTATAGGGGCTGCAACAACAGCAGCTCCCGGAATTTTGGTGCTTGAATCATCCAGCAAAGCACTTGTTTTACCTAAAATAGCAAATCCGCACATTAACGTTAAAAGTCCATATCCGGGAATGATCTGTTATGATACCATAAGTAAATCTATGGCTGTATTTGATGGATTGAAATGGAGCTATTGGAAATAACAGACCGTCAGCAAGATAATAAAAAAACCGGAAGAAAATCTTCTGGTTTTTTTGAACTAGTTCAAAGGTCAGGAAATTGAGGGTCAGTAATTTTGTTCTATAAAATTTTAGAAATGAGAAATAAATTAAAAAACATTCTGGCTGTAATGCTAACCTCAATTTCATTATTATCAATTAACGCACAACAAAAAGGAAAAATGGAAAACACCGCATTATTAATTATCGACGTACAAAATGACTACTTCCCGGGAGGGAAAATGGAACTTCACGGAGCTGAAAAGGCCGGACAAAATACAAAACGGATTTTAGAATATTTTAGAAAAAATAATCTTCCGGTGATTCATATAATGCATGTTTCAACCAATGAGGGAGCCACATTTTTTCTTCCTGATACCTCCGGAGTGAAAATCAGTGCTTTGGTGTCTCCGCAAAAAGATGAAAAAATTATAACAAAGCACTTTCCTAATAGTTTCAGAGAAACAGATCTTCTGGAATACCTTTATTCAAAAAATGTTAAAAATCTGGTGATCGCCGGCATGATGACGGATGTTTGTGTAGAATCTACCACAAGAGCTGCTTTTGACTATGGTTTCAGTAATACAATTATCGGGGATGCCACAGCAACAATAGACAGGGAACTCGATGGCCAGATAGTGAGAGCACAGGAAGTTCAGCGATCCTTTTTAGCGGGAATTTCTGCCTTAGGAAATCTTTACGCCCATATCGTCAGTACCAATGACTTCATTAGTGGAAAATAGCTATAACGTGATACAGAAGTATAAGGATATCAATAATATTGGTATCTTTATTTTGTTTAAACAGAATCATGTCTAGTTTACTTTATAAAAATATCAGCAGGTACATTGATCTTTCTGAAGAAGATTTCAAAAGGTTTGAAGCTCCCTTTAAGCATATGCGATTTAAAAAGAAAGATATAGTTCTAAGAGAAGGCAGTCACTGCCTTTTTGAAGGATTTGTTCTGAGTGGCTGTTTTAAAATTTTTTACCTTAACGAAAAGGGATTTGAGCAGACCTTATATTTTGCAGTAGAAGGGTGGTGGATTACAGATATAGACAGCCTGATCAATAACGTTCCCTCCACATTGAATATTGAAGCACTCGAGGACAGTGAGGTACTGATGATTTCAAAAAAAGATAAAGATATTCTGTATGAAACTATGCCCCAGGTAGAAAAGCTTTTCAGAATTATGAATCAGCAGTCATCAGTCGCTCTCCAAAGAAGAATTCTTTCTCTGACGGGCAAAACAGCTGATAAACGTTATCTGGAATTTTTAGAAAAATATCCTGGTCTGGAACAGAGGCTTACACAGCAGCAGGTTGCCTCTTATTTAGGGATTACTCATGAGTTTTTAAGTAAAATCAGAAAAAAACTTATTTAACCAGGTGGCTTGTTTATATTGTTGTTTTTTAACTAATGAAATAGAAGCCTTCAATTACGGATATAGGTATTATAAATCTCTATTTTTTCAATTTTAAAAATTGAATTTTCCCTAATGTTTCTGAGCTTATTAAGAATGTTTCAAAATAAGCAAAACCGGGGCCAAAATGACAAAAAACAGCTTTTTTTAAGCTCTTTATGGTTTATCATGCTTATTTTTGCATGTCAAGTACAATAAAACATGAAGAAGCTCCAAGATATTCTTATCTCAACCAGAACAATGGCTGTATTGTTACTGGTTTATGCATTTGCAATGGCTTATGCAACGTTCTTAGAAAACGACTACGGAACTCCTACAGCAAAAGCGTTAATTTATGAGGCCAAATGGTTCGAACTGATCATGGTCCTGCTTATTCTTAACTTCATAGGAAATATCGGCAGATACAGACTATGGAAAAAAGACAAATGGCCGGTCCTGGTTTTTCACCTTGCCTTTATTTTTATCTTTATTGGTGGTGCCATTACCAGATACATCAGTTTCGAAGGTACCATGCACATCAGAGAAGGAGAAACCTCCAATGAAATTGTGACGGATAAAAACTTTTTTAAGATTCAGGTCGAAGAAAAAGGAGATGTTCTTAACTATCAGGATGTTTCTTATATGATGTCTCCACTGCATAAAGATTTTAAGGCAACCTATGACTTTCACGGGAAAGAAGTGAAAGTAACCGCTAAAGAATACATTCAAAGAAAAAAAGACAGCTTGGTTGCTGAACCGAATGGAGCGGAGTATCTTCACCTTGTTTCTACAGGAAATACAGGAAGACAGAACATTTATATCAAACCGGGCGAAACAAAATCCATCAACGGAACATTGGTGACATTCAACAGAGCCATTGAAGGTGCGGTTGAATTCAAAAATGAAGGTGGAAAATTATTCATCAAAACTCCGGTAGACGCAAGCTATATGACTATGGCAACGCAGGCAACGGGAAATACAACGAAGGATGAATTTCAACCGTTGGCATTGAGAAGTTTATACAGCATTAACGAACTGAAGCTGGTAGTACCTGAAGGTCTTAGAAAAGGAAGACTGATGGCTATTGAAGGAGACAGAAAGAAAGATGCTAATGTTCCGGATATGCTTCAGATTGAACTTCAGGGGCCAAAAACAAAGCAACTGGTTGATCTTTCTGTTGAAAAAGGAAATCCAAATGCTTACAAGCAGGTTACGATGGATGGCCTGAACATCATGGTAGGATACGGACCTAAAGTCTATAATACTCCATTTGCTTTAAAACTTGATGACTTTGTAATGGAAACGTATCCGGGAAGTTCATCTCCAAGTGCTTATGAAAGTCATGTGAAAATCATTGACGAAGGTAAAGAAACTCCTTATAAAATTTATATGAACCACGTTCTAAACCATAAAGGGTACCGTTTCTTCCAGTCAAGCTTTGATCCGGACAGAATGGGAACAGTACTTTCTGTAAACCACGACTACTGGGGAACTTTAATTTCCTATATCGGGTATGGACTTCTGTTCTTAGGAATGTTTGTGATCTTCTTCTGGAAAGGAACTCATTTCTGGAAATTAAATAAAATGTTGAGTGATGTTAACAAGAAAAAAGGAAAAGCTGCTGCTATTCTACTGCTATTCTTAAGTTTAGGTTTGAATGCGCAGAAAATTGAGACACACGGTACAACAGACGGAAGCAGAGAACACGTTCATGTAGAAGGTGACGCACATACTCACGCTCAGCCTCTTGATGGTGGTGCTCCAAAGCAGAACTCATTGGCTACTCCGATGGGTAAAATGAGATCTATTTCTCCGGATGAAATCATTGCGAGAAATAAAATCAGCGAAGAACATGCAGATAAATTCGGGTATCTTTTAGTACAAAGTTTTGAAGGAAGAATTGTTCCTATCAATACCGAAGCATTGGATGTTTTAAGAAAACTATACAAGAAAGACAAATTCAAAGGGACAGACGGAAAATATCTTACTGCCAACCAATGGTTCCTTTCAATCAATACAGATACACCAAGCTGGACAATGGTTCCAATGATCAAAGTTGGTCCTAAAGGAGGTGATGAACTGAAAAATAAAACCAAGGCTGACGAAGACGGATATACTTCTCTGATGAACCTTTTCCCTGCAGATGCAAACGGTAATCTTGCGTATATTTTAGAGCATGATTATAACACCGCATTCCGTAAAAAACCGGCTGAACAGACTAACTATGATAAAGAAGTAATTGCTGTCAACGAAAGAGTACAGATCTTTAACGAGTTTTTCAGTGGCCAGTTTATGAGAATCGTTCCTGTGAAGAATGATGCTAACCACACTTGGCATTCATGGCTGGATCAGAAATTTGAACCGGATATGGAGTCTCAACAGGTAATGGGACCTTATTTTGCAGAAGCACTTGCCGCTCAGAAAACAGGAGACTGGAGCAAAGCAGATGCAGAATTGGCAAAACTTTCAGACTATCAGCAGAAATGGGGGAAAGCAGTAGTTCCTGCAAAATCTAAAGTAGATCTTGAAGTATTCATGAATAAAGCAGATATCAACTTCAAATTGTTGATTTTCTACACGATTATTGGTGGACTTCTTCTTGTCTTAGGATTTGTTGAATTATTTAAATCAAATAAAGTATTAACTAAAGCAATTAAAGTAATTATTGCCATTGGTTTAATTGGATATTTATGTCATTTCTTAGGACTTGTAGCTAGATGGTATATTTCAGGGCATGCTCCTTGGAGTAATGGTTATGAAGCTATTATATTTATCTCATGGGTAGGTATTACAGCAGGTCTGATCCTTTACAGAAATGCCAATGCATTAATTCCTGCAGCCGGATTTATGGTGGCGGTAATTATGATGGGATTTGCACATGGAGGTTCAGCTCTTGATCCGCAGATTACACCGCTTGTACCTGTATTGAAGTCTTATTGGCTGATTGTACACGTGGCGATCATTACGTCCAGTTACGGATTCTTTGCCTTGTCCATGATTATTGCGGTCATCTCTCTGGTATTCTACATTATTTCAAATAAAGGAACCTACAAGATACACCACGATACGACTTTGAAAGAATTGGTAATCGTTTCTGAAATGTCATTAACAATCGGTCTTTTTGCTTTAACGGTAGGGAACTTCTTAGGAGGTATCTGGGCCAATGAATCATGGGGTAGATACTGGAGCTGGGACCCGAAAGAAACCTGGGCTTTCATCTCGATCATGGTATATGCTTTTGTACTTCACATGAGATTAGTTCCGGGACTTAGAAGCAGGTGGGCATTCCATGTAGCAACAATGTTTGCTTTCTGCTCAATGGTCATGACTTACTTTGGAGTAAACTACTACCTGAGTGGACTTCACTCTTATGCAGCAGGAGATCCGGTACCGGTACCAGCATGGGTATACATAGGAATAGGCACCATGATTGCCCTGTCAGCCGTTTCTTATTTCAAGTTTAAGGCATTAACGAAGAAATAAAACATCCAGCATATAAAAAGCAAAATCCCGGAAATTCATTTTCCGGGATTTTTTTGTAAATACAAAAAGCAATAATAGGCTAGTTCTTAATAAATTTAGACCGCATTTCACCTATCTGATAAAAGTAAGTTCCGACAGGAAGGTTTTCAACATTAATTGAAATTCTGCTGTCTGACATATTAAAATGTTGAGTTAAAATAATTTTTCCAGCACCGTCATAAATTTCTATTGTATTGGCCCCTTTTCCGGGATTTATTATATTTAAAATCTTATTCGCAGGGTTTGGAAAAGCGGAAAGTTTGGCTTTTGACTGAATTTCTTTTGCGGAAAGCAAAGTTGTTGGCAAAACATAAATTTCAGTTGAATTTGTATTTTGGTTGAATAATCTTAGTTTATTGATATTGCTGATGTTGTCATGATAGATGTTAATATCATATTCATCACTGAACTTATAATTTGGACCAAACTCATGTATTATATTTCCGTCTTCATTGTAAATTTTTATAATGTATTCTCTTTCTGATGTGGCAGGATTATATTTTTCAAATGTGATAATGATTTCCAATTTACTATCAGTATTAAAAATACTTTTAGATAATATAAAATTATTATTGTACTGATCTATAAACATGTTATACCCACTTGGCACAGTTGGAGTAAACTGTTTGTAAATAGAGTAATCTGCTTTATAAATTTTTACCTCATTCATACCGTATCCTACCGAATAATAAAATGTTTCATCAGCATTGGTGTAAACTTGCAGATTTTCAGAAACAAAATTTTTGTCTAGTGTGATTTGCCCAAACATCAATCCTGTAATTGTCATTGCCGCTGATAACGTTAATTTTTTCATAGTCTTTAAATTTAAATTTTCCCAAAAGTATCTTGTCATCTGATAACTTCCTTATGGCTTTCCGTACTTTAATGATTGGGTTGTCTTTTTTTTTGACGGGAAAGTTCAAAACAATTTTTATTTCCATACTGCTTATCCGTATTTCACACCTTTAAACCTACATTCCAGGACGCATCAAAAAAAATCATAATTAATCCCTTATAATTCAAAAATTATTGTCATCTTTATGATATCAAAATAATATCAAATTAAAAACTAAATTTATATGGAAAAAATCTTAAAACCTATGTCCGGCTATGTGACATTAGTGATTTGTCTCATCTTGTTTGTAGCTGCTGTTTATTTCTTCATAAGCGGAGTAGATCAAAGTATTACTTTCGTCGTTTTAGCAATGCTTTGCTTTCTTACCTCATGTTTTTTCCTGAAGGGATTAATGATTATTCAGCCTAACCACTCCAGAGTACTGAACTTCTTTGGGAAATATGTAGGAAGTGTAAAAGAGAACGGTTTGTTCTTTATCAACCCTTTGTATTCATCACAGAAAATATCTTTACGTTCCGAGAACCTGCAGGGCCAGACTTTGAAAGTAAATGACAAAATGGGAAATCCTATTGAAATTGCAGTGGTCATTGTATGGAAAGTAGGAGATACGTATAAGGCCGCTTTTGATGTGGAACGTTATTCTGACTTTGTGAAAATGCAGAGTGAAGCAGCAGTGCGTCATCTGGCTATGAGCTTTCCTTATGATAACCTAGAAGATGACCATGCTCCGATCACTCTGAGAGAAGGAGGAGATAAAATCAACTCTATTTTGGAGCAGGAGCTTACAGACCGTCTTTCAAAAGCCGGAATTGTGATTCAGGAAGCCCGAATTTCTCATTTGGCCTATGCATCAGAAATTGCAGGAGCTATGCTTCAGAGACAGCAGGCGACAGCCATTGTTGCAGCAAGAACAAAGATCGTAGAAGGAGCCGTGGGAATGGTGGACCTTGCCTTGAAAAAACTTTCCGAAGATAATATCGTTGAGCTTGATGATGAAAGAAAAGCAGCAATGGTAAGCAATTTAATGGTTGTTTTGTGTGGTGAAAAAGCGGCAACTCCAATATTAAATGCAGGAACACTTTATAACTAAAAGTGGAAAATTAATAATTAAAATTTTATGGTAGACTTTCTCTACTTTAAAATAAACGGATAATCATTTTAAAGAAATTGAGAGAATGAAATCAGAAAAAGCTCAAAGCTCTTCAGAAAGCAAAGGCAAAAAATCCTTTGTAATAAGAATAGATGAGTCGACGTACAAACTACTTGAAAAATGGGCAGGTGATGAATTCAGAAGTGTGAATGGACAGATTGAATATCTGCTGCATGAGAGCCTCATCAATTCAGGGAGAAAGAAAAAAGAGAATTAGGAAAACAAATTTTAAGGCTTGAAAAACCGCTTTTTGGTCAATAAACAAATGAAAACATTCAGTTCTTGCCGGTTTTCAGATTACAGAAAAGATAAAAAACAGGTGTTTTTTAAACGTCTTAATGAAAAAATAACAATTCAGTCAACTTTAGTACAAAAGAAAGCAGAGAAATTTTTCTCTGCTTTTTTATTTTATACAACTCTGAAGGGTGTCTGCTCCAAAGTAGAATATTACGAGCCATATTAAGCCTTTAATCGTAAAGAAAGCTAATCCTGCCCATCCCACTCGCTTAAACCACTTTTTAAACTTTGAGTTATTTTCTTGTGAATTTTCCATTGGTCAATATCAAAAAGATTACACTGCAAAGATAAGCATGTTTATAATTAGTCCAAATAAAAAGCACGTTAAAAATTAAAGTTTTGAGGTTCGCATAATATTTTTATCTTTAGAGAGAACGAAAAGTAAGATTTTATGTCAAAAAAAGTAAAGGATTTCGGAATTGAGAAAACACTGAAAAACTTAGGTATTAAAGAAGAAAACAAAGGTACCTCAGCAGGCGGGAAATATTTCGCTTCGGGAAAGATGATAGAAAGCATCTCTCCTGTGGATGGAAAGCTGATCGCTAAAGTAAAAACTTCCGGAGAAAGTGATTATGACAAAGTAATTGAAACGGCTCAAAAAGCATTTCAGGAATTCAGGCTGATTCCGGCTCCCAAAAGAGGTGAGATCGTAAGACAGCTTGGATTAAAACTAAGAGAATATAAGGATGACCTTGGAAAACTTGTTTCTTATGAAATGGGTAAATCATTACAGGAGGGGCTGGGTGAAGTTCAGGAGATGATTGATATCTGTGATTTTGCAGTGGGACTTTCCAGGCAGCTTCAGGGGTACACTATGCATTCAGAAAGACCGGGCCACAGAATGTACGAGCAGTATCATCCGCTTGGCGTAGTGGGAATCATTACTGCATTCAACTTTCCGGTAGCAGTTTGGTCATGGAACACCGCTTTAGCATGGATCTGTGGTAACGTTACCATCTGGAAGCCATCAGAAAAAACACCACTTTGTGCCATTGCATGTCAAAATATTATGACTGAAGTTTTAAAGGAAAATAATCTTCCTGAAGGAATTTCCAGTGTATTGGTATCTGACCATGAAATAGGACAAAAGCTGGTTGATGATAAAAGAGTAGCGCTGGTATCATTCACCGGTTCTACAAGAGTAGGAAGAATGGTTTCTTCTAAAGTTGCAGAAAGATTCGGAAAATCTATTCTTGAGTTGGGAGGAAACAATGCGATTATCATTACAAAAGAAGCTGATATCGACATGTCTATCATCGGAGCCGTATTCGGGGCCGTGGGAACTGCCGGACAGAGATGTACCTCAACCAGAAGGCTGATCATCCATGAAAGCGTTTATGAAGAAATAAAAACAAGATTGGTAAAAGCTTACGGACAGCTGAAAATAGGTAATCCATTGGACGAAACGAACCATGTAGGTCCTTTGATCGATGTAGATGCTGTAAACCAATATGCAGAAGCTATTAAAAAATGTAAAAAAGAAGGCGGAAAGTTCGCTGTTGAAGGTGGTGTTTTAAGCGGAAAAGAATACGAATCAGGCTGCTATGTAAAACCTTGCGTTGCAGAGGTGAAAAACTCTTACGAAATCGTACAACACGAAACTTTTGCACCCATTTTATATCTGATCAAATACAAAACGCTGGAAGAAGCTATTGCTATTCAGAATGATGTTCCGCAAGGACTTTCTTCTGCAATCATGACCCAGAATTTAAGAGAAGCCGAACTGTTCTTATCTCATGCAGGTTCAGACTGTGGTATTGCCAACGTCAATATCGGAACTTCCGGTGCTGAAATCGGTGGTGCTTTCGGTGGAGAAAAAGAAACCGGAGGAGGAAGAGAATCCGGATCAGACGCCTGGAAATACTATATGAGAAGACAAACCAATACTATAAATTATACAGCTCAACTTCCTTTAGCACAAGGGATTAAGTTTGATTTATAAAAGATTTGGTTTAAGCAATCAAAAAAAACAATAAAAATTAATAACCTGAATGATTAAATGGCTCATTCACCAGGCCGTTTAATCATTCACTTATTAAATCACACAACAATTTATTATGGAACAAACATTAGATATAAAAGTAAATAAAGTAAAAGAAACAGTAGGAAAACACGTTTTGGCAGACGGTTTTGATTTCGTGATGGATATTGAAAAATCTCACGGATCATGGCTTTACGACAAACTTACTGATAGAGAATATCTGGATATGTTCTCTATGTTCGCATCTGCTTCCATTGGATACAATCACCCTTATCTTCTAGAAAGATCAGAATGGCTGGGAAGAATGGCAGTTAACAAACCCACTTTGGCAGACGTTTACTCAGAAGAATATGCTCATTTTTTAGAGGTATTTGAAAGAGTAGTTATCCCTGAAGAATTACAATATGCTTTCTTTATCGAAGGTGGAGCTCTGGGCGTTGAAAATGCAATGAAAGCATGCTTCGACTGGAAAACCCGCAAAAATTTTGAAAAAGGACTTCAGACAGAAGCCGGAATTTGTATTCACTTCAAACAGGCTTTCCATGGAAGAAGTGGATATACTTTAAGCCTTACCAATACTTCAGATCCAAGAAAATACCAGTATTTTCCAATGTTTGAATGGCCAAGAATTTTAAATCCAAAACTGACATTCCCTATCACAGAAGAAAATCTTGAAGAAACCATCAAGAATGAAAACCTTGCTCTATTACAGATTGGGGAAGCTATTTTGATGAACCCGGACAAGGTAGCGTGTATCATCATAGAACCTATTCAGGCAGAAGGAGGAGACAACCATTTCAGAGATGAATTTTTAGTGGGCCTAAGAAAAATCTGTGATGATAATGAAATCTTATTAATCTTCGACGAAGTGCAGACGGGGATTGCCATTACAGGAAAAATGTGGGCCTTCCAGCATTTCACTGCAAAGCCGGACATTATTTCGTTCGGTAAAAAAGCGCAGGTTTGCGGAGTGTTGGCCAACAAAGAAAAGTTTGACGAAGTTCCGAATAACGTGTTCAGAGAAAGCTCCAGGATCAACTCTACATTTGGAGGGAACTTTATAGATATGCTTCGTTTCCAGTTGGTAATGGAAGTCATTGAAAAAGAAAATCTTGTAGAAAATGCAAGAGTAGTAGGTAATTTTCTGTTGGAAAGCCTTAAAGCTTTAGCTGAAAAATATCCTGAAAAAATTTCCAATGCAAGAGGAAGAGGTTTAATGTGTGCTATTGACCTTCCATCAGGAGCACAGAGAAACCTTCTCATGAATGAGCTTTTCAAGGATGGTTTGATCATTCTTCCATGTGGAGATCAGACCCTGCGTTTCAGACCCCACCTGAACGTTACCAAAGAAGAAATTCAATTGGCATTAGATAAGATTGAAGACAATATTAATAAAATTTAACCCGAAAAGATTTGTAATTCTCAACGAAATATTGTATTTTTAGATATTCAAACAATTAGAATATGGAAAGAAGCACGAGAGTATCGGTTTATGAAAGTGATAACCCTTCAGAAATTCAGTTGGTTAAGTCTAAATTGGATGATGCACAAATTACAAACACCGTTGAGAACAATTATCTTACATTCACTACCACACCTACAGCCACGTCGCTGAAAGTAATGGTAGATCTGGAAGATGAAAAAAAAGCATTTGAAATTATAGATGCTTATCTTCAACAAAATGAAAATTAATAAAACAATTTCATAATTTTAAATTTTACTACTTCGAACCGAAAATTAATTTTAATTAGTTTTCGGTTTTTTTAATTAATCATATAATCTTAACAATTAAGAGATTAAAAAGATTAAATGAATAGAAGGGGCAGCACTTGCTTTTAATGATTCTGGTCTTTAGCAGGTTTCTGGCTTTGTGAATTTATCAATCTTTTAAACTCTTGATCAACTTTTTAGCACATAATAATAAAATGAATTCAGAAATCAAACTGAGAAAAACGGAAATTGAAGACAGAGACATTATTTGGGGAATTATCCAGCAGTCTATTGAAAGAAGAAGACAGGATGGAAGTACACAATGGCAGAATGGCTATCCTAACCTTGAGACAGTAGAAAGTGATATCGCTAAAGGATTCGGATATGTTCTTTGTGTAGATGACGAAATTGCAGTGTATGCAGCACTGATTTTAAATGACGAGCCGGCTTACAGCAAAATTGAAGGAACCTGGCTGAGCAACGGAGAATTTGTGGTGGTTCACAGAGTGGCTGTAGATGAGAAATTTGCAGGGCAGGGAATGGTGAAAAAACTTTTTGACCATATTGAAGACTTTACCAGATCCCATGGAATCCAGAGTGTAAAAGTAGATACTAATCATGATAATATGGCCATGCTCAAAATCCTTGAAGGCAAAGGATATTCCTATTGTGGAGAAGTTCTTCTGGCCGGGGGAATGAGGAAAGCTTTTGAGAAGATTATAATTTGAGCAAAAAGTTAAATCTATTCTCATTGAATTTTTAAAACACCCTGTATTTATAATCTCTATCAAGTTTGTTCGTTTGGTTCCGAACTAATATTTACATTTGCTGAAATTTTTATATTATGCACCAAAGTATAGAAGTTGATGAAAAAATATTTCAGGATGCTGTAAAATTCTATGGCACCATTTTCAACCTACCCCCATTAGCCTCGAAAATCTATTCCTACCTTCTTTTTGATTATGAGAAAGTAGGAATTACTTTTGATGAGTTTGTGGAAGTGCTTTCAGCAAGTAAAAGCTCTGTTTCTACAAGTATTTCGCTGTTACTTAATGCGGAACTTATTATAGATCACAACAAAATGGATGAGCGGAAACGGTATTTTTTCCTCAATGATGAATACAAGAAAATACGATTCGAGAAAATAGTTCAAAAAATGCAGGACGAATTAAAACTACTAGATGATTTAGACAACTTTAAAAAAAGTAAAGACGATGGATACAACGAAAGAATAGAACATTACAAAACACTCTTAAACAAAAACATAGAAAATATTCAGGAATCTCTTAATAAACTATAAAATGAATAATAAGCTAGTTATACTTTCTATTGCAGCGTTTTCACTGACTGCCTGCAAAAAAGAAGCTCCGAAACAGGATGGTGCAAAGCCATTTCCTGTGGTTTCTGTGGAGTCAAAAAATATAGTAGGTTATCAGACGTTTCCGGCTACCATCCAGGGCAGGGTAAACAATGATGTACGTGCAAAAATACAGGGGTATATTACTCAGGTATTGGTAGATGAAGGACAATATGTATCAAAAGGACAGCCCCTGTTCCGTCTGGAAACCAATATTCTGAATGAAAATGCAGCCGCTTCCAAGGCAGGTATTGGTGCCGCCGAGTCTACAATTGCCGCTGCTCAGGCTTCTGTAAATGCTGCTCAGGTTGAAGTAAACAAACTCAAACCTCTGGTTCAGAAAAATATTATCAGTAACGTACAGCTGCAGACTGCTCAGGCTAATCTTGCTCAGGCTCAGGCTCAGCTTCAACAGGCCAATGCAGCTAAAAGACAGGCAGAAGCCAATTATAAAGGGGTAGAAGCCAACATCGAATATTCTATTATCCGTGCCCCTATTTCAGGAGTGATCGGAAGACTTCCGTTAAAAGTAGGAAGTTTGGTTGGGCCGTCGGATCAGACTCCTTTGACAACCATTTCTGATACCTCTCAGATCTTTGCGTACTTCGCGATGAATGAAAAAGAGTATTTTAATTTCCTTGAAAAATCTCCGGGAGCTTCTATGCCGGAGAAGATCAAAAACTTACCAATGGTGGAGCTTCAGCTGGCCAATGGAAGCATGTATCCAGAAAAGGGCAGAATTGAAGCTATTACCGGGCAGATCGACCCTACCACAGGGACCATTCAGTTCAGAGTTGCCTTCTCCAACGCTCAGAAATTATTAAGCAATGGTAACAGTGGAACCATCAGATTCCCTCAGCATTATGATAATGTATTGGTAGTTCCTGAAAGTGCTACCTATGAGCAGCAAGGTATTGTTTACGTATACAAAGTAGAAAAAGATACGGCCAAGAATGTTGTGATTAATGTGATTGACAGAATTGATAATATGGCTCTTGTAAAATCAGGAGTTAACAAAGGTGAAGTCATCATTGCAGCTGGTATCGGAGGACTGAAACCGGGAACAGCAGTGAAGCCGAAGCCAATTAAAATGGATAGTCTTGTTCAATCAATAAAACCGAAATTCTAATGATAAAAAACTTTATTAACAGACCGGTTTTATCCACGGTAATCTCAATTTTGATTGTGATTCTCGGTGTGCTGGGACTGATCTCGTTACCGGTTACGCAGTATCCGGACATTGCACCTCCCACAGTAAGTGTTACAGCGAACTATACAGGGGCCAATGCGGAAACTGTAATGAAAAGTGTTGTAGTTCCTCTGGAAGAGCAGATCAACGGGGTGGAAGGAATGGATTATATCACTTCTTCTGCAGGAAATGACGGTTCTGCCCAAATCCAGGTTTTCTTCAAACAGGGAATTGACCCGGATATTGCAGCAGTAAACGTACAGAACCGTGTTGCCAGAGCAACGCCTCTGTTACCTTCTGAAGTAACACGTTCCGGTGTTGTAACTCAAAAACAACAGACCAGTGCCCTGATGTATATGTCGTTCTATTCCGAAAATAAGGACCTTGACGATGTGTATCTTCAGAACTTCTTAAATATCAACATTATTCCAAACCTGAAAAGGGTAAATGGAGTAGGAGATGCCAACGTTTTCGGAGGTAAAAACTACTCGATGAGAATCTGGCTGGATCCTGCAAAAATGGCCGCTTACGGAGTAACACCTACCGATGTTACCAATGCGATCAATGAGCAGAGTAGAGAAGCCGCTGCGGGTTCTATTGGCCAGAACAGCGGAAGTTCTTTTGAATATATCATTAAGTATGTAGGTAAATTCAACGACAAAGAGCAGTATGATAATATCATCATCAAATCTCTTGCAAACGGACAAAACCTGATGCTGAAAGATGTTGCCAAAGTGGAGCTGGCAGGTCAGTCATATACAGGAATCGGGGAGAACGGAAATTCACCCTCCATCAGTATGGGGATCTTCCAGACGCCAGGTTCCAATGCTCAGGAAATTATTAAAAATATCAAAACTTATCTGAAATCAGCAGAAAGTACTTTCCCTAAGGGAATCAAATATACATTCAACTTTGATACCAATGAATTCCTTGATGCTTCCATTGAAAAAGTGGTACATACCCTTATTGAAGCATTTATCCTGGTATTCATTGTAGTATATATATTCCTTCAGGATTTCAGATCTACACTGATTCCGGCCATTGCGGTTCCTGTATCTATTGTAGGAGCGTTTTTCTTCCTGAATCTTTTCGGATATTCATTAAACCTGCTTACTTTATTTGCATTGGTACTTGCCATCGGTATTGTGGTGGATGATGCCATCGTCGTCGTCGAGGCCGTTCATGCTAAGATGGAGCACGGTATTTCTGATGCCAAAAAAGCAACTGTAGAAGCGATGGATGAGATCACAGGGGCTATTATTTCTATTACTTTGGTAATGGCTGCGGTATTTATCCCGGTGACGTTTATTACCGGCCCTACAGGGGTATTCTACCAACAGTTTGGTATTACGCTGATTATAGCGATTATCATTTCTGCTATTAATGCATTAACGTTGAGCCCTGTTTTATGTTCATTATTCTTAAAACCTCACGAAGAGCATCATACAGAATATAAGAACTTAAACCTGCTACAGAAGTTTTTCTATAAATTTAATATCGCTTTTAAAACAACTACTGAACGTTACGGAAGAGGATTTGTATTCCTGTTAAGACATAAATGGGTAACCCTGATTATTTTCGCTGTTACCGGAGGGATCTTATTCTGGGCAAGCAGCAGTATGAAGAAAGGGTTTGTACCTACAGAAGACAGAGGGATTATCTTTACAGATGTTCAGCTTCCTCCGGGAGCTTCTATGGAAAGAACTTACAACACCTTGAAAACACTTCAGGCCAAAGCATTGAAAGTTCCGGGAGTACAGAACGTAACGATTTCTACAGGTAGAGGATTCTTATCCGGAAATGGGAGTAATAATGGTCTTGCCTTTATTAAACTAAAACCATTCGAAGAAAGGAAAAAAGATGGACAGACTTCTGATGATATTACCAAAAGATTATTTGGAATTGTAGGGGCCGTTCCTGATGCTAAAGTTGTATTCTTTCAGCCGCCAAGTGTACCGGGATTTGGTAACAGTGCAGGTTTTGAAATGGTATTGCTGGACAAATCAGGTGGAGAATATGCTGATCTGGATAATAAAACCAATGAGTTCATCGGTAAGCTGATGCAGAGACCGGAGATTCAGTTTGCTCAGACTTCATTCAATACAAAATATCCCCAGTATCAAATGGACATCAATGTTCCGTTAGCAAAGCAGCTTGGAGTTTCCGTAAGTGATATCCTTGCTACGATGCAGGGGTATATAGGAGGAATCTATACTGCTGACTTTACGAAATACGGAAAGCAGTTCAGAGTAATGGTTCAGGCTCTTCCGGATAATAGAAAAAGTATTGATAACCTGAACGAGCTTTATGTAAGAACGGGTTCAGGAGTAATGTCGCCGATCTCCCAGTTTGTAACCCTTACCAAAGCATACGGACCACAATCTGTAAGCCGTTATAACCTGTTTACCTCAGTGAAAGTAACGGGAGCAAACTCTGAAGGGTACAGTTCCGGGGATGCCATTACCGCTGTGCAGCAGGTAGCCAATGAAACCCTGAATCAAAACTACGCAGTAGAATTTACCGGGTTAACCAGAGAAGAATTAAATTCAGGATCTCAGACGCTTCTTATTTTTGGGCTTAGTTTGATCTTCGTTTACTTTATCCTTTCTGCACAGTATGAAAGTTATATTCTTCCGTTGATCGTTATTATCTCTCTTCCTCTTGGGGTGATGGGAGCCTACTTCGGACAGAAGATTATGGGCTTGGAAAATAATATTTATTTCCAGATTGCCCTGATCATGCTCGTGGGACTACTGGCGAAAAATGCAATTCTTATTGTCGAATTTGCTGTTCAGAGAAGACATCATGGTGAAACTATTGTAATGTCAGCCATCAATGCAGCTAAAGCCAGAGTAAGACCTATTCTAATGACATCTTTCGCCTTTATCTTCGGTTTACTGCCGTTAGTTCTGGCAAGTGGAATTGGGGCAGTAGGTAACAGATCTATTGCTACGGGTGCCGCAATCGGGCTATTGATAGGAACTATTTTAGGGTTATTTGTAATTCCTGTTCTGTATGTGATCTTTGAAACACTACAGGAAAAAATTAAACCTATCAAAAAAGAAGAAATCAATTTAGCTGAATAAAAAATAATGATTCACATCTTAGAAGTTAGGCTTAGTTACCAAACTAAAACTAACTTCTAATTTCTGGATTCTAACTTCTAATTTTAAATAATGAAGAGTTTATTAAACATCATAAAAGGAATCACTTTTTCAGTTTTCATACTCGGAGCTATCTCGTCCTGTATGGCGAGAAAAGAATATGAAAGACCGAAAGACGTTGTGGACGAAAAGCTTTTCCGCACAGATATGCTTCCTTCTGACAGTACCAATATGGCTGATATCTCATGGAAAGAGATTTTTACCGATCCAATACTGCAGGGACATATTTCTAAAGCTTTAGACAACAACTTAGATATCAGAATTGCTCTGCAAAGTATCGGTTCCGCAGAAGCTTATCTTAAGCAAAGTAAAGCAGCCTATCAGCCTACACTTTCTATAGGACCTAATTATACATTCCAGACTCAGTCTATTAACACCCAGTTTGGGCAGATTATCGGATCGAGACGTTATGTGAACCAGTATGACATTACGGCGAGTATTGGATGGGAAGCAGATATCTGGGGTAAACTGAAAGCACAGGAAAAAGCACAGCTAGCCACTTATTTAGGGACAGTTGCAGCACACAAAGCAGTAAAAAGCAGCCTTGTTTCTTCTATTGCTTCGGCTTATTATCAGCTGTTGACATTTGACTCACAGAAGAAGATTATTTCGGAAACCATTGCCGTACGCGAGAAGAATCTGGAAACTACCAAAGCTTTAAAAATTTCAGGTACCGTTACAGAAGTAGCAGTACAGCAGAGTGCAGCACTTGTTTTCAATGCAAAATCTCTGCTGATTGACATTGATACCCAGATTCAATTGCTTGAAAATACAATGAGTCTTTTGATGGGGGAGCCGTCTCATGCTATTGAAAGATCTACATTGGAAAGTCAAAAACTTCCAATTGATTTGAAACTTGGTTATCCTGCGCAGTTATTAGCTAACCGTCCGGATGTAATGAGAGCAGAATATAATCTGATGAATACTTTTGAATTAACGAATGCTGCCAAGGCCCAGTTTTATCCGACCCTGAAACTTACAGGAAGCGGAGGATTACAGTCTGTAGATATTGATCACCTTTTCAGTGTGAATTCATTATTTGCCAATGTAGTGGCCGGATTAGCACAGCCTATTTTAAACAAAAGACAGATTAAGACGAACTATGATGTAAGTCTTGCTAATCAGGAAACAGCTTATTTAAACTTTAGAAAAACCGTTCTTACTGCTGGAAAAGAAGTTTCTGATGCTATCAGAGTATTCTCGGTACAGGATTCTTTTATTGAATTAAAAGAAAATGAACTGGATGCTTATAAAAAATCCGTTGACTATTCTCAGGAATTGGTAAACTATGGAATGGCAAACTATCTTGAAGTATTAAATGCAAGTGTTAACTCATTGAATGCAGAACTTAATATCTCCAATGCCCGATACAGCAAAATGAAAGCTGCTGTAGAGCTTTATCAGGCTTTAGGCGGTGGCTGGAAGTAAAAGTAGTCTTATACAAAAATCATATAAACGTATGTCAGGAATGGCATACGTTTTTTTATTTCTGAATTGTAAGATTGTTAAAATATTGATGAAAATTATAATAGGTAGACTTTTTTATTGATTCTCATATTTATGGTAACTATTTTTTGTTAAATTATAATATGAAGATTTGTCTCTATATTTAACTCATAACTAAAACTAAATACCATGAAAAATTCAAAGAAAATTTCCAGAGAGAAATTAAAAAGTGTGCAGGGAGGTGTGAAAACTTGTCCTCCGGGAATGCATTCCTATCATTGTCCAGGTAGTCCGGTTCCTCAGTATTATTGGGATACTAATACACTTGAATGCCCGGATTTATAATAATAGGACTATCTCAAAAGGACAGTCTTTTTTTATGCCCTGACATACCGTTGTCACTAACGTTCTTTTAAGTCTTCAAAAAGGGGAAGTCTTCAGAGCCACTAAAAAGTTACTGCATAAAACCTCTATCGAATATACTTGATGATTTTATTGATGGAAATTTAAATGAGGATGAAATTAATGAAGTCATAACGAGATTTGATAATATCCCAAAAGAGTATAAACACAAATAATCTCATAAAACGATCATAAAAACTACCTCCAGTTAACCACCCTGATCACTCTCCCCGTTCCGGAACCCATGGAGCTTATATATTGCTAAATAGAGAAAACTATAAAACTACACCATAAAAAACAGGGAAGCTGAAAACTGTTCAGAGATGGTGAACCGTGGATTATAGCCTAACGCCAGAAAACCAATTCAGATATTAATGTTCCTTTATTGCAGAAAGTATCTACTGTTTTTCTATTTCAATTAGTATGAGTTGTTACAGATATTTCTTCGCAAATAGGTATTTATACATAATTGTAAATTAGGTATATATACGCTATTTAATGCTTTTGTTTGTGCATATCTTTAAGGTATATAATTGTTTATGAAATTATTTTGTTTGCAACCCAATATACAGGTCTAACTTACTTGATCACAAGGAAGAAAATGTAAACTTTTTGTTTGGGTTCTATTTGTTTTAAGTCATTCTGCATTTAAATATTTTTTAATTGCAATCAGTCAAAATGATAGCTATGGAAAAAGTATCGATCTCTGGTACTTCTCTGCCTGGTGGAGGAGGAGCAATAAAAGGAATAGGTGAAACATTTCAACCCAATTCATTTTCAGGAACCGCAGCCTATACAATCCCGGTTCCCATAACGGCTGGTCGCGGGTTAGCGCCGTCCCTTTCGTTGGCCTACAATTCCGGATCGGGTAACAGTATCTTTGGTGTAGGCTGGGATGTCGAAATCCCCGAATTTACAATTCGAACCGAAAAGGGAATCCCCAAATATGACGGAACCGATATTTTTCTCTTTTCCGGAAAAGAACTGGTACCTAGAGAAAATGCGACCCGCACTGAAACCGATCAACAAGGTGATATATGGAGTATTTGTATTTATTTTCCACGTGTGGAAGATGATTATTCCCGTATCGAATACCATAAAAACCAAACCACCGGTGAGAGCTTCTGGCGTACATTTGCAACCAATAATACGGTATCGGAATATGGATCGGTTCCCGAGGCGCGTGTTGCCGATCCCGATGATGCGGCCCGGATCTTTAGTTGGCAAATCGTTTCGATAACCGATCCCAAAGGAAATAAAGTTCAGTTTCGATATCAACGGGAAAACGATCTGGAAACCGGAATTTTAAATCGAGGTGCCTTTACACGAAATTATATTGACCGTATTTTTTACGGCAATTATTACAATACTACCAAAGAAGAAAAATTTGCCTTCGAAGTTATTTTTGACTACGGATCGCATGAACTGGATAATTTAACAACAGCTGCGGCCGACCCTTATGCTGAGGTACGTCCGTGGGCATGCCGACCGGATCCGTTTTCTTCGTTTAGAAGTGGCTTCGAATTGCGTACTTATCGAAGGTGCCAAAATATATTGTTGTTTCATCATTTTGAAAACGAAAACAACGGAAATCCTTTTCTGGTAAACCGTTTGCAACTTACCTATTATGATACAACGGATTATAGTAAGGTACCGGATCAGACCGCAGTAATTTCCTGCCTGAAAAAGGTAACCATTACCGGATGCAGAATTCAAAGTGATGGCAGTTACGAATTATTAGCAAAACCAGATCTGGAGCTTACTTTTTCGGTATTTGATGTGGCACCAACTGCAACGTTTAGTACATTAACTGTTGCAGATAATGGGACTATTCCCGGAAAACTCGATACAGGCGATTTCCTTCCGGTTGATTTAAATGGCGCCGGATTACCCGGCATTTTATATACCCGCGATAGCGGATCGTTTTATTACAATCCGAAAGGAAGCGGCCATTATTCAGAACCGGAACTCGTACCGGATTTTGCTGTAGGTGATTCGGGTGTCATTACCGATTTACAGGGTAATGGAATTAAAGACCTGATGGTAAGCAGTCCACCCGGATATTATCCCAATACAGGACAAGGATGGGAACCGTTCCAACCTTTTGAACAATATCCAAGTGCATTGGCCGGAACGGAATCTGTGGATTTGAGTGGAAATGGTAAATCGGATTTTTTAGTGGCTTCGGACGATTATCTGACAGTTTATCCCGGGTTGGGAAACTTTGGATATGGCGAACCGCAACAAGTACCGGCGCCGAAAGGGTTCCCGTTACAAAGTCAGAATTCCGGAAAAACATCGGTCTCTTTTGCTGATTTGTTTGGTGACGGATTACAGCATCGGGTTGCCGTGGCAAACGGAACGGTTTATTGTTGGCCTAACTTAGGATACGGCCGGTTTGGGCAACGTATCCAATTAATAAATGCACCATATTTTGAAGCCGGTTTTGATGCTTCCCGATTCTATTTTGCCGATCTGAATGGCACTGGTACTATGGATATTGTATATGCATTAGGCAATACGGTTCAGGTATTTCTCAATAAAAGCGGAAATAGTTTTTCGGACGCAATTACTATTACTTTACCGGAATCTTTCGATCCGTTAGATAGCCTTCATTTTGCCGATATACTGGGAACAGGAACGAGTTGCCTTATTTTTTCGAAACTAACCGATACGCCAAGGCATTATTACCTGAATTTTTCGGGAGTCGATCCGCAGGATATCGCTATGGTAACACTAAAACCCTATTTGCTTACCGAAACCAATAACAATACCGGTAGCCGAATGGCTTTGCATTATTCCAGTTCGGTACGCTTTTATCTGGAAGATGAACAAGCCGGAGAACCTTGGAAAACACGGTTGTTTTTCCCGGTTCAGGTTATCGACCGCATTACGCAGACGGATGCTGCTTCGCAATCGTGCTACGTTCAGGAGTTTGGTTATCACGACGGATATTATGATCCTGTGGAAAGAAGTTTCCGCGGATTTGGTTTTGTAGAAACATGGGATACACAAACCTACGAAACGTTTACCACGACCATCCAGAATCAGGAGTTCCCGGTAAACGAGATCAATAAAGAATTATTTGTCCCTCCGGTATACACCAAAAAATGGTTTAACACCGGAGTGTTTGAAAGTTATGACGCATTACAGGAGCAATACCGGGCCGATTTCTTTAAGGGAGATGCTAATGCCTACGATTTTCCGGACAATGTGTTTGCTGCCGATATTTATGCCGCCAATGGCAAAACGTTTCGGGAAGCTTTTGTAGCCTTAAACGGAAGCCGTATCCGGACGGAAGTTTACGGATTAGATAATCAACCCGAATCGAGTGTGCCTTATGCAGTCGAACAAGCTAATTATGGCGTGGCTTTGGTTCAGCCGGCATCCGATGAAGAGCATGCTGTTTTCCGTGTCGATCCACGGGAACATATTGCTTATCATTATGAACGTAACGCAAACGATCCGCGGGTAGAACAGCAATTTACACTTGAAGTAGATCCTCAAAGTGGTACAGTAAAACGCGCCTGTGCTGTTTATCTGCCGCGCCGTACACCATCAACTAACGGTGTTTCATTATATCCGGAACAACAACAACTCTTGGCGACTTTTACAACGACTGATGTGATCAATACCGACGAAAACGAAATGTATTGGATGGGAATCGTAGGCCAGGAGCAGGCGTTTCAATTGTCGGGCTTTGCTCTGGAAACGGGTAAAGAATACATAGATTTCGATTACTGTAATCACCTCATAGAAGAGGCGCTACAAAATATCATTCCTTATGGAGTATCACCCGCAGAAGCGGTTGCGGCTTTACAGTTTTCCTGGACCCGCAATTATTTCTGGAATGAAACACAAGATAATTTTTTACCATTACTCACAATCTCCTCACGGGGATTACAGGCGTATACTGCCACAGCACAGTTTACCCAAAATTATATCGATTCGGCCTATAAGGGAAAATTAACGAATGATGTTGTTACCAATGCCGGATTTATTTTCGATAAAGAAACGGGCTACTGGTGGAACAACGGAACGGTACAAACTTATTTTAAAGTCGATACTCCGGAGTTGTTTTTCTTACCTAATGAAGTGATCAACCCTTTTGTTGCGGCCGATTCAGAATTGTCGGTTTGCGGGAAGATGGGCTACGATTCACCATATAATATTCAGGTGGTGGAATTAATAGAATATATTGATACTGATACCGACATCAAAAACACACAACTACTCACACTAGATTATCATACCTGTACACCCAAACAGTTGGTGGATATTAATGGTAATGTATCGCAGGTACTTTACGACCCGTTAGGACAAGTGCGTGTTTCGTCTCTATTCGGAATTAAAAATGGCGATTTGGAAGGCAGCATGCTCCTGTATCCGTACGGCGGTTTTCCGGCAGAATATCAGACACGAACCACAGCACCGGATGGAACACCAATCACAATACAATCGGTTTTAGACCAACAGGACTACTATATACAAGGTGCTTTGACTTACTTTTTCTACGACGAGCATAACTGGCCCGATCGTAAACAACCGTTGGCGGCTATATCTCTATCGGCAACCAATTTTATTCATAAAGGTGCAGAAAATTCAGAGTGTCGCATCCGGATTGAGTTTTCAGATGGTTTTGGCCGGATTATCGAACAAAAAGAATTAGTGGATCCGGGATTGGCTTATGTCGACAATAAACTGGTTGAGGTCGAAGAACGCTGGAATACGTCCGGCAGAACCGTATACAATAATAAAGGACTAGTAGCACAACAATACCTGCCTTTTTTTAGTGCAACATCCGATTACGAAAATCAACAGACATTGATTAATGAAGGGACTATGCCGCCCCCTTCGGTAATGCATTATGACCCTCTCGGTCGGTTAATTCGTACCGACGACCCGAAAGGCTTTTTTTCACAAATCACTTTTACCGCCTGGGAACAAAAAACCTACGATGCAAACGATACGGTATTGGATTCGGATTACTATAAAACGTTTATGGCTAATTATCCGGTCAATCCGAATCAGGAACAGCAGGACGAAAAAAATACTTTAGATAAGGCGGCCAAATGTTATAATACCCCCACAACCGAGGTTTTCGACAATACCGGAACACAGTTTTTGCTTCAAACAAATAATCTGGGAAAAGTTACTGCTGCTACATTCGACACCATTGCCACGGGCTCCGGCAGTACGAGTGCCGATATTTTACAGGCTTTGGTTATTGCCGGTTATATTACTGCCGAAGGATGGCTTACCGCGATTTTTGTACCGTATCAACCTGGATTTGAATTGCAGTTGGCTCCGAAATTCGATAGTATAAAGGAACAGATAACCCTAATCTTGTTGCAAGGCGTATTAACATCTTATTCCGAAACCGATATACAAAGCCGGGTGTTGCTGCAAATAGATCCACGTTTGTATTACACGAATGCGACTACGGGTGCCAATTATATTAATCAGCGCAACACCTATCAGATGAACGAAACAAGTGCGCTGATCACAGAAAGTGCAGATGCCGGAATGGAGTTTCATTTTAACAATATCATGGGGTTGTTATGTTGGTCGTGGACACCAAGAATGTATAACCAACGCATTACTTACGATCGTTTACAACGTCAGAAAACGCTACGGGTTAAGCGATATGTTGATGGCGATCCGATTGTTCCGGTCGATCAATATCCTTTAGTAGAAGTGTGTACTTATGGCGAAGAAATTCAGGATGCCGCCTCGTTAAACCTCCGCGGAAAATTGTACGAACAAAAAGATTTATCGGGAATTGTAACATTTAACAGGTATGCACTTACCGGGCAATCGATTTCGAAAAGCCGCCAGATGACTACCGTTTACAAAGATGCCATCGATTGGAACGATCCGGCAAAGGTTCCGTTAGATCCAAACACTTTATCACTTGAACAAATCTATAATGCTGTAGGCGATTTACTAACCGAAACAACTGCCGACGGTACTGTAACACAACGCAGTTATTCAAAATCGGGCTTATTGGCAACAATCGATCTGAAATTACCGGACGGAAAATCAAAACCGGTTATCCTCCGAATTGAATATAACGCTTCAAACCAAAGAAACCGGATTGTTTTTGCCAACAATTCATCGACGGTTTGTACTTACGAAGCGACCACACAGCGATTGATCACCCTTAAAAATACCCGATTGGTAACTTTGGGCGAAAATTCGCTGTTGCAAAACATTACCTATGTATACGATCCGGTGGGTAATATTACAAGATTACGGGATTTAAGTAGGGATACTATTTTTTATAACAATCAGAAGGTGGTGCCCCTATCGGATTATACCTACGATATTTTATACCGCTTGTTGGCGGCAAACGGCTACCAGCATCCCGGAATATTAGCCAACACCTATCAGAATAACGTGGTTAACAACGACTTTAAGCAAAGTAAATTTTCGGTTGCACCCTCTGATTATGACAAACTGGAAAACTATAGTGAAAGCTATACCTACGATAATTCCGGAAACCTGACTCAGTTAAAACATATTGCTAAATCGGCCTCCTGGACCCGCGATTTACCGGTTGAGGTGAATTCCAATCGTTTAACCGGTATTACGTACGACGACTCCGGGAATTTGCGTCAGGTTATGATCAATAAACCCGTGGCGCTGGATTATAACTGTTGCGAAAATCTGGTGCGCGCCGCTATTATTATCCGCCCGGAAGAAGAAGATGATGCCGATTATTATGTATACGACAGTGCAGAACAACGCACCCGAAAAGTGAGCGAAAGAATGGCAAACGGCGGTACTGTAAACATGATGGAAAGTACGGTATACTTTGGCAACTATGCCTTAAAACAACAGCAAACGGTTACCAATAATAATACTACCACCACTTTAGAACGCGAAACCTTACGCATTATGGATGGCGAAACCTGTTTATTGATTATGCACTACTGGAAGCTCGACGACAATAAAAAGGAAAAGCAAACCGGCGACCGCTCATTCCGATGGCAGCTTTGTACCAAACTGGATTCCGTAGCAGTTGAAGTCGACGATCAGGCACTGCTGATTAGTTACGAAGAATATTTCCCGTATGGCGGAACGTCTATTATTGCAGGTCCGAATCAGCAGGAAGTGAGTCTTAAAAATTATCGGTATTCAGGAAAAGAACGGGACGATACTACCGGATTATATTACTACGGACATCGCTACTATGTTCCCTGGCTGATGCGCTGGAATAAACCCGATCCGGCCGGTGGCGTCGATGGTCTCAATTTATATGCTTTTTGTATCGGTAATCCGGTTAGCATGAAAGATGCCGATGGACTAAGTGCAGGTAGTAAGGGAGGAGACGCAAAAAAAACAAAGAGAAAAAAGGTTTCCGTATTAAGCGACAGCTCGGGAACCGATGCAGATGATGAATCTGATGGTGGAACGTCACCTAAAAAAGCCAGATTACTGAGTGCCTCCAAAAAGATTCGTAAAGAAAAAAGTCAAGGGCTGAAAGAGAAAATATCTTCTCGGCATGGTAGCAAAATGAAATTAGCCAAACGTGTCCATCAGTCCAATTTATTTACCGGAGTAACCGAGGAGATTGTCGCTCCTAATAAAGGGATGAGCCCCGAACGGTTACTGGTTCGTCATTTATCGACGGCTCTTTTGGCTCAGAACGAGGCGTTTACCGAAGTGCAGGCAGCAATCAATCATACTGAAAAAACGATTTATGTAGCCAGTAACAAAAAGCAGAATGAGCTCAGTGCATTATTGTCAGACACGCTTAAAAATTTTACCGTTCCGGATAAAAAAAACTATTCAGGACGTGTAGCCCGACATCTGGGTAAACTGGAAACCGAGATCAACGGAGCGTATCAAGATTATAAACTGGAATTTGTTAAAGGACACGAAGAACAACATGCCGAAACCAAAATTGTGGAAGCCGGAAAACAATTCAATTATATCGGCGGTACACGTCGACCTTGTCTGGCTTGCAGCTTGTTTTTCCAAATTCATAGTATTGCTACCACATCCTATGGTCAGCACCCTGGTGCTTATTGGGATTCTGTAGCGGCACTTCTTTCGTTGAGCCCTTATCAGGAACACCTGAGTATGACTACCTATGCAGGAATATATTATAAAAATTTCGGGTTATCTGCCAGTCAGGTACACGATTACGATACCGATAGTGAATAATGATATTAAAAAACAGTAAACCCACTACTCATGGAAGTAAAACAACTGATTCATAAATTTTATGAAGTAAATCCGGACGTAGATTTGCTAAAGGCCAATCTTCATAAGGAAGAGACCTTAGCCTCCATAAAGCTACCCAAAACCAAATCGCGTGCCACCGCAACCGACATGGTAGAACAGCTCAAACAAGTGGCTCGGGTGGTACGCTTACATCCGGAAGCGCAAACGAACAAAAAATTAACGGCTGATGTGATTGTTACTCTATACGAAAAATTCGATGGATTAAACTCGGCTCACGACATTGCCCGACAAAGCGGAGAAGTGTTTGTAAAACAATATACCGATGCTTTTGGTGGCCCCAAAGTAGCATCGGAGGTATACAAGAGAGCAGCTGAAGTAACCAATAATGTGGCGAATCTTACCAATGCAATTTTAAATATGTCGACACCGCTTTCTAAAGCGATATCGACTTCATCTGTCAGTGAAGAGGTAACCGAGTATTTTACTGGATTGGTAGGCTATCAGGAACTGTTTGGAAGTCTCAATTATTGCGATTGCCCGGAATGTAAATCGGTACTGGGACCAGCAGCCTATTTTGTTGATCTGATGCGTATTGTACAAAAATATATTACCGAGCCCAATACCGCTACCATACCACATGCAAGTGCATTGGCTGTAAGACGTCCCGATTTGGGAACGATACCGCTAACCTGCGAAAAAACAAATACCATCGTCCCGTATTTACAAATCATCATTGAGCGTTTGGAACAAAGTCTGTCGACCAGTTGGAAAATTGCGAGTACGACCGATTTGTACAAGCAGCTTGCCGCAACGTATTATCCGTTTAACTTACCATTCCTGCAACCGTTAAGCAGCATACGGATTTATCTTGAGGAACTAAAAACAACACTGGCCGGGGTATTTGCCTGCCAACAGCTAACCGGCCCGCAATTGGCTGCCGAACAATTGCAAACAACCCTCGAAGGTTGGAATTTGCTTAAAACGGCAACCGTAGATACCGCGAAATTACAAACCTATTTTGGGGTGGCGAAACTGGACGATCTGAATAGTTTTAAAGTCTTTTCTAAACAAACCGATTTACTGGTAACGCAAGTCCAGGATTTACTATACCAAAATTTATCCGGTTCCGAAATTACAGCCGGGCTGAATGCCCAGTTCTTTATCAATAAGGGATTAACCAAACCGGTTGTAGTGGGGAATACCGATTCGGTAAATACCATCGATAACCTGACGCCGGCGGCTCTGGATCAGATAAATCGCTTTTTACGCCTTACGTTACTTAGCGAATGGTCGTTTGATGATCTGGACTGGGCTTTACATGCTTTGAATAACGGAACACCGGAAATTAATGAAAGCATATTACAACTGGTACCAAAATTACAACAACTGGTTACCCGAATGAATAGTGATGTCGCTACGGTAAGTACCTATTTGTTTGATTTGAAAACTTACGGAATGGGGAACGATCCGGCACAGTCGGCAGCACCGTTTGATGTTGTATTTAATACCGGACAAACCACTTTATACCACCCTAAAAATAGCGCAACGGTAGCCTATCCGCTTAATAAAACCTATCTGGATACGCCGCTAAGTTGGGAATATGCTTCCAACAGCGGAAACAACCCGGCCAATGCGGTTCGTGTTGCTTCGGCCTTGGGCGTTTCACAAAACGATTTGCAGTTGCTGGTTTCGGCTTTATATAAGAGTACACCAACCATTGTGTTAAATGTACCTGCCATTTCGGCCTTGTCGCGCCATGTACGCCTGGCAGGATATTTTAAATTAAGCATCCAAGATTATCTGAGCTTTTTGAGTGTATCCGGAAAAGTACAACTGGTTTTTACAATTGATGAGCTGACGGCACTCATTGACAGCAAAGAAGCACTGGCTACAGTGACCCGATTAACGTTAGAGGATCTCAATTATACGGTAAATGCGGTTGTATCGCCAACCGTTAACATTTTATACTATCCCGATAAAAGTGAAGCATGGCTTAAAACACTACTGATACTTATTCCGGCATCCGATTCTGAAGACGATCAATTGATCAAACTTTACGAACAGGTTGGTGCGTTCTTCGGTATTCCATCCTCATTGGCGCAATCGGTTTTGGCACTTACTGTTACCAATCCACTTTTGATATTCATGAATCCCGATACGACCAATGCGATAAAAGCATTAAGTCTCATTTCACGTTGGTTGGTATGGGTAGAAAAAACGGGAGTCAGTCAGGATTTACTCGATAACATTGCTGTCAGTAAAGCGGCTTATGGCATTACCGATACCACAAAACTAACGTTTGCAAATAGCATTGTATTACTTCAGTTCCAGTTTTTTACCGGTATTTATAATGATGTAAACAATCGGTTTTCAGACTACATGACGGCGATTGCAGCGAATAAAAATGATGTTGCCGCAGCCATTTTGTCGGAAGCAACCGGATGGGATAAATCGATAATCACAGCATTGTATGCCTTAAAATATACCAATCAGGTCGATCGCCTGTACAGCATGCAGGCCGTTATTACGTTGCTTAATAAAACAGGTTTAAATCTGGATGCTTTTCAGGAGTTACTTAGCCTGGCCGGAAAAGGTGTTGCCGACTGGGATACATTGGTAGCAGAGGAAAACAAATTATTAACCGCAATTCAGGCACGATATAATGTAGGAAGCGACTGGAATCAGCTGGCCGTACAAATTGGCGGTAAAACCGCATCGGCCCAAAGAGACGCTCTGATTGGAGCGACTATCTTTGCCCTGCGCTCGGCCGATGCCACTGCCTACATCCAGAATACACGCGATTTACACGACTATTTGCTTATTGATGTGGATATGTCGGATGTAGCACAAATTTCCTATATCAAAGAAGCGCTTAATGCGATTCAGTTGTATATGAACCGCTGTCGTTCGAAACTGGAAGCCGGTGTGGTACTTTTACCGATCCCTGAAGTTTGGTGGGAATGGATGATGAATTATCGGGTATGGGAAGCCAACCGCGAAATTTTCCTCTATCCTGAAAATTATCTCGATCCGGCTTTCCGTAGCTCCAAAACCGATTTGTTTAAACAACTGGAAAACGACCTGAAACAAAACGACATTACCGAAGGCAATGTAACATCGGCTTATATGAAATACCTGGAAGGCTTTGCAGAACTGGCAAAACTGGTTTATGTAGATGCCTATTATTGCAGGGTTTCCGACGATACCCGCGATAATCAGCCAACCTTGTTTCTGTTTGCGCGCACCGCTACCAATCCGTATACCTATTACTATATCACACGGGAGAGCGAAGGTACCTGGTCGCAATGGATTAAAATTGATCTGGCCATTAATGCCGTACAAATTACACCGGTTTATGCCTTTAATAAGTTGTTCCTATTTTGGGTAGAACAAAGTGTTGCGATCGATAAAACACCGAATACCACTACCGAAAACATTGTGAAGGCCTCGATCAACTATACGTTTTATAATTTCCAGAATCAATGGGTACCGGCGCAATCACTGGTAAAAGACTATATTATCGATGTTAGTCCAAGTGCCTATAGAACTGCGAACAATAAACTTTTTCCAGACAATTTCTTCGACCCCAATAGTCTTTGGTGGAATAAAGTATATCCGCTCAAAATACAACAGGATAGTTTCTGGGAAATTACCAATGGCGGCAATCGATTTGAACAATTAGTGATTGCCTTCGGCCCAATGATTGATACTACGGTGCAATATCCGCAACCTGCCAATAATCCACCGAATGCCTCCAATCCGGCGGTTCAGATTTTTGAAAATCAGTTGTTTGAAACGGGGCAAAACTATAATTATGTCTATAATCTGGGTTATAAAGGGCAGTTACCGTTGTTTAAGCCGATTGTTTTAAACGATAGTCTGGATAGCAGTTATTTGGTAAATCCCGACGAAATCCTGTTTTTCGAAAAAGACAGTGATAAGAGTAACGATCTGTTTACTCCGCAAATCGACGCGACATCGGGACAAATGAATCTGATTAGTACTTCCCGTACGATTTACGATAATGATATTGCGGGGCAGATTATTACCCCGGCCATTCCAACGCCACAAACTTCCTTAAAGGACAGTTCTTTTATTTCGACCGATGCCGGTATTAATGCGACAGGTTCTAAAACGGTTTATAATACGTTGGTAGACTATGGTTATATCGATAGCAGCGGTATGCTGGGACGTTCTGATTATGCGGAAATGCGTACCGACGTAATGAGCATTTTTGAAGGCGATCCTGGTCAGCTTAAAAAGACACAGTTTGTAATGGGAGTCGTAAACAGAGCCAGTGGTTCCCGCTGGTTATCCCAAAACGTTCGGAATAAAAATTATGGATTGTTTACGATTAAAAACGCTGTAGGAACCTTTGTTTTTTATGGCGACAAAGAAGCGTTTTTAATGGAAGATCCGGATAAAGATCCGGTATTTATTTCCGATTTGTTGTTTAATGCCGACACCATGTTTTTGGAATCGTCGTTCCTTTCGTCGGGCGCAGGGATCGATGCCAGCGGATCCAGCCAGATTTACAATAATTTGATTGATTACGGGTATTTTACAGCCGACGGACAACTGGAACGCGGTACAACAATTGACGATCTGACTAAGGCGCTCAATGAGATGCTGGAAGGACAGCCGGATAAAACCGATAAGGTCGATTCGGTTATGGATGTATTAACCAATCAACCACTGTTTTATAATACTGATTTTATCTCTGACAGTGCCGGGATTAATGCCAATGGTTCTAAAAATATTTTTGATCAGCTTATGCAGGCCGGGTATCTGGATAAAAACGGCCGTTTAATGACGGATATTGATTTTAATGAGTTAACCGGTGTGCTTTACGATATTCTGGAAGGGCAACCGGATATTGATAAAAAAGTACGTTTTGTGGTACAGGTGTTGTATCAGGCAGAATACCCGTCGTCTATCGGATTCTTCCGAAGTTTGAACACCACTCCTTATGCGTGCGAATATAATTTTAAAGCGATACGTCTTACCACAGGAGCTATTCATAACCTTAGTGCCCGTATCTTTTCCGGTGGTGTCGACAAACTGTTGTCGCTCGAAAGTCAATTGATCCCGGTGGATCCGGAATTGCCTTTTAACAGATTTGGTTTTGAAGAACCGTATGTTATCGCTCCTGAAGCTCCCGATGGCGGACAGGTCGATTTTAACGGGGCGTATGAATTGTATTATTGGGAATTGTTTTTCCATGCGCCCATGTATATTGCCAATCTACTAAAGACAAATCAGGTATTTGATCAGGCCGAAAAATGGTACAAATATATGTACGATCCAACGGCGGCTCCGTATCTGGTAGAGGCAGATTCTTTTGAGTGTGCCACGATAGGAGTTACCGATTCGAGCCGTATTTACCGCGTTTTACTGGACAACAAATGGATTGATAGCGAAGGCTATGTGAGCAGTAAATTTACAGCCAAAACAAATCTGAATTCGATTCTTTCTTTCCTTCAGCCGGTACAAATTCAATCGGTAAAAAATGTATTGCTCAACCATCAGGTAGCGCGTGATATTTGCCGCGTATGGCAGTTTAATCCTTTCCGGAACCATACGGTAGCTTCGTTGCTCGAAAACATTACGAACGCCAAACAAATTGCAGCTTACAATCAGTATCCGTTCGATCCGCATGCTATTGCCCGTTTGCGTATTGGCGCCTACGAAAAAGCGATGGTAATGCAATTTATCGATAACCTGATTAAATGGGGCGACTGGTATTTTTCGCAGTACACCTGGGAGAGTAATACCACGGCGAATATGTTGTACATCTACGCTTATAGTTTACTGGGGCCAAAACCGGAGGACCTTGGACCGTGTCAGGCCGAGGATCCTGCGAATTTTAACGACATTGTAGCTCAATATGGTGACAATATACCGCAGTTTAAAATTACCCTCGAAGATCATGTTGGAAGTGGTTCCAGCGGATTAAATTTCCAACCGTATAACGATATTGATGCCTATTTCTGTGTACCCGAAAACGACAAACTCGAACAATACTGGGACACGGTTATCGATCGACTTTATAAAATAAACAATAGCTTAAATATTAATGGGATACCGCAACCATTGCAATTATTCGAACCGCCTATCGATCCTGGTTTATTGGCACGTGCTGCGGCGAGCGGTGGTAATCCGTTAAGTATTATGACGCAGAATGCGGCTATTCCGGCTTATCGCTTTGAGTATCTTATCGATCGGGTAAAAAATATCGCTGCTACATTAAGTCAGTTGGGATCCGGTTTATTAAACGCACTGGAACGTAAAGACGATTCGGCACTGGCCAAATTACAGGCCACACAGCAAAATGTGCTGCTTAATCTTAACACAATGATTAAAGAACAGGAGATTGAAGAGGCCAAACAAAACATTGCCGGTTTGCAACAAAATCTGTTAAGTGCTCAAAATCGTGAACAGTTTTACCAAAAACAGTACGACGAAAACCTGAGTGCTCTGGAAATCGCCAGCCTGTCGTTACAAGGCGCGGCCATTTATCCGGAATCAGTTTCAATTGGAATTAACGGAATTTCAGTTGCCGGTTATCTGGCGCCGAATATCTTTGGTTTTGCCGATGGAGGGATGAAGTTTGGAGATGCCATTACTGCGGGCGCTCAGATGGCACAAACGACTTCGTCTATTTTAAACCAGAGTGCCGGAATTATTGCGACAACTGCTCAGTATAACAGACGACGTGACGACTGGAAGTTGCAACAGCAAATGGCGGCTTATGATGCGGCTCAAATTCAGGATCAGATTAATTCGGCTAATGCGCAATTACTGATCAACCAGCAAAACCTGGTGATTCATAAAAAAACAATTGATCAGGAGAATGCCTACGAACAATTCCTGACCACCCGTTTTACGAATATGGATTTCTATTCGTGGATGATCAGCCGATTATCGACCATTTATTTCCAATCGTATCAGCTTACGCTGGGAATGGCGCTGGCAGCACAATCAGCTTATCAGAATGAGATGAACAGTACCGAACAGTTTATTCAGTTCGATTACTGGGATACGCTTCACAAAGGATTGTTGTCGGGAGAAGCTTTATTATTATCGTTACAACAAATGGAACGCAGTTATGTGTTGAAAAACACGCGTACTTTCGAAATTGAAAAGACAATTTCCTTGCTGCAACTGGATCCGTTACAGTTTATGGAATTTAAAACAGGACTTCATTCGGGAGTAAAAGGAACGCTTCGTTTTAAACTTTCGGAACAGTTATTCGATTTTGATTTCCCGGGACAGTATCTGCGTAAAATCAAAACGATTTCGGTGTCGATTCCTGCCGTGGTAGGGCCTTACCAGAATATTAATGCGGTATTGCGGCAAACCAAAAATTATACTGTGATGGAACCTAAAATCAATGCGGTTAAATATGTTATGGATCCGGTTAATAATCCCGATCCGGGTAATGTACGCGTAGACTGGATTCCCAACCAGAAAATTGCACTTTCCAAAGGTATGGACGATAATGGTTTGTTTGTGCTCAACTTTAACGATAGCATGTACCTGCCGTTTGAAGGAACTGGTGCTGTTTCGGAATGGGAATTAAACCTGCCGCCGGAAACCAATCATTTCGATTTTAATTCAATATCCGACATTATCGTAAAAATCAGCTATACGGCTTACGAAGATATGGGACAGTTTGCCACCGATGTAAAAAATCAGTTGCAATCCCAGAATCCACCATATCCGTATCAGGTAGCCAAGCAAATTGTATTGCAACAGGCTTTTAGTGCTAACTGGTATCAGTTTATGCATCCGCAGCCGAATCCGGTAACGCAATCGATGGTGTTTAGTTTAACTGATGCTATTGTGCTGCCAAACCTTAAAAAGGTAGCATTACAATCGGTAACAGTGGTGGTGCAAACTCAAAATAACACAACGGTTTCCGATAAACAAGCGGGTAGCTTCTTAGCCTTAAAACAAACGGGTAAAAGCGATCTGAGTATTCCGATAATGAATAATGTAGGAACGGTTGCTCTTAGCGGGCCCTTTGAGGCAGAAACGGCAGAACTTCTATTTACGATCGCCAATACACCGGATGAATTGCTTACGGCTGATAAGAAACAACTGGATCCGAACAGATTAAGCGGACTGCTCATTATTATTAACTATACGTCCAACGTATTTGCAAAACAATAAAATTCATCATCAAATAAATATTAACCTTTAAACTTTAAATTATGGCATGGGAAGAATGCGTAACATCAATTAGGGCGAACCTTGACCCTAACGCAAAAGAAGTAAATCAGGTAATCTGGACAGGGCCAAACAAACAGGTTACAGAAGACAATCTGGAAACCGATAGTTTTTCGGCGAGTAAGCCGTTTGCCTTGATTTGTCCGGACCGTCACTGTCAGGATTACGGCGATTTTTCGCCTCAGGCACACGCTTTATGTAACTGTAAAGACGTGAACGGAAACCCAATTCCGGATTGTGTTCCTAAAAATGTATTATACCCTTATCCGAGTGGTGTTTGTTTGAACATCGACAATCCATCGGATTATAGTACCAAACGGGGACGGGCTTGTACTAAACAAGGTGATAGCTATTATGCATTAACGTGTTTCTGTTGTTGTTCGTGTTATGCGAACGGTACCAAAATTGCTATTCCGACGGGATTCAAAACGATTGAGTATTTTCAAACGGGAGATGAGGTATTAACGGCATCACTGGCAACAGGATCATTGAAATGGAATACCGGAAAAGTGGCGTATAGTATGGGTACCGGGCCAGACGGACATCAGTCGGCCATGGTATATATGCACTTTGGCGACGACGATCGTCAGATTATTGTAACTCCGGATCAGTTGTTTTTAATGAGTACCGGAAAATTAAAACGTAGTGATCGTTTGGTTCCGGGTGTGGACGAATTGGTAAATGAGTGGGGCGATGCGGTGCCGATTCACGAAATCAGTATCGGAGAATATATCGGTGGGGTACACCATATTTCTACTGCTGCTGCTTTCGATGGCGTTATAGACGGACACTTGTTATTGTCGGAAGGGGTTGTCTCGGGCGATTTTACCTTACAGGCCAATTCGGGTCAACTTATCGATATGGGGGTAATGGAAGACCATAAAGAATTGCCTAAAATCGGTTCGGAAGAATACGAGAAAAAGTATTCGCAATTATCGAAAGAATACTATGGTGTAATGCATATTACGGCATTAAGCGACGGAAGAAGAGAAAAAGTACAGCGTCCGCAAAAATTCTATCTGCATGGCGAACGTTCAATCACTGTTCCGAATACAGCCGCAGCATATCTGGACGTTGCTCAGGCAGCGGATGTGTACAATAATGCACCGCGTTGGAGTTTTGAAGATATTGGAATGAACAGCTCGCTAATAAAATATGTATTGCGTCTGTTTAAAGGGTTTTTCCCGGAAATCAATTTCTATTACGATCAGTCAAACGTAACGCCTAATGCATATGCTTTTGTACTGATGGACATGCAGTATGTGGTATTAACGGGTGGTTTAACGCGTTTAAAAGGAATGGATCAGGAAGGATTATCGTTTATATTGGCGCATATGATTTCGACGCTTCAAAAATCGAATCCGACCGGGGCTAATGGCTGGACTTCAGTGGCTATGGCTGATTATTACAGTATCGGTTTCCTAATGGATATTTATTTCGGGAAAAATTTCGGAACCATGTACAATCCTGGAATTAAACAATTGGATACTTCGTTGTTTAAATATATTTCGCCCGAAAATCAGGAGTATACAAACGATCCGTATAAGCCTACAGTAGATACACGTTTCGACGCACTGGATGCGGGTAAAGCAATGGATTTCCCACCTGATGGAATAGGAGGTCCAACAGCCGGTGGATTGAAAGTTGTAGATGTTAAAGCATTCCCGCCAATGGTAGGGGCATTTAGCTTTGTGAGTCAGGATATTGACGAAGCAGCATCGGAAAACGCATTCCGTTTGTTGATACAAAACAAAGAGGTGACTGTTGATGGCGAGGTTTCTCCGGACTTTACCGTGAATACCGACCTGAACTTTTTATTCCCTGATGTTTCGGATAAAAATCAACGAGACATGATGACCGAACAGGTTCGCAGTAGTCTGATTCACGCGATGGGACTTATTCAGTTGGAATTTAACGATCTTGTCAATCCGGCTTCGGCTTCCAGCTACCACGATTTTACACTCGATCCGGATGCCCGTATCGATAGTGTTGTGGCCAAAACCAATATTCCTGTGGTGGAAATTGCCGCCGAAATTAAACGTGGTGTTGAATATACGTTGACCACATCGACGAATGTTCGTTCGTATAACGGATCAACAATTGATCTACAACAACGATCTATTTCTTTTAAAATCTAAAAGAGACGATTACTATCGCGGCCGGTAATCTCGCCGACCGCGATTTTTAACTAAAAAATTGAATCTATGGAACTGAATGAACTAAAAGAAATGACTGATATTAATGAGGCTTGTATGCGTTTTAGCGAAATTTTGGGATCGTCGAACCCAGTTCCGGACGGTGTGTTGTATGCTGCACTTGAGGATGAGGATTATGCACGGAATTTATTACTAGCTCGTAGAAGTCCTGAATTGATGAATATGCTATTGGCCCAACGGGCCCAATATAGCCCGAAAACAGTTGTACCACAAGAAGAAAAGCAAAGCAGCTATACCAACCTGCAATTGATTGAAAAGTTAGGGAAATCGATGTGGAAGTGGGGTTTGGTTGGCTTTTCTACCGTGACGGAAGAGGTGTATAACAAACGGCTGGCGGCCTGTGCTTCGTGTGATCAATTAGAAGAAGCCCCCGATCAATTGGTGTATAAAATCAGCTTAAAGAAAAATGAAGATAAACGCACCTGCAAAACCTGTGGCTGTGTTGTGGCCAGGAAAGCAAGGTTAACAAACGATACCTGTCCCCGGGAAGATACCGGAAACCCCGGATTTAATCGTTGGGGTGAGTAAACACCATCCCTGCAAAGATTCTTTGCAGGGATGGTGTTTTTAATCGATATAAATCGAAAAATACAGATTATTTAATAAAAAGTATTTTTCTCTCCGCCAGTTGGGAAACTAAAACAAAAAACGATGCATTAAAAAAACATATTTTCCTGTAAACAAAAAAATAACTGTAAATCAATTATTACAGTTATTTTTTATAGGTATGTGGAGAATACGGGATTCGAACCCTTAAATATCACCACTGATAATCAAATAGTTATATTTTGAGGATATGTCTTTTTAGCCTTGTTTGTACTATTTTTTTACTATTTTTTACTATTTTCAAAGATAGTAAAAATTGAAATAAATCAAAAATGACTATCGTATAAAACAAAACAAGGGACTTTAAATAGTCCCTATGATAAAATTAACTGTTGCATTATTGATAAGGATTTATTAATTTTACTATATCATAATAGGTCCTCAACGCCTGCAAGCTTAAAGACGTACTTATTATGAATACAACAAATTATTCCGGGAACACCGGGGCTGAATTGATTAGAATTACTGATCAGAATGGAAAACAAGCCGTTTCTGCTCGTGAACTTTATGAGTTCCTAGAAATTGAAACACGATTTAATGACTGGATTAAAAGAATGTTTGAGTATGGTTTTGCAGAAAATGTAGATTATGAGGTTTTACTCAGAAATGAGTATAAGCCAAATGGTGGTAGACCTGAAACTGATTATGCTCTTTCAATGGATTGCGCCAAAGAAATTTCAATGATTCAGAGATCTGAAAAAGGAAAGTCTGCTAGGCAATATTTTATTAATTGTGAAAAGAAATTAAAATCATTAGTTCCTTCGGTCGATTTTAGTAATCCTGATACCATTTTGATGTTAGCTCAGAACTGGAAAGAAGAGCAAACAAAAAGAATCGAAGCTGAAAAAACCATTGAAGCTAATAAACCAAAAGTTTTATTCACTGATGCGGTAATTGGATCTTCATCATCCTGTTTGATCGGAGAACTTGCAAAAATTATTTCTCAAAATGGGATTGAAATTGGGCAGAATAGGCTTTTTATCTGGCTGCGCGAAAATGGTTATTTGGGAAAAGTTGGAGAAAGAAAAAACATTCCAAATCAGCAGTACGTAGAACAAGGATTATTTGAGCTCAAAAAAGGAGTGAGGTCTGGAAGTGATGGAGTACTACATACAACAATAACCACCAAAGTCACCGGAAAGGGCCAGGTTTATTTTGTTACTAAATTTCTAAATCAAAAAATTTCAGCGTAGAAAATACAGCCCCGTATATCCGGGGCTTTTTTATTTCTTTTTATCACTTCCTAAGATAGCCGATAATTATGTCATTTCCCTTATCGTCCTTCCTGTATATCGGTTCAGTATTTCTTTGTTCATCAATTGGATCGAACAGTTCCACAATATCTACATCTAAAGCTTCAGCAATTCTTTCCAAACTTGCCAACGAAGGAGATTTCAACAAATTTGTTGCATAGCTTCTATTCTCGCCTCTACCAAGAAGTTCAGAAAGTTTTGCTTTATTAATACCTTTTTTTTCAAGTATTCTTTCTACGTTAAGAGCCATCTATTTATTTTGTTTTGACAAATTTATACATATATATAGGTAACTGTTTTATAATATTAAAACTTTAACAAAATATTAACATTTATTGTTTGTTTTGTAATATTAAAACATTTTATATTTGCTGTATAGAAATTACAAAACAAACAATAAAATATACATTATGAAAATTTCAAACACAGGTGAAGCAGATATAAGCTTAGAAAGAAAGAGATCATTGAAAATAGAATTTATTCGCTTTGGTAAAAAAGATAAAGCCAATACTAAAGAATTATTCTGGCTGAGTAGAAAAGGTGGTTTTACAATAAATGATCTAAAAACAATAGTGAAAGAGGCCGAAGAATTATTAAGATTAGTAAATGAGTAAAACAGCGGGGTAATACCCGCTTTTGGTGGTAAAAGCAAAAAGTTATGAAAATTTTGAATACATGGTCAAGTACCAAAACTGAAACTAAATATTACGAAGTTGACAAGGCTATTTATCAGAATGGCGATTATGCAATTTTCAAGTTGCCCGCAAGTCATCTTCATACTTTCAAAAATATCGCAATTAACGAGTTGGTAGGTGCAAACAAAAACTTGATTGATCATTTAGCCGATGATAAAAACATATTAGATAAAAGATATACTTTCATCTGCGAAAGAGCAAAAAACATAATCGAAAACCATAAATAGCAATATTATGAAAACTTCAACTACATCATTTAGAAAAACAGTAATGCTAAGAGCGTATCATATAATGGCAGTAACCGGCAAAGAATGGGCTGTATGCCTTCGTAAAGCGTGGCAATTATACCGATTGAATAAAGAGTTGTATTCTGGTGAAATAACATTTTATTTCGAGAAAAAAGATGGTTCTATTCGTAAAGCGGTTGCGACTTTGAAAATTGATTATGATTTCAAAACCCAGAATCAGCCAAACCTGAAAGTTTTCACTTATTTTGATGTAGAATCGCAATCATTTAAATGCTTTAAAATTGAAAATTTCATCATGCTTGAGCAAACCAGAACCCCAGAAATAAAAGCAGTTGAAGTATTGAAGAAATCACCTGCTAAACTTATTAGAAAAAGACTTAAATTTATAAAAGCGAAAAGAAATGATTAAGAAAAGTAATTTTTATCAGAAACTAAGTACTTATCAAAAAAACATTATCAATGAAATGATAGATGGTGCTATACTACAATGTACTGAAGGTACTAATTATAAGACTTGGCTCTTAATGCCAGATAAAAAAAAGAAAACCATAAATGTAAATACAGCAGAAATAATAACATCAAAATCAGATAGTGCGCAATGGTTGACATTTTGTAAAAATGGTGATATAAAAATTAAAATATGAGAAGCACCGCACAACGTTTTCAGACAAAAGTATCAAGTCGGTATATTAACATGCCGACTGAAGAAAAAGAGCAAGAAAAACCATTGTTTCTGATTATGCAAAAGATCTGGTTTGATAAAATCGAATCTGGCGAAAAAACCGAAGAGTATCGCAGTAATACCGAATTCTATCAATCACGACTTTTGAACAAGTCAAAAACCGCCTTTAAAAATTACCGAACCGTAATACTTCAAGTCGGCTACAATACCGATGCAAAGCGTATGACAGTCGAAATAGAAAAGATAACTTTAAAACGTGATTTCACGATTCACCTAGGCAAAATACTCGAAAGAGTAAATTTTAACAAACTTTAACATCTTTACTATTGACTTATATATCATAAATGATATATATTTGTAAAAGAAAATGAGAGACAAACCCACTCATTGACTTTAGAATCTGGCGGCAACAGTTTAATACGGCAATAATTATTATGAAAAGTTTTACAGCTATTTACGACACTGAGACCATGAAAAATGTAGGGTACTCAACAAAAGCAAAAGATTTAGAACATGCAATGAAGTTTTTTAGTTATAAAATTACTTCGCCAATTAAAAAGGTTATTGAAAGCACTACATGGTACCAAGACCCTAATGGTAAAGATACAGTTGTTTATGAAGCTTAATATAAAAAAAGAAAACGGGCAGTGGCAATTGCTCGTTTTACTTTTAAAAGAAATTGCCGACCAAAAGAATATTACACAGCAAGAAATAGCTGATGAAAGTGGTTTATTACAATCAAATGTAAGCCGTTTTTTCTCATTGAGGTACAAACCTACTTTAGATACATTTCTTCAAGTCGCAAAAGCGATAAAGGTCAATTTCTTTTTTGAAGACCAAGAAGGCAACACAGATCTTAATTTAGCATTTGAAAAAGCCATGACCGCGTTGGGGCGAAGACCAGACAATTTGCCGAAAAATTAATATAACTAAATATAAAAAAGTCAACCACTCTATTTTTTAGGGTGGTTTTTTTGTGGTTTAAAAATAACATTGTTTAAAGTGGTGCTTTACATGCGTTGTTTTAAGTTGCAATAAATCAAACTAGTAAATATATTTGCGTGTAATGATAACGGCTGAAATAAAAATCAAGTATAAAGGTCGAAGTATTGAATGGCTTGAAGATAAATTACAAGAGTTGATTAATGCAAAAGTTCGTAGACGAGATAGCGTAAAAGGCTTTTTTATCTGTATATCATGTGACAAGCTAAAACCGGTAAATCAAATGAATTCTGGGCATTATTTCGCCAAAGAGTTTTATAAATCGGTTCGATTTGATCTCGATAATATGCACGGTCAATGTATAAGGTGCAACAAGTATTTAAGCGCTAATTTGATACCGTACCGGGCTAATCTTCTGCTGAAAATCGGTGAACAAAGATTACAGCAGTTAGAGCAAAAGGCGTCCTTAAATGGCTTTAAATACAGCCGTGATTTTTTAATTGAACAAATAGAAAAATTAAAGCATGAAAAAAACTAAAGAACTATATCTAGTTCTGCAAAAGAAGTGGTTTCTCGAAATTCTGAAAGGCGAAAAAAAAGAAGAATACCGAGATTATATAGATTACTACATAGATAGATTTTGTGTTTTTGATAAAGATGGTAATTGGGTTGATGTGCAGAAGTACGATGTTGTGAAATTCCAATTAGGTTATTCGAAAAACGCACCTCAAATGTTAGTTGAGATAAAAGAAATATTGCTTGAAATGGATGATAACGAAGATGAAATTTTGACACCCGATAATTGCAATTTCGTGATTGAATTAGGTGAAATTTTGGAAAAAACAAATTGTGAAAATCTTAATATATAATCTTAAAAATTACAACAATGGCTAGCGAATACCAAAGAATGATTGAAGGAAAGACTCGTAGGACTATTAATAAGTCGGGAGGGATACCAATGAAAATAAGAAAAAAAGTTAAAATTTAATGTCTTTTCTTATTTCGACTCTTAACAGTATTAAAGCCCTGTCCACTAAAACGGATAGGGTAATACTGTTTCATTCGGGGGCAGGAAAGGATTCGATAGCATTACTACATATGTTGTCAACTTTTTTTAATGAAATAATTTGTGTCTTCATGTATTCCGTTAAGGATTTAGAACACTTAAATCGATATATATATTGGGCAGAAAAACAATATCCTAATTGCAGATTCATTCAAACGCCTCACTACGCTTATTATAACAATAAAAAACACGGTGTAAACGGAACGGAGAAGGTTAAATATTCAGAATGGAATCTATCAATGATAAGTGATAAGATAAAACAAGAACTAAATGTGGAATGGTGTGTTTATGGGTTTAAGAAAAATGATTCTATGAACCGTAGATTAATGCTTAATACATATCCAGATTCTATAACATTTGAAAAAGGACAAAAACTATATCCTTTATCTGATTGGTCAAATAGAGAGGTATTGCAATATATTCGAAAAAATAGATTAATCGAGCCTATTCAATATGGGAAAGGAAGAAGTCAAGGCGCGAATGTTAATGATTTAGATTTTCTGATATGGTGTAGGGATAATTATCCAGGAGATCTGAAGAAAATCATTGAGGAATTCCCAGATACTGAAAGAAAACTATTTGAACACAATTATTCTGAAAAACAACAAGCATGATTAAAGAAAACAAAATACCTGAAGCAGAAATAAGAAAGATTCAAAGGAGTCAAATAAATTTTGCGTCTTACAATCCAAGAATATTTGAAGAAGAAGCAAAGAAAAGACTTGATAAGAACTTAAAGAAAATGCTTTATGGAGGCATTACATGGAATGAAGATAGCGGAAATTTAGTTGCAGGACATGGAAGAGTAAGTACTTGTGATAAAGCGAATAAATATAACCACGAAACAAAGGAAAATGATTATTGGATCACTGTTTCTGTTGCCCATCTTACTGATAAAGAAGAAAAGGAGCAGAACATCTTCATGAATGCTGGTGGTGCCCAAGGTAGATTTGATTATAAAAAGCTAGCATTGCTTTATAATGATATTGATGCTGACTTAGCAGGACTGGATGATGTCGATGTTTCTATGATAGAAGTAGAATTACCAAACCTTTCAGATATCGAGATTCCTTCGTTCGAGCCTCAGGAAGAAAAGAAGATCAACGCTGAGTATGAGAAGTCAATATCGCAAGAGCTTTCAAATGCTGTTAACCACCCGGAAGCCAGTGTTTCTGAAATAGAACGCAAAGAGGCGTCTGAGCTAACAGCAGAAGAAAAGAAAGCAAGAATCAAAGAGATCAAAGAGAAGGTAAAAGAAGGGGCCATGATGGATGGTGAGCCTTACTTTACAGTATCCTTCACAGATTATGATGCTAAAGTTATGTTTCTCGAATACCTAGGATTTAACCCGGAAGACAAATTCATCAAAGGAGAAGAGCTTCAGGAAAAAATAGATGAGGTCTATGCGAGTTGACACCCGGGAAACTGTATGCTCAAAATATATGTATACCACCCGGAAAGAAGCAAAGCAAATAATAACCAAATGTAAATCCGCCAGTAGCAGAAGTAAGATACCTAAAAGAGAGTATTACTGCAAAGAATGCGGAGGATGGCATGTAACAAGTCAAAAAACAAAATCAAAATTTCAATAATATGAAAAAAGTAGTATTTATTCACAATATGACAGGTAAAGAAATTATACTTAAATGTGAAAGTGTAGATATTAAAACAGTTGACAATAGCGAATATTATGTATGCTCAGTAAATGAATGGGGTGAGGAAAAAACAATTGGTGTATTCGCATTTTCACAATACGCAATGTATACTAGTAAAGTATATGTAAAGTTAGAAGAACAGGTAACAGCAGAATAGTTACGGCAACAAGAGGTAGAAGCATAGAGAGTATAATCAGTTTATAATAGTTGATATGGCAATGGTAGATACTTACACAGATGAACAATTGGAGGAAGCTCTAATAAAAACTAATGGTCAGCCGTCAAAAGCAGCTGATCTTTTAAGTGTATCCTATCAGTCAGTGTATAAGAGGATTCGCAGAAATCCTGAGTTGTTAGAATTTCAGAAATCAACGAGACAAAAGACGTTTCAGGATATAAGTAATTTTCAAGTTGCAGCTGTTTTAGCTGGAATCGTCAAATCTCCCGAATTTGATGATGAAGGTTCTATAAAAAAAGACGAAAACGGAAAGGTTGTTTATATGGATGCTGTAGTAGGCGTTAATGCCCGAATGGAATACGCCAGCAGATTAATGACGTTGTTTAAATCTGATGAGGGTATTAAAGATGAGACTGATGTAAATATAAAAACTGCTGTTGATACTTCCAAGTTATCGGATGATACCTTAAATGATTTGATGGCAGCACTTAAAAACGATGAGAAGTGATAAGATTTTACTTTCCCAATTAAAAATACAGCTCTTTGAAATCTATGTAGAGAAATTCAGAAGGGGAAATTTTGATTTTATTACAACTCACCAAGGAGAAAAGCACTTAAAACAAGAAGAAGCTTTAAAGATCCTTTGCGATAAGGATACAAGAGAGTTCCTTTATGGTGGTGCAGCTGGCGGTGCGAAATCCTGGACCGGTGCAAGCTGGTTGCTTTTTATGTCTCTGCTTTATCCAGGTTCCAAATGGTTTATTGGACGTGAAGAACTAAAGCGTATTCGTTCTTCAACATTAATCACTTTCCAGAAAGTTTGCAAAGCTTATTCTATTCCTGCAAGTGAATGGAGATACAACGGACAGGATAATTATATTCAGTTTAAAAACGGTTCCCGAATCGATATGCTGGATTTGCAGAATAAACCGAGTGATCCGCTTTATGAGAGATTTGGTTCTTTGGAATACACGGGTGGTTGGATCGAAGAAGGTGGAGAAATCAATTTCGGTGCTTTTGATGTACTGAATACAAGGGTAGGCCGTCACATGAATAAGGAGTTTGGTTTGGTGCCGAAAATGTTTGTTACCTGCAACCCGAAGAAGAATTGGATGTATTCCCACTTCTATAAACCATTTAAAGCAAATCTTCTTGAACCAATTCAGAAGTTTTTGCAAGCATTTGTTCAGGATAACCCATTTATTGATAAACTCTACATAGAGCAGCTGCAGAACACTAAGGATAAAGCGAAAAAGGAAAGGCTTTTAAATGGGAACTGGGAATATGATGATAATCCATATAAACTATGTGTTTATGACAACATTCTTAATTTATGGAGAAATGATCATTTAACAAATGAGAAGCTTAAATACATAACTGCTGATGTTGCTAGATTTGGTTCAGATAAGGCAGTAATTGGAGCCTGGGAGGATTGGGAATTAATCGAGGTTCACGAATTTGACATAAGTAAAACGACCGAAATTCAGACCTGTATAAAAGCCTTGCAAAAGAAGTTTTCAATACCTAAAGATCAATGCATTGTAGATGCTGATGGCGTAGGCGGTGGAGTAGTTGATAATCTTGATGTTATAGGTTTTAATAATAATGGTGTACCATATGACGAGGATTTAGGAGACGAAAAAGACAGACCAAAATATAAAAATGCTCAAACTCAGTTATTGGTTTATGTTGCAGAAAAAATCATTAATAAATGCAAAATGTTCATTTCCGCGGAACTATCTGAGCAACAAAAAGAATATATAAAAGAAGAGTTAGATACAATCGAGCAGGATCCTGAATACGATGTTATAACCTTAATAAATAAAAAGCAAATTAAGGAAAACATAGGAAGATCACCCGATTACCGAGATATGATCTTAATGAGAGCTTATTTCGATTTCAATAAGCCAGTAAGAAACAATTTGAACAGAATAGCATCACTAATATAATGGACGAACAATATTACCAACTACAGACCATAGGAGAGAAAATAGCCTATCTTAAAGATAACGGAATTCCTCTGCCAAATATTGAGCAGTTTAATTCTGAGTGGGACGAGGGCCGACATAGGATAATGACTGATCTATATAATTATCCGGATCGTATCATAGATGATGAATATACCGATGAAGCGGGAAATGTAAAATCAACCAAACGTATCCAAAAGATAAACCGTGTTCCTCTTGCATATCAAAAGAAAATTGTCAGTATTGCTGTAACGTTCCTGTATGGTAATCCGGTCAAATACACCAATAATATTGAAGATTCTACCATGTATGATGCTTTCCTACAGGTGATCAATAAAGAGAAGATGGTTTTCACTGACAGGGAGATTGCAAAATATAATGGGCGATTTACCCAATGCGCTGAACTATGGTGGACCGCAGATGAACCAAATCAATACTATGGTTTTAATTCTCAATTTCGTTTAAAAGTCAATCTACTTTCTCCGGAACAAAATAAAATGTACCCATACTTTAATGATCAGGGCGATATGATTGCATTTATGAGAGAGTATGAAAAACGTGAAGGAGGTAATAAAGTTAAGTGGTGTGAAATATATACAGCAGAACGAATTGCTATTCTAAAAGAGGGTCAGCAAGGATTAGAAGTTGTATCCGAGAATGCTAATCCTATTGGCAAAATACCGATAGTTTGGTATTCGTTCCCAGATGTCGAATGGAAACCAGTGCAACCAGCTATTGAAAGAAAAGAAGAGATTGCATCAGATATGGGAGAGGTTAACAAAAAGTTCTCTTCGCCAATTCTTGCACTGCATGGCGAAGTTACCGGAAGTTTCTCGAAGGATAAAAGCGGTAAGGTAATGCAGTTTAAAGGAGATAACAGTAGAGGCGAGTTCATTCAGCCTCCTAATGCTTCAGAAAGCTTGAAGAATGAAGATAATAAGCTTGAAAGTATCATTCATGAAATGACTAACACCATAAATATAACTCCGGAAAGCTTATCTGGCTTAGGAAATATGCTTGCGACTGAGAACTCAGACTATTTGTTCATGTCTCCACACTTAAAAGTAACGGAAAAAGCAGCAGTGTATGTGCCGGCTCTGAAGCGTAGAGCGTCAATCATTAAATCTTTCTTGCAATTAATGAATACAGGTTTCCGAGGTAAGGAATTAGATGTTGAACCGGTGATCACACCATATATCATCAATAACGATGCTGCATTCTATCGTACTCTTATGGAAGTAAACGGAAACCAGCCACTTTTCAGCCAGAAAGCAACAATGGAGAAAGCCGGAATCAAAGACGTTGATAAGATGCAAGAAGAGATCAATTCTGAAATGGAGAAAAAGGCAAGTAATGATTTACTCTAATTAAATTACTGATAATAAAACAATTAATTCTAAAAAGCAGCAGGTCTCCGACATCAGTGTCGGTAACATAAAATTAAGCAGTGAGCCCAGACGAAAGACACCTCAAAAGAATAAGCAAATACCTCATTAGCATTAACGGCTTGTACGATAATCTAGTGAGGGATATCGCTTTATTGGTTGTCAAACAAAAGGTTTTAGATAAGCTATTCCGCTTTAAAGACTACCAAAGAATAACTACAGAGGTTAGCGATGCTTTGAAGTCTTATAATGACAATCTGCTTTCCTCAATCAAAACCTATACTCAATACGAGTGGGATTTCGGAAATGCTAAAGTAAGCGATCTTCTCACTGAGAACCTGGCAAAAGTAAGAGGTAAGGTTTCCGGGCCCGCTTACGATGCTAAATTGAAGGAGATATCCACACTATCCCAAAACAAGAAAGCACTTGAAGCATTCCAAGAGCGAAAGAACGGCAAATTTACCGTATCGGAAAGAGTTTGGAATATTACCAAGCAAGCAAAGGAAAACATTGAATTTGCCATAGATGACGCTTTGAAAGAGGGAATGTCTGCTCAGGACCTTGCGCGGAAAATCAAAGGCAATCTCAATAATCCAGATGCATTGTTCAGAAGGGTACGAGATAAGCACGGAAACCTGCAGTTGAGCAAAAACGCCAAAGCATTCCATCCCGGCCAAGGAGTTTACAGGTCCGCCCATAAAAATGCGATGAGGTTAGCGGCCAATGAAATAAGTACAGCCTACAGACAAGCCGAACAATTAAGGATTCAGGGAAATAACGATGTAGTAGGGCAGAAGATTAATTTAAGCCCACAACACAAGGTTTATGATATGTGTGATGATCTACAAGGAAGTTATCCAAAGGATTTCAATTGGTCCAGCTGGCACATTCAGTGCAAATGCTTCAGAACTATGATCCTCAAATCACCCACGGAACTCATAACCGAAATCAACAACGGTCAAAACCTATCACCCGAATCATCTGCAAACTTTGTCTCAGGTGTTCCCGATAATTTTAACTCATGGCTCTCAGAAAATCGTGAGAGTTTGGAGGGACGGAAAAGTAAGCCATATTTTATCCAAGAAAACAGTAAATTTGTTAAATAATCAATATTTATAAATCATGGAAGAGTTAGTGAAAGAAATGGGATTTAATTCTTTAGAGGAATATCATAGATTAGTCGCTAATGTCGATTTATCATCAGTGAAAAAACTAAATGCTTTTCATGAATGGAAAAATGAGGATGGAACAAAAGAAGGTTTACTTAAATTAACTTTCACAGATAACGCATAATAAAACGCCTCATACACGAGGCGTATTTTACCAGTCCGATGCTCCACGAGTATAAACATTAGATAAGTCAGGTTCATCTGTAATGTCTATTAATTGAGGATCTCTTGGAAAAGGTGTTTCTGGTCGAAAAGCTACTTTTGTTTTAAAATATAACTCTTCTGCTTCCATCTTAAATTTTTCAGCCTCCTCGACATCAGTAGCGAAAAATTCAACTTTGAAAACATCCTGATTCTTTCCATCAGATAAAGGAATAAGTGCTGTAATTGTAAATCTGTATTTTCTCATAAAATTATTTTTATAGAATGTAAATTTAAAAATTACATCTAGAAATCATATCCGTAGAAATACGGTAATTAAAAATCCCCGACCTTAGCCGAGGATAAAACTAATAACCATGAGACAGTAAGATGTCAGCTTTAATCTGTAGGTTCAGGCGGCAATTCCATCCAATGAGTGGGTAGTAAATCAAATTCTAATAATCCGCCACCATCAAACGAATAATAAAACCAATTGACTTGAAATATCTGTTCCTCTGTGAAGTCGGTCATTTTTTCAACTATTGAATCTGGTAAGCATTCTGCATAATTACCGTAAAATCCTGTAAACACCCCTGCATCTTCTCTGTAAAGAATTACATCTTGAAACTTTTCGGGTGGAATTGAAATTGGTATCCATTTATTTTCCATATCGTTTATTTTATTAGTTCTGGGTTAGAGTGCAGTAATAATTATTGAAGTATTGTTCATCAAATCAATAAGTGGTGCGTAACCTTGTGAAGGCTCAAAAACCTGCCACATTCCATCTTTCATCACTACATCGGCAATACCTTCACCTAATCCGATTATTGTTAAACTTACAGAACTTTTGCCTTCGTAAATTTCGTTATCATGCTTATCTTTCATGTTTGTAAATTGACCAATTGTTTCTGGATCAACTTCCCATTTGTCATAATCGTAGGCATTTTCACCAAGTTCAGTACTTTGAATCTGTGGACAAGGCTCGTAACTTACTAAGGAACCATAAACATAGTTAACAGATTCTAATTCGATGCCTCTAAATTTTATTTCTCTTGTACTCATTTTCTTAATATTTGTTATTTGTAGAAAATATTCATTCTGATTGTATTGCCAACACTGTCAAAAATTCTGAATGAAAATGAAATTGCTGTTTCAAACAATTCTTGTTTATCTTGTTCAGCTTGTTTTTGCAATGCGTCTAAGCTTCTGTGTTTTACTAATTTCATTATCGAATTATTAAATTAAACTTATATGTTTTAAATCTGATTACAAAATTAAACTTAAATATTTAATTACGCAAATTTAAATTAACTTATTTGTATAATATATTTGTTAACTGTTAAACTTATGTGTTATATTTGCAGAAGAAATAAGAGTATGCTTAGAATACAAGAGGTTTTAAAAGAAAAAAATATCAGTCAGATAGAATTGGCTGAAAGAATGAAATTATCAAAGGAGGGATTGAATAAAAAAATCAACGGCAACCCAACTATAAAATCCCTTCGAACTATTGCAGAAGCAATTGATGTAGATGTTAGGGAATTAATCGAACCAACAAAAGCAGGAGACAACGAAGAGCTTTATATAAAAAGAGATGGTTCGTTCATTGCCATTGGTGAAATTCAAAAGCTAAAACCTTAATGACCTCACCAGAATACACCGAATACGAACGCCTCACGCACGAAATGGAGCTACACTTTATAGCTCTCACGCCTTTGTTTATGGGGTATTGTGAAGATGTTATTTTTGGTCAGGAAATTGAGGGTCTCCGTTACTATTGTTTTCACTTCTACAATGACAATTACCTTTCCAGAGTATACCAGAAGCTTTCTCACAGGATAGAACGACTATACAAGCAAGTGGACCATGAACAATTCCCTGATCTCTCAAACGGCTTTGCTAATCTCCTTATTTATCTTAAAGAACCAATAGCGCGGGAAAAGGATTTGGAATACAAAGCTGAGAATTTTGTGTACTGGCGAAATCAGATATTACAGGATCCAGCTTTAGCTCATAATGGAAGTTTTAGAAAGTATTTAGCAATAATATAAATGATTTTTCAATGGTAGATAATTTAGAGTATCTAAAAGCATCTGTTCCAATATTTGCACTTGTAGGTGTAATAGTTGGAGCATTTATAAATTCAAATTTAACGAGAAAGGAGAAAATAAGAGATCACTTATTTAGTTACAAAGTCAAAGCTTATGCAGAACTTGCAACGACAATTCAAAACATAAAAAATGATTACGAATATTCAGTTGCCGATCTTATGCAAATCGAATTGATTTCCTCGGATAGCAGAAGCCCTATAGAGGTATATGACTTTTTTCAAAAATTATCTTCAGAAAATATTTTATTTTTGACTGAGGAAACTAAAAAGGACATTCAAATATTTGCACAAAAGATATACTGGTCTGCAGATGTTACTTTAAAAAATTCTACAACACCAGATATTTATACTAAAACAATATTAATTGCAAACTACGAGGATATGATTCAAAATTGTAATGTTTTTATTGTCAAATTACAAAAAGAATTGAAGATTGATAAGTTGCATGAAGCTAATATGAGTTATTTTCAAAAAATAAAAGCTATAATAACCACTACAAATAAAACAGCCCCTTAATTGGGGCTTTTTTTAACTCATCCTTTTTAGCTCGACTAAGTCTTGCAATGTTTGATTAATGCTTTTATCGCTAGGATCGTCTCCATAGCCTAACGCAATGGCTATTGCAACCAATGCAGGGGCATGATCATCATTGTGTGACACAGCCAGTCCGTTTCTTAGGATTTCTTTCTTTTCAATCTCGATAGCTAGTTTAAGTCTCTCGTATTGGGTCAACCCTGGATAATCAACACTTAGATCTTTTTCAATTTCCTTAAAATTTTTAATTTCTGTACTCATATTTTTTATTATTAAAGCGTAAAATTAATTCTAATCAACATTACTTAATTACGGATATCCGTAATGTTTTTTAGTTGTAGCTCTTTTCCTTTAAGTGCGAAGAAAAGGTTTTGGAACTGATGAACATATTTAATATGCTTAAGCTGGATGTTCATAGATTCGTCGATATTGTCAGAACTGATACAAATTACTGTTCCACGTTCTCCATATTCCATTTCTAAGTGTATATCCCATTCATAATCTTCGTCAATATAGGATTCTATCTCAACATATTGATCTAATTGAAATCCGAATTTATTTATCCATTCCTCAGTTAACGGGATTGGATCGTAATCAGTTGTCTTATTGTAAAGTTCCTGGATTATTCTGTGATTAACAATTAAAGGTTTTTCATTGTTAGGAAATTTCACATAGTTTCCTAAACGTAATTCATTTGCTTCCATAATTCAAATTTAAATAAATATTTAGTAGGAAAGGCAGGATTCGAACCTGCACGAGTTTCTCCAATTTAATAAAGGAATCGAACCTTTCTCTCAAATTGATGCGTCTACCGTTCCGCCACTTTCCTTTTAAGCCACGAGTTTAAAAATCCTCAATTTTATGTAAAAGAAGATTTGCATCTTCAATTGTTGTAGGCTGAGGAATCTGTTTAAATACTAATCCAGAATTCGGTGATGCTCCAGTAATAGTTTTGTCCTTGTGGACCGTTAGAGAGTTCCAAATGTTCTCTGATAGTTCTTTCTGGTAGTTAGTGCAGAAAGTGATTCCAGAACCATCCCTGATTGTTTCCTTTTGATATCCATTATCGGACAGGAATTTGTATAAATTAAAATCGCTCATTTATTTGTTCTTAAATATTATAACCATCTTCTTGTATTGGACTTACGTTCACGTTTTTATCGAGTGGTAAGTAGGCCAGTAAATGTTCTTTACACATATCAGTATAGTCTTCAGTTTTGTTTGAAAAATAAATACTGTGTGATGCGTTATTTTTGCAATCTAAATGACAGCAATGTCTGCTTTTTCCCTTTGTTGTTTTCTCTTTTGAAGTTTTCGTATTGTTCATTGTTATTTATTTATAATGAGTTAATTTGCGAGTTAATAATGTCAATGCCATTTATTGTAGCTTCATGTCTATTATCATAGATTGCTTTATTTTCGATAGTTGTACACCAATAGCCGGATTTATGACGGTAAACTGAAAAATACATACCAATCGAATCTAGCCAAGCAATAATATAAGCCATTAAAGCTATTTCATCTTGTGGAATTTCACCAGTAAATTGATTTTCAAAATCATGTTTTGCTTTTCCTGTTAGCATCGTTTTTTATTTTTAGGTTTTTTATTTCTGTCTTTGGGTTTCGTGTAGTTAGTTGCTTTTCTTCTTTTTGGTTGAAACCAGCCTAATTCCTGCTGTTCCATAGCTTGCTTTAACTCTTCTATTTTACTTTCATTAATATCGTTAAAACTTACACCTTTGTACATCATGGATTCTACTTCAGAATATGAAAGTCCGAGGCTAGCAGATACCCTTGTTATTGCTTCTTCTTTGTTTTGCATTTGGTTTAATAAATTTAGGTTTAAGGTTTTTCTTTCCGTTGGGGAGTAATCCGTATTTCTTCATCGAAATGCAATTTTAAACAATTTAAAAAAACTTTTTTTAGGCTTATCTTCTTTTGAGTCAATATCCACTTTCAAACCATCCAAGCAATAAGAATAATGGTATTGTTTACTTGTAGCATAATCTTTTAGTCTCCATGACAGATCAACATATACCATTTTCCATCTAGGGGTAAAAAACAATCTTTCTATTTTATGACCTTTATAAAAAATAGGTTCTGCTTTGAGTATGTCCGAAACTATTGATTCGCATTCTTCTGGAGTTCTAAAACTAAGTATACTTCTGCCAATCGAAACACCAGATGAAAACTGTCCGTTAGTGTGGCAAGTTTTAAATAATTTTTCAACACCATAAGTAACTTTTCCTCTATGTTCAGTTTTGATAATTTTCATTTCCATGAGTATTTTATTTTGATGAATCAACAGTTATATAAATACATAAGAGCCATCTTCTACGCCCATAAATAAAAACAAGCCGTAAACATGATGATACATTTCATTAGCATTTTTTAAAGTTGTCTCAATCATAGATTCCTTTAAGCTATCATATAGATATAATGTGCCATCTTTTGCTATTTTTCCTCCGACTAAATGATTCTTGCCTTCATTCGAAAATCTAACATTTAAAAGTATCGGAAGAAAATTCACATCATCACCCATTGGAACATAATGCACTGCTGATTCTGGAAGTTTCTTTCCTAAATGATCATAGTAAAGGACATCTATATAATAAGGATTTCCATCATCCTGTAGCCATTTAGATAATTGACCAATCACATTGCCTTTTTTACTTTTTTCTAATCTATCTTCAGTAACAAAGTTTTTCAAGTTACATGCATTTGATACAGCGTAAAGACCGCATCCATATGGTTGATTTTGTTTTATCATATCCTTTATTGTTTAAGCCACTCAATTACCTTATGAGTGGGAGGTTTGTATTGTTTGCTTTTTTTGGTTTAAGAATATTTACTGGATTTTTTCCTTTTGATATAAGGTACATATCGACAGCAATTGCACAATCTCTTACGTTGTCAAAAAATTTACACACTGCTTTATTATGAAGACCAACTCTCACATTCATATAATATCGACTTTCACCATTTTGAATAGCTTCCTGAACGTATTTGAATCTTGTAGGCTTGTAGATTGTTGCTTTATTCATAAGTTAAATACCTTATCAGCATGAATGGTGTCTTTTTGCTCCCTAAGCCATTCTAAAACTCTTTCCGTATCAAATAACACCTTCGTTCTTTGTTTCCTATTAATATAACCGCCAATTATTAAATTTTCGGGTAGTAGTTTATTCTTCAGTAGCTTTTGAATAGTACTTCTGTCTCTTCCTATTACATCGCAAAAATCTTTAAACGTTAATGTGATCTTCTCAACCTTGGCAATCCTGTGTGAAGTTTCCAAAAGATCAATCACCAATAAATCAGCAGATCTTTTCCTTAGTAAATCATCCATCTATACTTTTTTTATGGTTATAAAGTAATACTTTAATTAACTACTGCTAAAATACAAAAAACGTTATTGTTATGCAATAGCAACTAAACTACTTTTGAACATAATAATTAATTCTAAGTAATGTTTGAAAAAATCCTAAAGGAACTTAAAACCAAATACTCAAATCTGGGGTTAAGTGAAACAATTTTAAAAGCCAAAGCAAAGCAACTTGAAAAGGCGGTTAAAACAGAGGAAGAAATAGCAAATGCAGTTGCAGGGGTTGAAGATGATCTGGCAATATTCCAGTCATTCGCTGACCAAAACAGAACGTTGGCAAAAGAGATTGCAGATTTGAAAAAGGAAAAAGGGGCAGATCCAAAACCTGAACCAGGACTTCCAAAACCTGAAGATCCAAAACCCAATCCGGCACCAACGGGCGATGAAATTCCAGCATGGGCAAAAGCTATGATTGAAAGCAATAAAACACTTGCCGAAAGTCTTACAGCTATGCAAAAAAAGGAAGCTCAGCAAACAACAGCACAAGCACTGCAAGCAAAATTCACAGAGTTGAAAATACCTCAATCTTTTCAGAAGCTTATCCCTATGGATAAAGTTTTCGCTACACCGGAGGAAATGGAAGCCTTTGTTAACGAGCAGAAAGCAAACTATGATAGTCTTGCTCAGGAGTTCGGGAACACGGCTTTAGCCCAGGCTCCTAAACCACTATTCGGTGAGGCAAAAAAAGAGGGAGAAGTTTCGCCTGATGTTCAAGCATACCTAGATGCTAAAAAACCAGCAAAAACCAATGAATAATATTAACGACGATTTCCAAGCAGGGAGACAGATTGTTGTTTTTGATCAAATTGATGCTACCTATCCTGGTGGAGTTCATATATCAAAAACAGATGCATCTGCAAGATTTGCTGATAAAGTAATTCCTGCAGGAACAGTAGTAGTTCCAGATACAGATGGAAAGTGGAAGGTTTTAAATGTAGCCTTAACAGCAGGAAATTTAGCCGGAACAATCGGATTAGTAAGTCATGATATTAAAGTGGATGATTTCCCTTTAGCATCAATTATAATGTCTGGAACCGCAAGAATTGACGCTTTACCTGACCTAGAAAAAGCAGGTGTAGCCTTATTGGCTAAAGCTTTACCAAGAATCTCCTTTATCTAAAAACACTAAGCAATGATTATAAACGCAAATAACATAGTACCGGAGTTTTCCGCGTCAAATATGAACGCAATCATCAATGCGTATACATTGGGAGATTTACAGTATAGAAACTATTTCCCGCTACAATATCAAACAGATTTAACCTTTCAAAACCTTGAATCCACTGTATCCGCTAAAGTGATGGCTGATATTGTATCGATTGGTTCGAAGGCCCCAAGAAAAGGAAGGGACTTCATTGCTGCAATGAAGGGCGAAATTCCAAAGATTGAGATTGCAAGAGACCTTGATGAGCATGATCTGATTAAGATCCAGCAGTTGAGAAACGCAGTTCAGTTAAATCCTACTAATGCCGCGATTAAGAACCAAATGATTGATAAAATCTACGGAGATTCTTCATTCGTTCTGGATGGTGTTAATGCACGAGCTGAACATATCGCAAAACAATTTGCATCTACAGGAAAGTATAAAACGACAGTGGCAAACAATTCCGGCGGGGTTGCAGATATTTCAATTGACTTTAAAGTTAGAATTGTAAATGCAGCAAAAGATTGGTTTACCGCTGCTGATGCAGATCCTGTAAAAGATATTCAAGCTTTACAAACTGAAGCTTTAAGTAAAGGATACAGGTTCTCAACTATTACAGTTGATCAAGCAACTGCAAACCAAATTCCAACGATTAAAGCAATGCAAGAATTCGTTTATGGGGTTGCAAATAATGGTGGAACTACTCAAATGTTCAGACCAACTCTAGAAATGATCAATACAAGACTTGCATTGTACGGATTGCCTACTATTAGAATCTGGGAAACATTTGTAAATGCTGAAAGTAAGGCTGGCGTATTAACCGCTACGAATGGATGGGAGCCTGGCAACGTACTATTATCAGTATCTCCTGTATTAGGTGCTACTCAGTATACTACAACCCCAGAGTTCAACATGACATTTGGTGATACGACTTCACAGACTGTAAGTGACGGATTTATCCTTGTGAAAACATTTGGTGTACAAGATCCGATTTTGGTTTCTACTAAAGCAACTGCATTTGCGCTTCCGGTTCTTAATGACACGAAGAAAAACGTAATTCTGAAAACGAAATTAGCATAATGACTATCGGGGAGTACATACAAGAAAAATTTTCTCTTTGGTCGGTTGAGTATTCCGATGGTATGGTTGCAGCTGAATTAGCTCTCGTGAACCTTGATCCATCCGAAACCATAACGAATGAAATAAACCTTGATAATTTCTGGTATAACATCATCCCCGATATCATTAATATGCCTTCCAGTATTTCTGAGGGTGGTTATTCTATCTCCTATGATAAAACCACTCTCTTGAAATACTACTCAATGGTAGCAAGGAAACTTGGTAAGCCTGATTTGTTGTCAGAAAATACAATCACCGACATAACATCGAAATGGGGATAAAGCAATTTCCTTACACGCTGAAGACCTTAAAAAAGACGGAAGCCCAGTACGATCCGGATACCGGTAATTGGACACCTGGATCAGAAGATTGGATTACAATTTCAAAATGTAGAGACGAAGGAAACGGAGGAGGAAATAGGATTGTAACCACGGACGGAGAAGTTTATGTATTTGGAGCGGTCATTTACCTGCCTAAAACCAGTCCATCTGTCGAATTGGGAGCAAAGGTAAGAGTTTTCGACAAAGAAGGGAATATAAGGCTCGAAGGAGATAACAAGTTATTCAAAAGAGAACAACTACACGCTAGATTATGGCTTTAAGATTTATTGGAGATAACAACGCGATCAATCAGCGGTTTATTGACGCCCAAAAAGAGATCACAGATAAGTACATAAGAGTATTAAAATATTGCGCAGAAGCGGCAATAAATGAGGCTAGAAATGCGGGAAATTACAGAGATGTAACAGGAAATCTTAGGTCATCTGTAGGGTATGCAATCATAATCAATGGTAGAATAGTGGAAGAGAATTTCACTGGCGGATCTGATGGCGTGTCAAAAGGCAAGTCCTTAGCAAGGGAACTAGCCTCACAACAACCGGATATAGCTTTAGTTGTTGTGGCAGGAATGAAGTACGCATCGCAAGTGGAAAGTCGAGGTAGAAATGTACTTACAAGCGCTGAGCAATTAGCAAAAACTATGATTCCAAATCTCGTAAAGCAGCTTAAATGAGAAAGACAGTATTAGAAGGAAAGCAATGGATTTTTGAACTGCTTTCACAGAGCAATATTAAAACCTTGATTAACGGAAACATTTACAAAGACAAGAGACCTTCTGGAAGTACCAAAGAGGATATAGTTATCAATGATATATCAATGGATAATTCCTTTCTACAAGACGGTGTCTTCAATGTAAACTGCTATGTGCCTATGATTTCAGTGAGCATAAACGGAATCACTCAATATATGCCAAATAGCAATAGAATGCTTGATATAAGTAAAGCTGTGTACCCAATTTTTGAAAATATTTTCAGGCCAAAATTCAATCTTACCATAGTCAATCACAACACATTCGAGGAGGAAGCAGAGAAGGCTAATTATATCAATTTCAGAATCAATTTAAAAGCATATAACTAACAAAAATACAAACAATGTCATCAATTAATAACGGCTTAGCCAAAATAGAAATAGGAGCCATCGGAGCTGATGGTGCAATGGGAACTACATTAGAAAGACTGGGAGAGGTAAAAGAAGGGACTTTCAAAGTGAACCAGGCAGAAGGAGACAAAACGGAATTCAAAGTAGAAGAACATGATGATCCGATTTTTATCAGACAGAAAAAGGGAACATTAGCTTTTGAATTTGAAATTCACAATCCGGACGCAACAACATTTAAGCAAGTATGGGGTGGTACAGTAGATGCTACAACTGGGAAATACACTCCTCCGGTTAATTTAATGCCGATTGAAAAATCTCTGAAGATCACTCCGGAAATAGGTTATGGCTTCGATGTTCCAAGAGCGCAAATTTCAGCAAGATTTTCTGATGCTATGGGGAAAGATTCACTCTTAGGGGTGATTGTCACCGCTACGGTACTAAAGCCAACAAAAGATGGTCTGGCAAATTTTGAAAATCCAAAATATCCAACAACAACTCCATAATACATTCATTCCTAAAGCCTATCTCCGGGTAGGCTTTTTTAACAACATTTCACATGGAAAACATTGAATTAGAAAAGGAGGAGTTAGAATTGTTGGTTGGTGAAGGATACAGCTTTGAGACAAAGATTTTCGGCAAAACTTTAGTATGGAGAATTGGAAAACTTTCGATGGGCAAAATGCTTAGATTGTCTAAACTATCCATCAAAATCAAAGTTGATGAAGAAGCTCTTTCAAACAGTGATCTTTCAATCCAATTACCCGCCCAATATGAAGCAGTAAGAGACAATGCCGGATTACTAGCTGAAGCCGTTGCTATAGCAGTTGAAAGCAAGATTCCTAAATGGATACTTAAATGGCACTTCTTAAATTCTCTCAATAGCGAACAGATAATGAATTTCTCTTTGGAGCTACTTAAATTCTCCAACTATCAAAATTTTATGACCTCTACCATCTTGATGAACGGCAACAGACCGACCAAAGCGATGACGGTAGAGAAAGCGGTCTAAAAACAATCTACGGATCACTTGGCCAAATCTGCCACCACTTCGGATGGACTTTAGACTACCTGCTTTGGGAAATAGACTGGCGAATAGTGCAAAGAATGCTCATAGACGCCCCTAAATACGAGTCGAAAGACGAGAAAACACAAAAAGACAACTCCAAGTCCATACAGATGACTGAACAGAACTCTGAGGACTTAATAGCACAACTACAGCAATACAAGTAATGAATACCAATAACGGATCACTTTTTTTTGGAGCAGGAATAGATCTAGCGCAATGGCGTCGAGATATTGAGGCTATGCGTCGAGATATTCTAGGTTTAAATGGTTTGATTTCCCGAGAAACTAAGAACATGGATTCGTCATTTAAAAATTTGGCAATAGGTATAGCTGGTTACTTTTCAACAGACGCAATAAAAAGTTTTGTAATGGAAGTAATCAATGTTAGAGGAGAGTTTCAAAAGACGGAGATTGCTTTCAGCACAATGTTGGGAAATGCCTCAGACGCAAAAGGACTAATGGCTCAGATGGTTGATTTAGCAGAAAAAACTCCTTTTTCACTACAAGACGTTTCTTCTGGAGCAAAACAATTGCTTGCATTTCAGGTCCCTGCTAAGGAAGTTTTAGACACCTTGACAAGAATGGGGAACATTGCCGCAGGTTTAGGAGTTCCCCTTTCAAGGATTAATCTGGTTTATGGGCAGGTTAAAGCAAAAGGTAAATTAGCAGGTGATGATCTTAGGCAGTTCACAGAAGCTGGTATTCCGATGGTTGCAGAACTAGCAAAAAAATTTAATAAAAACACAGCTGAAATTTCAGCCATGGTTTCCGCGGGAAAGATTGGTTTCAAAGACGTGCAGGATGTATTATTCTCCATGACGAATGAAGGCGGTATGTTTTTCAATTTAATGGAAAAACAGTCTAAGTCACTATCTGGACAAGTTGCAAACTTAGGAGATGCTTGGGATCAGATGTTGAATAAGATCGGAGAAAGCAATGAGGGGCTTTTATCAGACGGAATCCAGGGACTAACATATCTTGTTGAGCATTACAAAGATGTCATACAGATAATTTCAACATTAGTTTCTGCATATGGCGCATATAGAGCTGTATTGATTACAGTTAATGCATTGCAGAAGTTACAAATTTGGGCAGAGGGGACGATTGCTGCAATAAGATTTGCGCAGGGGATTTCCGGAATGACCAAAGCACAGCTTTTATTTAATGCTGCTGCTAGTGCCAATCCGTATGTTTTGTTGGCTTCTGGAATTGCAGCTGTTGTTGCTGCACTGGTATATTTGAGAACTGGCAATTTTGAAGCGAAGGAGGAAACAGAAAAGCTAACGGCAGCAATGGAATTTCAAAAATCCGTAAGTGATTCAATAGCCTCAGCGTATAAAAAAAGTTCTGAGCAACTGGTCGGATCTATTAATAGAGAGATTTCAATATTAAAGTCTAGTCATTCCACGGTTGAGATGCGTAAGAAAGCTTATCAAGGCCTAATTAATCTCAATAAATCATTTACTGGGACCGTGGATGCTGAATATAAAGCAACCAATAAATTATCAGATGCGTATAATATTCTCGTGTCTCGTCTTAAAGAACTTTCTATAGCTAAAGGAAAGGCTGCTTTGTTGGAAGAATTATCAAAAAAGAAAGCTCAAGCAGAATTGGATTTAGTCTTCAAAGAAGAAGACTATGAAAATCAAAAGCTGGAAAATATCAAAAAAAGGGTTGAAAATGCTAAAAAGTTAGGCTCAATGCCTAAATCTAGTATGTATTATGAAGTAATGCTCGAAAAAGATTTGAATTATTCTGCCTATAATCCAGTGAAGCAAGCGCGAAAAGCAGTTGATGAAACTTCAAAACAAGTTGATAAACTGGCTGATGATGTTGCTAAAGGAATAGCTGATGCTACAAAAAGAAATGATAAAAAATTAAAGGACAATTGGAATAATATAGCTGATGAGGTTTTAGAAGCAGGACCCAAAAAAGGGACTCAAAGATGGTATGAGGATGAAGTAAAGAGATTGCAGGAAGCTAACAAGGATCTACAAGTAGGGTCTAAAGAATGGACTGAAAATATGGCTCTTATAGATAAATATAGTGAGCTAATGAATCCAAAAAAAGACAAAAAAAATAATCGTCAGTTAGCAGAATTAATTCCTATAGGCTCGATTAAAGAATTGCAAAGAAGATCTACATTACTTAAAGAGGCTATGGAGACGGCTGTGGACGGTGTTGTAAAGTTGCGAAAAGTCGATAAATACGGAAGCGATAAGGATAAGCAGGGGAATCCATATTTCACAGGCGAAACAATCAGCATGGATGCTGCAGTAAAGCTATATGAGGATTATGATGTAAAAATAAAATCTCTACAGCTTAAAAATTTTCAAGAAAGGATTGATGAGGCTGAAAGGCAATGGAATAACTATTATAAGACAGCAGCCTTTTATGGAAAAGCTTCAGCCGATGCCCAATATACAGATCTATTCAATGGTGCGAAGAATTATCTTGATTATTTAGAAAAGCAAGAAAAAGCCTTAGAGAGCTTGTCCGAAAAAAGCCTGTTGACCAATCAACAAAAGCAAGATCTGATATTTATCCGTGAAAAAATTAACGGACTTAAAGGCTTAGATACGCCTTTTGAAAATGTAAAGAAAGGAATTGAAAATGCAATAAAAGGAATTCCTTCACTTGTAGATCAATTAGATTTTATAGAAAAACTAAAGTCCGTTAATAAGATAGTCAACAACAATAACCCAGCAGACTTTTACGAAAAAGACAAGTATTATAAAGAATTATCAGATGCTGTTGCCCAACAACAACGTGATACATATAATGAGTTCATAAAGGAACATCAATCTTTTGAACAGAGAAAAACAGATATCACAAAAGAATATGATGATATCCGGGCAAATATTCAAAAATCAAATGTTTCTGACGTAGAGAAAACAAGACAAACTGAACTAGCTAATAAAGCACAAGCAAAAGACATATCCGCTATGTCATGGGAAATGTTCCAGAAAACAGATGCTTACGTAAAAGCATTTGGAGATCTGGAAAAGCTTGGTCCTAACACCATTAAGCGTTTGCGAGATGAATTTAAAAAGTATATAGAATCAGATGCCGGAAAGGCCTTAAATCCACAAGATCTAAAGATTTACAATGATGCTCTTAAGAATCTTGATGCCGAAATATCAAAAAACCCTTTTAAAGCATTAGGAGACGCTATTGATAAATACAAGACCAAAAGAAAAGAACTAGGCGAAACCCAAAAAAAATACGGAAAAGATGATGAAAAAGTTAAGGATAGGCAAAAAGAAACCCAATTAGCCTTAGTTGGAATTTTTGAGGCAGCAGGGGCTGCCGTATCAGGAGTTATAGGATTTTCGTCTAGTTTAGGAGATGCATTGGGACTACTATCTGATGAGTCTAAGCAGGCTCTACATGATGTAGAGCAACTAGTTGATGGTGTAACAAATGCTGTTGCTGGGTACTTTAAAAATGATTATGCCCAGATGGCCGGAGGTATCGTTCAAATGGTTGTATCTCTTTCTAGCCTTTTAAGTGGCGATAATTACAGAGAAAAACAGATTAAAGATTGGCAAATAGCTGTTGAAAATCTTAAAACGGCTTATGATAGTCTTCAGCATTCCATTCAAAAAACAGCCGGAGATGCAGCTATCGCAATGCAGAGGGGCTTAATTGAAAACCTGGAAGAACAGCGACGTATGGTTATTCAAATGCGTAATGAGGAGAGTCAAAAGAAAAAAGCTGATAAGGATAAAATAGCAGGTTTTGATTCTCAAATAAGCCAATTGAGTCAGAAAATTGAAGACGTATTTGATGATTTCAAAAAAAGCATAACAACTACAGACTTTAAAGAATTATCTGAAAACATAGCCAACGCCTTGATTGATGCTTTTGGCAAAGGAGAGAATGCAGCAGAAGCTTTTGATAAAGTCGTTGACACTGTGATGAAAAATGCCGTCGCAAATGCTTTAAAAGTTAAGATACTTGAACCGGCGGTAAAAAACATGGTTGATAGCCTTTATTCATCTATGGGTTTTGGAAACGGGAACGCAAATATTAATGATTCTCAAATTGCCAAATACAAGAATGATATAGCAGAGCTTGAAAAGAAAATAAAGGCTGCTGAGTCTTCTAATAATTATAATCCAGAAAATACAAAATACGTCTTAGCATTAAAAGAGCAAAGACAAAAATTGATTGATTTAATTGGAGGATTACAAGCTCAAAACGCTTCAACGCCTGCAGGAGGTGTTTTTGATGGTTTAACACCTGAAGAACGAGAAAAGATTAAATCTTTAGGGACCAATGCTATGCAACAATACATAGATGCATTAAAACAGTATGAGGATTTATTTGGTGCTTCTGCTGAAAATGCCCAAGGATTAAAAGGAGACATCAAAGGTATTACAGAGAAAACAGCCGGGGCACTCGAAGGGCAGATTAATGCTATGAGAGTCATGCAGGCTGAAGCCTTGAAGCGACAAAAAGATAGCATGGATGTAATGCGAAATCAGCTCCTTGTTCAGGTCCAAATAGAGCAGAATACAAGGCCTCTGAAAGGCATATACGATGAAATAAAATCGATGAATTCAAAAATTAAAAACGGGTTAGCCGGAATTCCATAATCATGAACTTACAAGAAGTATACATACAAGCTATTGAAAGCAATATTTGTCGAGAATGGCAAGAAAAGATGAAGGCAGATTTGTCATTGAAAAATCTATGTACGATGTACTTTGATGGAGATGACTGGTCAATGGCCAATGATTTTCCAAAATTGGAAGTGTTACGACAATTCAAGGGGCAAAGCGAGGTACATGGTCTTTTCACTGATTACGTAGGTATGCCTAATAATCTTTCAAAGGCTGCCTTTTTTGGCAACTCAGATATTAAAATGATATACAACGGGTTTTCAGTGTCTCAACTTGTTTTGAGACATCATGCAAAAGCAAAAATCTTGGTTGCTGAAAATTCTATTCTCATAATCAACATCCTGGATAATGCAGAGGTTGATATTGATTGTATCGAAAATGCAAGGGTAGAGGTTTTCCAGTATGGCGGAAAAATAAAAAGCACAGGTGATGTAAGAATCACAAAAACAAGTTTCAAAAAATGAGCGACGTTAGAGTTGAGTTGAACGGCAAAAATATAAAAGACTTTGAAGTAAGAGTTTCAAAGTACAATAAAATTGTTGGCGGATTAGAAAGGAAAGACGTAACTCAATATGATTGGGCAGAATACCATGGTATTTCAGTGAATCTAAGCAAACCTAAATTCAAAGAAAGGGTATTTGATTTAGAATGCTTTATAAGAGGAGAAAATTGGGAGGATTTGTTTGTGAAATTTAAAGATTTTATACTCAATGAGTTTTCTAAACCAGGTACTCAGCGATTGCATATCACGCCTTTTAATTTTAAGACAATTCCATTTGAGGTATATATAAAAGATGAAATAGTTCCTGAAAAAACATTCAATGATGGGGTAATGTTTGCAACATTTACTCTAAAATTTATCGAAGCAAATCCTATTAAAAGAGTTCTTAAAACTACTCTTGACACTGTGAAGCTTTCGTATGAGATAGATTCCGATACAGAGATTTTCTTCGGTGATGGAACAAAACAGACCGGTAGGGGAAATGTAAGCCTTACTAAGGATTATTCAGCGCCATCATATGAGAATTCCGGGTTATCACTTGTAAGTGTTAGCGGAGTAAATGCACAATATTTTGAAGTCTATTCTGTGCCATCAAATTCAAGTGCTTTTCAGTTCTCAGTTGAGGTGACCCTTCAAACAACAAAGAATTTGATTCTATATATGATAGGGCGAAAAAAAAGCACTGGTGAATATCTTCCTTTAGCCATCAGTACAATTTACAATGGATTGCCTGGAAAAAATACGCTTTCTGTAGTTAAGGATTTGAACATGAATGAGTATGGTAAATTCATCTATAAAGTACTGGACTCTGAAGGAAATGAAGTACCAGGAATGACCTTTGACAATCCACGAATTGAAACTTCTGAGGTAATCGGAGAATGGCAAGATATGACAGGAAAAGAAAAAATAATAATAATAGCGGGCAACATTGAAGACATGAAAAATATTCAGACGCCTGCAGAAATAATTTGGAATAAAATTTAAGAAGAAAATGGGAACAACCAACATTAATGGACAGCAGATAACAATTAACGTTTCAGATACAATACCACCTGAAAATATTGCCACTATTGATAAAGGGTCTATGGTGGGCAATACAAAATCAAAGGAACAATTAGAAGTTTGGCAGACCGAAGTTGAAGAAAAAATAGATAAAGTATCATCATCCGGGATAAAAGGTGAAGCGACTCCAACAAGTTCTCCTACGCCTTATAATCCTACAGATTATCCGAAAGGCCTCTATGAGAAGTGGGAGGTCAGAACAGCAGGGACTTACACGAATTTTAAAGATGGATCTAATCCACCACAGCCCATTGTTGTAGCAACTTCTGATCTTGATAAAAAGCTAGTGTATATTAATGTTACCAACGGGGTGTCAAAGAAAGATGCAATAGCTATTCCAGGTGCTGCTATTGATGATACATTTAATGTAGCTAATATCAATAAAGCTCAGAATGCATATCTAATCGACAATTGGCTCTCAACAAAAGTCGAGGGTGGCGAAGCAGGAGGAACCACCGTTATCACTGAAGAAGTAGGAGTGTTTGATAAGAATATTGGAGTTAATATGGTTGGTAATGATGCTGATTCACTTGATTTTACTGCAGCACCAAATCTAGTTACCTGTAAAACTAATAAAAATTCAAATGATAATATCACAAGTGACAGGTATGTATCAAAAGGCAACGTAAACTTATCAGTTGCTGGAACGTATAAGGTTGTTATCGGTGTATTGAATGGCACCAATTTTATACCTACATGGATTTCAGACACCATTACAGGGGTTGTAGGGTGGAATTCGTTCCAGGTGAATAAAAAACTATCACCAAATCAGATAATTGGTGTAACAGGCGTGTCAGGATCGACTGCTAAGATTAGGTTTGCGTCTTCAGGAGCATCTACGAATAATAAATTATTCGCTCCAAGAAATGATGGAGGTAATCCAACTGAGCTTAATCCTGGAAGTTATTATAGTCTTTGGTTTGAGCTTTATAATATTAATTATATAGAGACCGCTTCCGGGTCTTTCAATCTTAAGAAAAGCACTTCTAAAATCGTTAACGATTTCGCTGCAAACAATTACAAGAGCAATAATCTGTCATCTGAAGGGAATACAATGGTAAATTCTGAAACCGCTCAGGCTTCTGGATATGCTGTCAATAAATACAGTCATTCAGGGGATAGTTTTGTAGAAAAATTAGAGGTTAATGCCCAAACCGCAGGGGCTTACACTATCGTAATCGGTTTTATAGATCAATGGAACAAACTTATTGAAAAGAAATTGATCACATCAAACTTAACAGCAGGAGTTAACACAGTGATAATTAATACAGTTTTAGAAAAAAACGATGTATTAGGATTTAAGATGCCTGCCAAATTCCCTGTAAATACTAATGCGGGTGCGTCTGCTAACCTATTTATTTCTACGGACTATGGCAGCACTTTAAATGCTGTATCCGGAAGTTCTTTGCCGATTAAGCTGTTTTTACGCGAATATGTTAAATCTAATATAGCAACTAAGACAGAACTTAATGCTGTTAATGATCATCTTAATAACATTGATAATATTTTCATGAAGGATGGAAAGAAGATTAAGTTAATTTTCAATTCGAACGGAACTGTAAGCTTCGAATACGTAGGCGGTTATATGAAAACTTTATTCATGGGTAATTCAATCACGCTATCATTGCCGTCGCCTGATTGGTGGGGTACCTGGGGTATGGCTGCATCAGAGAAAGATAAGGATTATGCCCACGTTTATTTGTCTAAGATGAAAGTTATAAATCCTTCCGCGAGCGTTAATCCGGTTAATATATCGCTCTGGGAAAGCGTAATATCAACGTCAAATCCAAGCTACACGTTTGATTATAGTACGCTGGACACCCATTTCTCCAATCAGCCCAATGCGATTTTTTTGAAAATAGGTGAAAATGTCACCTGGAATCAATATTTCAAGGCCAGATTTAGAGACCTAATAGAATATGTAATTCTGAAGAATCCAACTGCATTGATTAAGGTGTGTGGGGTATTCTGGGCGAACGCAAATATAGACAATGACATGAAAGCTGTTGCCACTGAAAAAGGCTTATCCTTTACGCCTTTAAGCCAATTTGATACTGCCGGAAATAGATCCTATGTTGGTGCTGTAGTTAAAGGTGATGATGGGCAAAACCACACAATTACACACACTGGAGTAGCAGCTCACCCGGGTGATGGAGGAATGCAAGCCATGGGGAATGCGATATTTAATTCTTTAGGATTATAGCTTTAAAAATTTCATTAGAAATATTTAACATTCCAGTATTTCCCGGATGTGCTGATACGCCTTCAACGGTCCATTTTGCTACATCAGATCTATTTGAATCTTTAGCAGCTGTATTGATTTTGTTCTTGGAAATACTGGAAATGTTTATGAAAGTTGAATTTGATTTGTAAGCAATTTCTTTGGATACATTAAAATTATCGGGACTCATGAAAAAAGGTGATAAGACAAATTTATTTTCAAAAGGTTTTAAAAACTTAATTGAGCTTTTTTTAAATAAATCAGATGATTCAGAAGCAGTGTTGTCGCCTAGCTGGAAAATGACAATGTTAGGTTTAAAGTTTTCGACCACCTTGAATTTGGAAAATTTTTCTGGCATTCTTTCAAATAATGACCAGTTGGAATATCTGAGGATAATATTTTTTGTTGAATAATGTCCTATAAGTTTTTTAAAAAGTATATGAACATAATCTTTATCATGAGTAGATGCAGCCATGCCAGATTTATGATTCCAACCTATTTCATTGGCAATCCCGTGAGTAGTTATGGAGTTACCTATGATGTAAATTTTTAAAGTATCAGAAGATTTTGCAGAATAATTTAACTCCTCATAAGTCGGCATTTGGATATTATTCATGTCAGAAAGTTGATCATTTTTCTGGCAATTGCATAGAATTACAAATAATAGTAGAATAAAAATATTTTTTTTCATGGTAAAAGTTAATGCAATATAGTAAAAAATGAAAAAAGCTTAAAATTATTTTCAATAAAGTGAAAAACAAAAACAATATAAAATCGTTTATATAGTGAATAATTTAATTCTATACAGAAACGGATCGCCCTTGTTCAATTTAATTGAGCGAGGGAAGCGTTCTGTGGATTCAGCAACACTAAACCGTGTTATGCTTTCAGATGATTCGGTTTCGATCAAAATGAATTCAAGGGAAAAGCTGGATATTCTGATTAACGACTATTTTGTGTTGTTTGATTCTGTTTATCGCATCAACTCACTTCCTTCTTTGACGAAAAACGCTGAGAATAACTATGAGTACAATATAGTTGCTCAGGGCCTAATGTATGATTTAAAGAGATGTAAGTTTTTCAATGCAGATGCAAGTGGATTCGGACCTGATTTGGAATTTCCACTAATCGGAACAATTGAGGTTTTCTTATTAGCTCTTAAAAACAACATGAAGCGTTTTGCCCCGAATTGGGAGATAGGATCTTTCACAAATGGCGAAACTAAGTCTTTGACATTTGGAGATGATACTTGTCTTTCCGCTTTGCAGAAGATTTGTGACAAAGAAAATGGCTTTAATACTGATTTCTGGGTAAAATATGAGAATGGAAAGTATGTAATTCACATTGGCGACTATGGTAAAAAGGTCCCGATTAAGTTTGAGTACGGAAAAGGCAAGGGGCTTTATTCTCTTTCACGTAATAATGTGGATGAAAACGATATTGTAAATAGGCTTTATGTTTTCGGGGGAACAAATAATATCCCGAATGAGTACAGAAACTTCAGTAAGCGTTTAAAGCTACCTGGTGCAGATTATCTTGAAGATGCCGGATCGATTGCGGCCTTCGGATTAAAAGAAGGATCGATCACTTTCGATGACATCTATCCGAAAAGGACCGGAAAGATTACGTCTTTAGGAGATACTAAATTCAAGTTCTCTGACTCTACAATGGATTTTGACCTTAATGAAAAAGAAGCCGACGGGGTTACAACTAAGTATCTCATTGCTGGAACATCTGCCAAAATTCATGTGAACACAGGAAATTTGGCCGGATATGAGTTTGAGATTAAAAAGGGTGGATATAATCATACAACGAAGACCTTTGAAATAATTCCTTTCAAAAACGATCAAGGCCAGAGCTTTCCGGATGAAAAGACTGAAGCTTTTCAATTTGCTGTAGGTGATGAATATGTTCTGATTGACATCGAAATGCCTAAAACTTACGAAGATAATGCGGAAAACGAACTGTTTATTAAAGGATCAGAGCAGTTCAATCTGAATTTAAAGGCAAAAGTATCTTATGATCTAAATATTGAACCACCCTATATGGAGAAAATAGGAGTAGGGAAGTTTGATATTGGTGACTATGTACAGGTTTATGATAGAATTCTAGGAATTGACAAGATTCTTCGTGTAAATCAAATCAGTACAGAGTTCATAAAAGGCGGATATTTTAATCCTTTTGATATGAAGATTGTTATTGCTGATAGTTACGAAATTGCATACAGCTCACAGGTAACTCTCCAGATCAAGGAAATCAAGAACGTTATTTCAATCACCAATCTCGGAAACATCAACTATTCAAAATTAGGTGTAAAAACCACCGAAGAATTAAAGAACCTTGTTTTCGATACAGATGATTATTTTGACCCTGAAAACATTCGGCCAAACTCAATTGAAACAAACATGATTTCAGTTGGGGCCAGATCACAACAAATAAGTTGTAGTGTTGTTTTCTACGTGATGTTTGAAAATGATAAGAATAAGATCAAGGTTAATCCTGGAATAATATATTCTCAAACGTTTGATAAAGAGTGGAGTATTCCAGAAAATGTAGAAACTATTCCAGACGATCAATTTCGATATGTTTACGGGAAATGTTCTAAAACAGATCAAACCGGATCAATAGTTTTCAGTCAAGAGCAATACAAATTCGATTCAGACGCGAATGATTACTATTTTTTAATAGGAATTCTGCATTCGGTAGTAGATGGTGTGAGGGTATTATCCATTACTGTTGGGACGACTACAATTAATGGTGGACTTATCAGGACTGGAATCATTTCTTCGCTTGACGGCCAGATGACAATTAACTTGGATACGCAAGAGATTAAGGGAAAGATAAAGTTTACGGACGGCTCAGACGGTTTCACGTCTATTGATAATGGATTATTGATGTCACAAGTGATAGAAGTAGGAAATAACACTGCTAGAAACGCCTTTATATCTTCGGTAACAGATGCTGGTGGTGATTCCATCCGGTTTGGAGCAGGAGCTGATTATGCACATAAGAATGACGCGGTCTTCAAAGTGCTTCACAATGGTAAACTGATTGCTGAAAATGCAGATATTAAAGGTGTAGTCAATGCTACATCCGGAACCTTTTCAGGTACCATTAATGCTTATGCTGGAACCTTTGGCAGTGTGATAACCAATAAATTTTTTACAATTACAAATAATGGTATTGAATCACCGCAAGGCTGGGTAGTTGTCGGAGATTACACTGGGGCTGGTGATAATAGGAAGTTCGCTCAACTTTCCGGTGCGCAAAATACTGGATCAGCCATGCTTGATATTGTTAATACAAAATCTGATGATGTTTTTCATACTGGAATTTCCATTGATGTTAGAAATGGAAACGGAGGAAATGTAGCGTTAGATATTCCCAATGGTTCTATAAGGATTGCGGGATATCTAGGCTATACAGGCGGTTTAACAGTTAAAGATTGGGCGGGGAATAACAAAACATTATCATTTGCAAATGGAATATTAATAGGAATACAATAATGAAAGAATTTATATCAAATCATAAAAAATGAAATGGCGAATCTAAGTACAAGCGAGATCGGAAAAATTCAGAGTCTTATCAGCAAAAATCCTTATGCCTTTGCAGCATCTGTATTTTTTTTGATGTTCTGGATTACCTATTTCATCAATTTGAATAATAGCAGTGAATCTAAGGATGATTATAAAAAGCTCTATTACGAAGAGCGAAAGAAGGTAGACGATCTTAATAGACAATTACTGATTAAAGCAGGATATATTCAGCAAGAAACAATTAAACAAGCCGATAGCACTCTAAGGGAAAAGACCCAGCAACAGGCTAGACAACTTTTAAATAGAGCAAAATGAAAAAAAATGCATTTATAGCGATTTTGGTTTTGGCGGTTATAGTTTTAGTCGCAAACCTATTTGCCGGATGGTTTAAGTCAAGTAAAAACGACAGGATTGCAAAAGAAACCATTTCTAAACGTGATACTATCTATGTTGATAAATGGATAAATCCAATTGATAGTACAACGCACGGGACTTTTGAGCAAAAGGAGGGAGAAGTAATCCAGAATCATATTACGAAGAATTACATTACCTATGTTCAAGATACACTGGCTCCGGCTCTCAATATTGCAACTGAAAAAATAGATGAGCTGACTCGGGCAAAATTTATTCTTGAAGGGCAATTGAAGGCCAGTAAAGTCCAGCGAGAGAAAGACCGGATCTATTACGAGAATAAGTATCTGAAAATAGTTTCCAATACCAATGACAGCACTTTAAACTACAAGTATGATGCAATAGTTGACATTGTTAAGTATAATGAGCGAAAATGGTTATTTGGCAAAGAAAAATCATATATAGATATTTCTTCGCCCGATAAAAATATGAAAATTAACGGGGTCGAACATTTCAAAAAAAGCATTGATGTAAAGCCTAAAAAAATTGGATTTGGTATTCAGGCAGGATACTACTACATACCTGGCACTAATCAATTTTACCCCGGATTTGGAATTGGAATATCTTACAATTTAATACGATTATAAAATGAAAACATCAAAAAAAGGAATAGACTTAATATTGTCATTCGAGGGGTTCAGTGCTAAGCCTTATCTGGACTCTGCAGGAATTCCAACGATAGGTTATGGGAATACCTACTATCCGGGAGGAAAGAAGGTCACCATGAAAGATCCCGCAATCACAAGAGAAAAAGCGACAGAATTATTTTCGACTGTTTTACCAACTTACGAAAAAATGGTCAGCAATAAAGTGAAAGTGGTCCTTACCCAAAATCAATATGATGCCCTTGTATCACATACTTACAATACCGGAGGATCTGATACGCTATTTTCTTTAGTCAATAAAAAAGCAGGAGAGTCCGAAATTAGAAACTGGTTCACCACCAAATATATTACTGCTGGCGGAAAAACTTTGAATGGACTGATCCGTAGAAGAAAGGCGGAAGCTGATCTGTTCTTTGCGAAATAATATTTTAAATATTATATTTGATTTCTCATTTTCTATGAAATGAGTTAGTAATTAATTTATCCTCGGAGTGATCTGGGGATTTTTTGTTTCTCACCGTTGGGAAAAGACACCCTTCAAAGTGTTTTTAAACCTGAAAAAATTAAGATTGGGACAAATTGTATCAATAAATATTTTATAATTTTAAAAAAAATGTATCAATTTTGTATCATGGAAATTAGAGGTGTAATTAAATCAAAACATATAAATCATTTACGGATCATTACTTCTGATAAAAAACAGGAGGTAGATGTATTTTATACTGAGAGTAAAAAATTTGACATTGAAGAGCTCATTGAAAATGAAGTTGTGCTTTTCAGTATTGTAGCTGAATCAGTTGATTATTACGGGTTAAAGTTGGCTAAATTCTGGCTTTTAAGTATTATTTCCCCAAAAAAGAAATTTTTGTACAAGGGAAAGAAGAAAGGCGATAATGAAAACAATGAGGAAGGCTGGGCTGATAGGCACATTAAATAATTGCATGATATTTGTACTTTCGGTGAAAAATATTAATCATGTGCAATCGTGTAGATAATGCAGGTCTTTCAATGGAGGAAGTTTCTGCAAACCTATCTGCTGAAATAGTGGAGGGGAATTACATTCTAAAACATGAAGTCAATGCCTTTGACGTACCGGCCTTGCCGATTGTGTTGTATCACCATGGCCGAAAGATCACACACGGAACCTGGCGCTTATATAAAGATTATGATAAAACGAAACCCGGGAAAGGAGTAAACCTAACCGCAGAGAAAACGCATACTTTTTACAAGAAGTTTGAAAATAATAGGGCAGTGGTACCTGTGAGCGGATTCTACGACTGGATGCACATTCAGAATCCGGGAAGAAAAACTCCTATTACTGTAAAGCACCGAATGCATTGGAAGGATCAGGATCATTTCTTTATCGCAGCATTTTATGACGTTTGGGATAACGGAGAAATAGGTTTTGGACTGGTTACCACTGTTGCCAACGAATTAATGAGCGTTGTTCACAATTCAAAACTCAGAATGCCAATATGCATGGACGTTGGCACCGCAAATAGATTTTTGAATGATGAACCGATTGAAAGCTTTGAGTTTCCGGCTTACGATCCCGCTTTAGTTGCTGTAAACCTGGAACCTCAGAAAATACCAAAAGAAAATCCCCCAACGCAAGCCTCATTCTTTGACTAATGGAAGATTCAAAACGCATATTACAGCTTCTCTCAAATTATATTGAAGAAGATCCGGAAGATCTAAACAGCTTCTATGATGATGCTATGAATCTAATTAGAGGTGCAGCTGCAGATAAAGATATTGAATTTGATGGCTACTTTCGCGAGCGATGGGAAATATCCGCTGATACGATATTTGAATTTGATGAAGAATATTTCGAAGATGAAAACCGTCGGGACCTTTATGTATTCTTATCTGCTTTAGTTGACGAGGAAATATTTGATTATCTTAATTATGTATGGCATCATGTCTTTCATGAACAATTAACGAAAGAAATAATTGAAAATAGAATCCAAGAATTAAAAGAAAAAGGCATCAGATTTTAAACAAAATAACCCCTGTTAACGCAGGGGCTTTTTTTGGTAGGGTAATTACTTTAGCGAATCAATATATTTATATCGAGCCTCAATCGCTCTTTCGATTGTATCATATATTCCTAAGTATTTTAGTTTACCAAAATAGCTAAAACGAGCAATATATCTTCTATGCGTATGTTTGCTAATTCCTCTTGGCAAGTATCCATTAGCTACACCTTGAAAATTATCAATAATAAACTTTTCTCGTGCAGTCACGGCTTCATCCAATGTATCAAATACCCCTACATGAATTTGCCTTTCTTTGTTTACAACGTGCTTTTTTACATTGATTTTAACAACATATTTACCATAGGCATAAGATATGCTTTTAGGCAGTTGTTCTTTTTTACCAATCATCTTTACAGCATTTCAAAGATTATACATTTTGATGGGTTGAAGGTCCTGGATTCGGATTCTTCATAAGATTTAAAAGCCTCATAATATTTTTCCTCTCCCTCCTTATACATCCAGCCACTGTCTTCTTCTGGGTGACCTGATGCATACCATCCATAATCTGACATTCTAGGTTCGCTCACTGGATTCTCTCCCCAATGGGCGCCATAAGCATTAATTACAGCATCGAATGCTTCAAGAGCCGTTTTATAACAATATGTATTTACTGGAATATCTTTGACGTAGTGAGCGAATAAACCGGTATGAATTGACTGATGCAAAAATCCTTTCGCAATATCCTCAGTAAACACATCACCCTTGCAGATGAGTTTTATTAGCTGATCATCATCGGTACAAAATCTTATTCCTTGCTTATCGCATGATATTACATTTTCTAAATGCTGCATGTCATCAAACTCCACAATAAGGAGTCTTTTGTTTAGTTCTAATTGTAACTGCTTCATGATTTCATTTTTTCAAGTTCTTTTTTAACTTCGTTCCAATAAAAATATTTTGGGTTTAAATTGCCTAAATACATTGGAATATCCTGGATTATTTCATTTACAGAGATAATAGAACACTCTATAGCTAAATTTTCATCCATTCCTTCAAAATCTTTCAATAGAGGTATTTGTCTATAATTATTGTAAATGTTTATTGCTTTATCTTTTGGGTTCATAATTCTTGTTTTAAGTGCCACCCTAAGATGGCACGGGGTTATTCTAAATGTTTATACACGCTTGTTCCACATATTTTTTCCGCCTCTACAATATCTTCATACATAGATATTACTTCGTCTTTAGTAAGAAATATTTCAATTAGATTATCACCTGAACCTAATTTTTGGTAAAACTTTACACGCTGTACTTCTATCTTATAACTAACTTCCATATTCTCATCCATCACAATATCAGGTGTGGTTTTGAAATTTCCATAAGTAACAAATTCTGTTTTTTTATTAAATGATTTAAATTTTTTCATTTTATAGTTTATTTATTGGTTAAAGTTGCTTTGTTGATAAACTGGTCTTCCGAGAGGTTGAAGACATTTAAATGATATTCTAATAGCTCTACAAAAACTCTGTAAGGAAGTCTATCTGGATTTGACAATCCAGCGCCTACTCTAATTAAAATGTCTTCTAAATGATCAAAACCATTATTCATAATTTCTACTATGGGCGTAATAACCTCCCCCTCATGCTCTATCTCTTTTGTTAGATAGGAGAGGTCGTATAGGACGGGCTTTACTTCATCCAATTTAAATCCATTACCAATTCCCCCACCTGGTTTAATGTTTATTTCAGGCTCGTATTTATGAGATTCATCGTTCCATTCTGTTGATGCCCAGAAAGGGTATTCTGTAACAGTATTCACCCCAGTTAATAGGTGTCGCTCATTATCTCTATTTGAAATAAACTCTAATCCATACGGCAGGTAAGCCGAGTATATACGTAGTTGTTCTTCTTTTGTCATGGCTAGTAAATTGGTGCTTTAGGCGGAAGTTGAATTTTTTGAAAGTGAGTATAATTTTCAATGTGACTATCTGATAAATCATCTATCTCCCAACTCCCATCCTCATCATTCCACCACATGTAATACCCGTTTTCCAACTCTTTGTAAGAATCTTTATTAAGAACCGTCCAGCCGTTGTTATTTTCGATTCCAGATAGCGATTTTGGACGCCAAAATTCACAATGGACTTCACATTCTGTTTCTTCATCAAAACCTAAATCTTTTGGAGATAGATTCATTCTATTTCGGGCCCTATCAACCCAATGATGTACTGTTAAAATATGCTGTTGCATTGATTGGGTAAGTTTACCCCAACTTTCTCCAAAAGCTTCTTGTATTTTCTGTTCTTTTGTCATTGTTTTGTTTTTATTTGTATTTTAGTAAAAATTAACTACTATGTTTTTAAGTTCTCCAGTTAACGATGCATTGAATAAAGGGATGAGTGATTTTTTATTAGCTCTTAAACCTATTTTGCCAATTTTAGCCATAATCCTAGTTTGTGCACTTGTATCTTGGGCGATCGTCAAATTATTCGTTAGGAAATAAGGCCATGCAGGAAGTTTATAAGTTCAGGGGATTGGTCTTTTAAATATGGTTTGTACAAAATCCAATTATGTGTCAATCTATAAATATTATCTTCTCGATTGCCTGGAAGGTGTACAAGCAGTATAAACATCAAATCAGATAAGACTATTTGTCTATTTTCTGTTTCTGGCAGTTTCTCCCGTATATCGGCTGTTAGTTCTTCTAGTGCTTTCATAGTCCTATCTGTTTTAAAGCGGAGGGGGTTAATTCTAAGCCATTTAGAATCATATCCTCAATTATCCTATCTGTCCACGAAAACCAAATTTTTCGGCTTTTATGATGCACGACGAAATAATTTTCATCTGTTTTTATTTCTCTGACCTCACAACTTTCAAATAGTAATTTTTCTTTTGCTTTTTGATATTCTAGTAAGTGTTTTTTATACTTAGACTTATCCACGTCTCCAAATCCATTATCATTGTAAGCGCCGCTTAAAAATTGAGGCTCTTCTAAAATATCGCCATCTTCATCTACAGGAACAAACATCCCCAATTCGAGAGGCTGTTTTAAGAAATTAGCGTAGTTCTCAATAGTATCTACATAATGTTCCATTGATTCACATTTGTTTCTGAATTCTAATACGAATTCTGTCATTGGTAATAATTTCATTGTATTTTGTTTTCTGGGTTTGTGATTGAGGATTTATCAACGATTATTCCGGTTGACTCCTCGTTTGTTCGTGTTCTTGCATTCTCCGCAATTCTCTTCTGCTGTTCCTCCTGGACTAGATCGCAGGCAGCGAATGCGTGTTGTATAATATCAGAAGGACTTTTTAAGGTTATGTAATCTGAAATAATTTCAATGAAATTATCATATCCTTTGGCTTCTGCATATCTATCAAAGATCTCTTGTTTCTCTTGGTGGCTCATGATTCTTTTATTTTGGTTAGTAATTCCTTAGCTGAGTCAATTTCACTTCTTAAAGAGAATTTTGAAAAATCACCTTTTAATACATCTTCATAGTGACCAGTTAATCTTTCCAACACCTCCCTCATTTCCTCCTCATAGTCAGGCTTTTCGTCGAGCCACCAATTAATTCTTAATTTCGTTATTATTTCTTCATTTCGAAGACTTTTGAATACTTCTAACCCATCAGAATTTTCATAAAAAAGCAATGTTCCTAAATCTGTGGAATAAAGACTTTTTTGAGTAGGCAGTCGATCAGCTGTCGACACTTTTATATACTTAGTTTTCATTGTGAACCTGTTTCAGTTTATCTAGCTCTTGCTGTTTTTTTTCAATATCTGATTTAAGCTTAAATCTTTTCTCTTCATCTTCTTTCATAAGAATAATTCTCTTTTTTGCAAGGTTTTTTTCATTCAGCCATTCATCAGTAGTCCGCATTATCTGGGAGTCACTAAAAGACACTTCTAATTGTCTTTGTTTACAAATATTTATAGCTTCCTCTTCCGATATATCAACAAAAACACCATATCTTTTATCCAAGTGATATGAATAAGAATCATTGTAGTCGTGATAAAGTTTATAGCCCCACATATTAGATTCTCCATCCTTTATTTTAATTTCCATTGATAATTTCAGACCATAGAAGCTTTTATCATTCTTATCCTTAGTTATTGGTGCAATGGAATCGCTTGGAAACATTGTAATAGTATTAGCCTTTAATAATTGAGTTCTATTTATTATAAATTTTTCATTATCTATTTGCGTTTTCTGTAATTGTGATAATTCTAAATTTAATTTTCTAATCTCTGCATCAATATTTTTAAGTTCAAATTTTTTGCTGATTATTTGTTTGTTTAAATCGTCGATTTCAATATTTAGAATTTCTACTGGTGGATTATCAAATAACTCTTCTCTCTTATATTCTTCAAGAGATCCGAAACCCTCAAATTCATGTCCATACTCATCATCTGTAAATGTTGTCAAAGCTCTTGCGAACATTCTGTTTTCTATTTCGGCCTCTACAAATACCTGAAAGCCTGATTTTGTGTATTTATACATAATATTTTTGATTTAAATTTTGCGAAATTTTGAAAACCGGGCTTTGGAATCCGCCACCCGGAAAACTAACCATGATTCTTTACTCGGTGATACCTATTTTCTCTGTTAGAAATTTTTCAGCAAATTCAGCAGAACGCTTAACTGAAAGCTCATGTCTATCTTTAAAATCATAAGCTACAGCGTCTATTTCCCCCACCAATTCGTTGACTAATTCCGTAAGGTTCTTTAAGTTTTCAAACCTTTTATCATCTTCGTTTGTTTCTGCTACTGGCCTAATTTCACCAGTTAATTTTTTTACGATTTCGATCATTGTAAGTGCTTGCATAATATTTTAATTTTTGTTGTTATTTGATTTTAATTTTGTAAAAACTGAGCGAGCGAACCCGCTCAGAAAACTATAACCATGTGACCGTTATAGGTGGTCAGCCTTTTTTTAAATTTTTAAATCCATTCGGTTTCAACATTGGAATAAACCAATTCTATTCTTTCTATGCTGATATGCAGATGGTGCTTTGTCTTCTTGTTTTTAACCAGCCATCGTTTGGCCGAGTTAACAATGCATTCTAAATCAGTCTGATAATCATCATAAGTATTCTTAAAGTCTTCTAATTCGTCTTTTTCGGCAACTTCTAAAGCATAATTATTTAAAAGCTCTTCTCTTGACATGGATTCTAGCATTTCAGCTAATTCTGGTCTTCTTGATTTTAGTTCGTTAAATGTTTTCATGTTATATTTAGATTGATATTAATTACATGACAAATATATATAGTTATATTTTAAATATAATAAAACCAAACGTTAATATTTTGTTAAAAATTATACTTTAAATATAATTAGTAATTTTAAGAGTATAAATTATTATCTTTGACGTATGGAAAAGAAAAAATTTAACAGATTGAAAGTTGTACTTGCGGAGAAGGATGTTACCCAAAAAGAGCTTGCGGAACATTTGGATACAGGAAAGGTTTCTGTTTCACGCTGGTGCAATAATGAGGCTCAGCCAAATATTGAAACATTTTACAAAATAGCAGAATTCCTAAATGTTGAAGTTTGCGATTTGTTTCTTAAAACTATTAATCCTTCCTCTTAATCTCTTCCGGGTTGCAATAATCCCCTGTTCATCCTTGTCCTCAAAAAATTGCTGATAGTTTCCAAACTGATCAATCATCGTAATTGGGGATAGCTTGTTTATTCTGTTCTGCCTGTATACTTCGGTAAGGCTTTTAATTTCTGGGGTCATGACTTTCTGTCGTTTAATCGTTTCCAATGTTGCATCCAGATTTCCTCAGAGGTGTCGTGAAGCTTCAGGTACACCACATAGTTTTTGATCATTTCGTTCTGAAATTCCAAATACGCATCTTTCTTAATTATTTTCGGTAGCGCGGTTCCTTCTCCGCTTAATTTTCCCTCTGCTGATTCTGGGACATAGTTTTTAAGAAAATTCTCAACAAAAATCAACTTCACTTTATCACCTTTTTCTTTTTTGATCAGATCGTAAAAAATAGGTGTTGCTAAAACTTTTCCATCAGATTTGAACCTGTGGTAATCCCTCCTGATATTGTCTAGCGTTAGGGCTTCGTACTCTTCAGAACTCATTTTCTTTTCTGGAGGTGACATTAATTTCCTGATTGAATCTTTTGCGTTCTGATACTTTTGATCGCGGATTTTGAATTCTGCGTATCCCATTTCGTATTGGGCGAAATGCGCTTGATTAATTTCGCGGAAAAATCTCACTTTTTCACCATCTATCTGCAAAAGCCCCTTTTGTGCCATGCTGATCGCAATCATGAATTCTTGTTCTGTAAGGTCACATCTTCGTCCATAATCACAAACTCTGTTGATTGCGATATTGAGAGGTGAAAGCGGATCATCCGGATCATTTTTGTCCCCGTCATCAGGAAATTTAGGATCAATATCAAACACAACACGATTTGCAAAACGCATCAGTACTGCGTCGTCTGAGTATTTAAGTTTAGCCTGCGAAAGTTCAGCCCGAACCGTCTCTGGAAGTTTGTCCACGAGCTCTATCGGCAAGTAGGGAAGCAGCGGAGACTTTCCCACCTTGGCCCATTGAGGAATTTCCTGTACGGTTGCTATATCCGTTGTTTGAGTTGTTGTTAATTGGTTTTCCATAAATTGGTTTTAAGTATGGGATTACATTTCTGAGTTTATTTTTCCAACCCTGAATGGGTTTTTTATGACCGTCTTTCCATCCGGCATCATTCCAGCTGTTGTATTTAGCCCGCACAGCGAATTCGTACTGCGAAAAATCGAGTTTAAGTTCGTTTTGATATATTTCCCTAGCTGATTCAATGAAAGTTTCTATATCGGGCGGTTCTGGCTTTTCTTTTTTTTGCGCAACTTTTTTTCTTTTTTCTGATTCTTGTTGATTAAGAACTTCTTCGGCTTCTTTTACTAATTCTTGTATTGGAGTTACTTCACGAAAAAATTCTTCTGAAACTTCAATTTCTACCTCTTCCTGTTTTGATTCTTTTTCTAAAAGAATATTGTTATTAGGTAAATTGGTATTATTGTAATTAGGTATATCTATACTAGCAATGCTTTGGCATGTGCTTTCAACTATGCTTTGGTCAGTGCTTTGGACTTGCTTTAGCATATGCTTTTTACTTGCTTTGGTAAGTGCTTTGGTATTTGCTTCGGTAAAAAATGCTAAGGCAATTATATTCGCTGAGTACTGATTTTTTGATTTCTCAACCATCTTTAGGAATCCCCATTCAACTAACTCATTTAAAGTTGTAATAAAGGTTTTGTATGATTTTATACCTATTGCATCCATTACCATTGTCGTTGGGAACCCAAATTTTTCTTTCCAACCCAACCTGTTGCAATGCTCAATTGCAAAGAAAAACATGGCAGAATGATTAGGTTTAACTAGATCTGGATTTTCAAATGACCAGTTCCAAAAACAGCGGGATAGTTCATATATATTCATTTTATGTATATTCAATAAATTCAAAAGCAATTCACACCAGGCGCGGTAGGCCTGTAGGGTAGTATCCGGACTTTAACACATTCATTCAATTTTTGCCGGATTAAGTGTCGTTCAATTATAAATCTTTAACACTGCGATTATTGACTATCAAGTATCAATATTGCGTCATCAAAAAGACTCTCTATAACCTTTTGTGGTTGTTTATTTTTTTCCACTTTTTTACATTCACATTTCTCAAACTGCAATCCATCACCACTCGGAATCATTTCTACTTTATCACCTCGCTCAACATATTTTTTCAGATCTTTTAGCCAATCCATGTCTGTATAACATTCGGGCTCACAACAGGCAGCGAAAATATTACCGCAACATTTGTATTTAATAACTTGTATCATAGTATTATATCTTCTTTAGTTTGTCAGGAGTTTAACTTTCCTCAAATTCACTATATTGAAGATTTTGAGCTTCAGTATTTTCAGTGAATGTTTTGTTTATGAAATCCAATTCTTCCTGGAAAACAAATGGTGAGCGCAATTTCAAAAACCGGTACCATTTGTCATTTACGAACGCATATCGATGAAAATCCAGATACATAAAGTCGGTTTGTCTGTTGTGGAATTGCTCCATTGCTTTATAAGAATTGAATTCTTTGGATTTCAGCTCAGATCCCCCTTCGTAGTATTCTAACTTGAAATTCGTGGCGTTTTCAATGTTTATTCGTTTTTTGAACTTTTTCATATCAGAGTCTATTTATTGAGTATCCGTTCTCTTTCGCCCATTCTGGATGGAGCTCAACGTATGAGTGGCCTTCACGACTTAAAGCTTTCCAAAATCTCGTATCAAGTAGAAGAGATACATTATTAATCCTAGCCCAACTGTCGGCAAAACCTACTTTTCCTTTCATGTGGTGGATATCAGTTGTCTCTTTACCTGTTATTGGGCATATTCTGTTTTCAGGTTTGCTCATAAACTGGATCTTTGCAACTGTATACTTTGCATTCTCTACAGCTCTTTTTTTAGATACCTTTGGAATAGGCTTTCTGATTTGGATCTTACCAGAAGACTTACTGTAGTTAACTTCTGCACGATGTCGTTTATAGTGCATCTTTTTGCATCTATCTTTTATGATTGGCTGTTCTGGAGTGCCTGGTGGACAGTCAATACATTGGCCTATTTTGTCTTTAATTGTACTGTTCATGTAGAATTCTGGATGAGATTATTTTATTATGCTTTTTCAGGTCTTCTCTAAGGACTTTCAGGATAAGCTTATTGTCCTTTATAACTTCGCAGGTGGCTATGAAACATCGTTTCTTTCCGTTAGTCTTGTGCTTATTGGCAATCTCTTGGAGTCGGTCTATGTGGTCCCGGACTTCAACTATTCGTATTTGTAAATAATTCATGGTTAAAATGTTTCTATGTTTTTACTAGGGTTGGGAAGAGACAGGTAATAATCCATGTCGTAAGTAAAATTCTTTCGTGTGCGTTCCATTTCGTCTTTCGTGAGCTGTCTGTGAGTCACATTTAAATACCAGAGCCAGAACCGGTGATGATCTTCTTTGTCGTAGACCTTCGGTTTCTGGTAATTTTGAGGATGATGGGTTATTGCCATTAGTTTTCATTTACAAGTTTTAGAATTGATTCTTTGTACTCTTTAGCGTGCTTTGCTTTGACCAATAATCTTTCTATATAATCTTCATCTTTTGGTACTGTAATAAAATGAGAGTGAAGATTTTCATTGTAGAATCGATTATCGAAGCTCATAAAAATGCATTCGTCAGTATTTGTTAAATACATATTAGTTTGCATTTGTCCGTAATATTCTGGAATATTTGCCTTTATATCCTCAGCAGTTTCAAGCATTAGGTATTCAAGATGAGTGTCTGAATTCGGGCATTTTATTTCGCCAGACTTTTTGATTTTTCTCATGATTAAATCAGGTGTACCACCTAAATTGTATTCATCGTCATAAAAGAAAACAAAGCCATTCGTAGAGGTGTAAATAATATCATCATCATCGATATTTTTACCAAATTCAGAAGCGAAACGTACCGCGGCAATTGGTTCGGTGTCCTTACCATGTTCCATTGCTGAATTAAAGTAACTCGGTTCTCTGGGTGCAAGAATGGCAGCCGCTTTTTTTCTGATATAAGTTTTCGCACCAACCGATAATACTTCACCTTTCTTTTTAGGCTCGGTCATTAATTTTGAAGAATCACTTGCAGTGAAGTATTCGGCTCGAAAATCTAACCATTCTTCTTCTGTTTCAAATACTGCATACTTTATCATAATGCCATTTTTTCAGCGTTAGACTTACCACTTTCAGCAAGATTTGAATCAAGCGTAAAAGCTACTAAATCGGCTCTATTTAGGTTTGCCCCGAAGATGTTACCGAACATATCACAAGCATCTTTTATTGCAAGTGTTTTTGCTAATGGATAAGCCATTGAAATAGCACCATTATTTATATTTTGTAAATCGGCTGGACTTGTGCCGGATTTTGTTTGTAATTGACTTGCACCAATGCCATCATGAAAATACCACTCGCCATTAATTGGGCTCTTAAAATGAACTCTTACTGTCACCCATACACCATTGAATGAAGAACCTTGACCAGTAATTTCAATTTTATATTCTTTGAAAATCTTTCTCAATAAATGCTCTACCTTATCAATAGGTAAATACTCATAAGGTACTTTTTGCTTCTGACCATTAATAACAACATCTTTTTTGATGAATGGGTGTTTAGAGATCCATTTAGTTGGTGGGTTTTGGCTCAGAAGAAAATTCAATTGATCATTTTTCCATGCTAACTGCAGGTCAGTCGTTAAATCTGCTATTGTTGGTAAATTATTAGGTGTACTCATTGTATTCGGTATTACATTAATTCAATTTCAGCAAATGCCCATCTTTTGAAAGCTTCAAACTTTGCTTTTATCAAATCGGCTTTTTCATTTTCTATATTTGCAGATGGTAATTCAAACGAAGAAACCCAAACATTTAACTGATCTTTGATAGGGGCTTTTGCTAATGCTGCAGCTTCTTCTTTCAGTCTTTTTTCTTCTGCCAATCTTTCTTTCTCTGCTTTCGCTTCTGCATCTTTTTTGGCTTGTAATTCAGCTTCAACTTTTGCCTTTGCTTCTCTTTCGGCTTTTAATTTAGCGTCTTGTTCAGCACGTACTTTGGCTGCTTTCTTTTCTGCATCAGCTTTTTCTTTAGCCGCCTTTTCTTCAATTGCTTTCTTCTCGGCTGCGAGTCTTTCGTTTTCTTCTTTGATTTTTACTTGTTCAGCGTCAAACACAACCTTTTTACAATCTGCATTTTCTTTGATGCTAGAAAATTCAGCATCAGTCATTTCGCCGAAATTAACATCTTTGTTTTCAACAAATTGCCATAGTGGTAAAAGAGAATCTTTTCTTACTGAATGAAGATTTTGAATTTCTGCAAGTCTTTGTCTTTCTGCTTCTGCCTTTTTTTCTTCAGCTTGTTGATGCTCGAATTGAAGTTTTGCACCATTCAGAACCTTTGTATATTCATCGTCTGAAAGATCACCGAAATTCAAACCCATTGGCACAAAAGCGTTGTAAGGCTCTAATTCAGAAATTCTTTCAGCGTTTAATTTTGCTTTTCTTTCTTTTTCAAGATTCTCAGCGTACTTTTCGATGTTCTCAAGATTCTGCTCAATTCTTTCGTTTACCGCAATTTCTTTTCTCTTGATAGCATCGACAAACTGACCACCTTTTAAGAAAAATTCTTTGGTAGTAGAATGCCAAACATTGATGCCTTTGGTTCTGTTATCTTTAAATAGCAATCTTAATTTTTTAGCTTTTTTTGCTGTTTCTGGATCTTCAATATCCATTTTGATAATCTCGGCATATTGCTCTTCGAGAATTGCTCTTTCAGCTTTAATTTGTGGCAGGTTACCAACTAATTCAGTTGCTTGATTTTCTGCGATACCATACTCAGATGGATTTATTGTTGTAACTTCTAATGTTGTCATGTATAGTTTAGTTTTAAGCGTTAAAGTGATCTATTTGTTTTCTGATCATGACAATATCATCACCGATCATAGTTGTTTTTGCTCTTTTTTTAGGCTCGTAGTATTTGAATCCACTACCGTAAGATTCTATAACCCAGCCTCTGTAAGTTTCTTTGTAATTTTTCATAATGTTTAATTGTTTTTTTTGATTTATTTATTCGCCAACCATTTTGTGTAATCTTTAACCCTCTGCTTTTTTGATTTCTTCTTGTCCTCAACGCCTGCAAGTGTTTGGTTACATAATTTTACTTTAACAGCATCAGGTAAAAGATTAAGAAATGTTTTAGCGGCTATGTAATTTGGATCTGCCATTGTTTGTGATTTTTATATCGTTCTATTTTGGCTAGTGTACAGATAACAGATGATCTGAAGTCACGAGCTGAAAACCATTGAATCCATTTTTCATGTGAGATAAATCGGTTCTTAAATCTGTTTTTTAGTCTCATTGTGGTTTGGTTAAGAATTCAATGAATTGTCTGTAGTACAATCTGAAAAACCTGCAGAAAACAAGCCCAAAACAGGCATAAATCGAATTCGAGTAATCTAATGCAGTTTTACCCGCATTTAATTCGCAATCATTCATCATAACAAGTATTGATGAGGCTATAAAGAGATTTAAGATGGTTTTCATGTTAAAATTCTTTTTGAAGTTTAATTCTCATATCAGTAAACTCATACTCACTTTCATCTTCAGAAGTAGAGTAGTTGTCTCTTAAGTAGCACTCAATAGCTTTTTCAAGGTCTTGGCTTATTTCAGCTATCTTTTCGCCCTCATCTGCCAGACAAAACTTTGAATCTGTAAAGTCAATGCAAATAGTTGGCGTTATCTGCAGGTAGCCAGTGTACACCCCGTATGAAGAGTTATAATCAACCTCGCCAGTAATGAAATTGTCATTTTCAAGCCTTTGAAGTGCGATATTTTCAAGCATTGGTATTGAGATGGTTGTTTGCATGATTTTGAGATTTTTTGAGTTAAATACAGTCGAAAGCTTTTTTTACTTCTTTTTTACAGAGTTTAGCTTGCTTTATTTTTTCTTCGGCATTTTTATTTGCCCTCATGAGTAAAACTTTAAGACCGATTATATTGCCTTCAGTCACTCTGTTATTTCTATATGTAAGCTCTCGTAAAGAAGAAACGCTTACATTTTTTACCTCATTGTTCACGTCTGCCCGGTCGTCTTTTGTTGTAAACATTTTTAGATACTCAGACAGCTGAAGAGGTATTGTTTCACCTATTTTTATAGCCATTACGTATTATTTATTATTTTTGCTAATAATTAAGAGCTTTAACTCTGTAATTGTTTTACAAATATAAATAAGTTTATGTAAACAAGTGTATGTTTAGGTAAAAAAGTTTATGCATTTGTTTTAACTGATTGATAACCAGTGATAAAAATTTTATATGAAAGAATTATTAGAAAAGATTAGTTCGCATGCCACTGAATTTGATAAAGACAAAAACCCCGTTGAATACAACGAGGTTTTAAAACTTATTAGAATGGGATATGTTAAAAAGATCGGAGCCTTTGAAGGAAGTGATGCTATAGTAGTAAGGATAACAAAGGAAGGAAGAGATACTCTTCTTAAGCTTTAATTTTCTTTAAGCCTGTCAGATTCTATAAAAACAAAGTGTGAAGGTTTATCTTCATTTGATCCTTTAAAAGACCTTAAACTTCGTTTTGTTATTCTTTTTGCGGAATTTTTCCTGCTCGGAATAAATCTTCTTACAGCGTTAAATAGATTTAAAAACTGCTCAAAAGTATATTCATGTTCGTACTGGGGATAAAGCTTCAAAAGCTCAATGCTTATTTCTTTGTCGTTCATTACCATTTAATATTTATACAAATATATGAAAGAAATAGATAAGATAAACTTGTTTATCCATTTTTTAACTGTATCATCAAGGTTTGAAAGCCAGGAAGAGGTAGGGAAATTTATTGGATATCCTAATAAATCATCCTTTTCACAAATGCTTAAAAAGGATATGACACCGGTATTTCGAGAAAGATTTTATTCAGCATTTCCAGAATTTGAAAAATTCTACATTGGGTTTGCTGAAGACACTGTAGATGTTAAGTTAAATTTGAATTCGGATGTAACGGATGAACTTATGCTCCAAAAAGAAACCAATGACGCAATTAAAAAATTACAAGATCGAAAAATTCTAGTTCTTACGGAAAAGATAGATAATTTTATGAAGGAGCTGGATAAGTTTAAATCTTCAATTAAAGATTAATCTTTCAAACTTATAGTTTTTGTTTTTTGCAAAAATATTCCTGCTTTTAATTAAAATATATCCGAAACTTTTAGACAGTTCCTGCATGTCTAAAAATGTTACTTCTGAGGCTTTGTTAAATTCGTCTCGGATTTCGTCAGCTTTTGTAAGATATTCATCAGCAGTAAGCAATCCGGACTTGTAATCGTCCCACAATTGATCACTAATAGATATTAGAATTTTAAGCCTTTCTTTTTTCTCTAAAAACTTCATACTACTTTTTATCTCTAATTATTGATGAATATCTATCTAATGTGGTATTCAGGAATTCATTTTTATCCTCCATGCTTGTGTAATACCTGGCTTTTTTCAGTAGTAAGATAGCAACTGTAAGAAATAGCATAAATACAGTTATTTGTGTTATAAAATATGCTGTATTAATGCCAATAAAAATATAATTTACGACTATTACAACCTGCAAGTAAGCAGAAAGATACACGGCGTAGTAGCTTTTTTTATGTGCTCCAAATCTACCTCCATAAGCGATAAAAAGATAGCTTATTGGCATTGCAAAAAAGAAAATAGCACTATCCAAATCTAGAGCTTTTGCACCTGCTACATCTAAAACTATAGAAGGTGTATTGAATAAATGCTTTAGTATATTATTAAGAAATGGTAGAATAGAAGACAACAATACTAGTATTGTTGCCATTCTTTGTGTTATGGCTTTTGACCTACCACGGTTTATCTGGTTTGGTTGGGTCAACGACTGGGTCTGCTCCTGTTCCATCAGTAGGATCTTGTTTTGTCGGGACGCTTAAAGAAGAATTCTGTGTTTTTACTATGATAGTATCAGTCTTAGAATTTAGATCTCCTTTAGCGGTTAATCCGTTTTTGTTTAACTTAATTTCTGGGTTACTGGTTTTGACGTGCTCGATGGCCTCTTTTCTGGCCTCATCGTCTCTGTCGTTAGAACATGAGTAGAGTATTAAGCTTACTGCAGCTCCTAAAATAATCAGTTTTAATGTTTTCATTGTTAAAATTTAAAAGTTAACTCCAAAAATACTAATTAAAATAGCAGGGCTATTATAAAACTTTTATTCACATCCTAATTGCGAATATAATATATTATTTCTTAATACCATGAATTATTTACTACTCATAGCAAAAGATTTTAACCCCGCAATACGTATAAATACGGGAAACCGTAAAGATGCATATTTAGAATATTTCTATATTTGTGGAAAAATTATAAATGAAAAAAATATTATTTTTAATATTTGTTTTGATTGGAACATTTATTTTTTCTCAGGAATTTGCTTTAACCGAGGATAATTATAAGCTCAAAGATGACAAATCAAAAAACTATGTCGTTTTAGAATTTCCTGGAAAGAAAAAAGAAGAATTATTCTCTTTAATAAAAAATAACCTTCCTAAAAAGTATGATTTGAAATTTGATCATATAGTAGAGTCTGAAAATGAGCAGATAATTGTTGAAATTACAAGCCAAAGCTCAAGAACAATATTTATCAATAGGAAAGGGGCAAATGTATGGAAAGTAGTTAATAAGTATGAGCTAAATTTTAAAGATGAAAAAATAATGATTAAACCCTCTTTCATGTATTTACTAAATACTGAAACTAAAAGTGAAGCATCTATAGGGTATTTTTTCAATAGCCGAGGAATAGTTAGGTTGGAAAATGCAATGTCATTTGTAGAAGGATTTACGAATACATTTGTTAGAAATTTCAATCAAGAACTTATACAAAATAATACTGAAAAATGGTAAATGTTAAAAAAATAACGACTCTTTTACTGCTTTTAATTATTGCAGTAGCAAATGCGCAGGAATTAAAATACGAAGAAGTAGTGCCTGTTGATTCCGCAATTACAAAGCAAGAGTTGTACAATAGAGCTAGAACATTTATAGCTAAGAACTTTAAAGACGAAGGGGAATTATTTACAATTGAAGACAGGGACGCTGGGGAAATAACAGGCAGTGGCAAGGTAAGATATTACACTAAGAAAGTATACGTTGGCGCATTATGTACAATTGGTTATGTTAATTTTAAAATTAATATGTACTTCAAAAAAGGAAGATATAAATATATAATTCATTCAATGGTTCATGAAGGCACAAATTGTAGACCGAATAGTGCAATTAATTATGGAATACTTACAGTAAGTGATAAGCCTGATAAATCAATTGATGTCTACCTAAGAAAAGGGCCATGGCAAGATATTAAAGAAAAAACAAAAGCTAGAATGGAGGTTATTATAAAAGGACTTAAAGATGCTATGAGCAAGCCTTACGAAACAAGTAACGACTGGTAATAAAAAAAGGGACTATTTAAAGTCCCTTGCTTTGTTTTTGAATTCTTCTAGTTGAATTGTTTCAAGTATTTTGGCGTAAATTTCTGTTGTAATCTTTCTGGAGTGGCCAAACGCTCTTTGAACAGCTTCCAGACTTCCACCGTCCAAAATAGTGTGGTTTGCTTTCTGGTGTTTGTTTGAGTACATTTTTTTATCAATTTTCAAAAAGTCTATTACTTCTTCTTTCCATATTTTGTTGGCTCTATTTATTCCAAGTTGATTTTTAGAGGGCTGAAAGTCTTTTTCATTGTTTGTGTACCTTACGCCAAATTTTCCAAATAAGAAAGCTCCCGGATTAGATAAATCAAATTTTATTAGATCATTTTTAAGATCCTTTGGAATAAGAATTTTTCTATTATCATCCGTTTTCGTTATATCTTCATTTAGTTGAATATACTCTTCGTCAAGGTTCACCATAAAGCATCTAACATTTCGTAATTCTTCCGGCCTCATTCCTGTATGATACAACGCCTTAAGCCAGGTGGCGAAATTAGGATGTACTTTCTTAAAGTGCTTAATCACTCGGGTTTGTTCTTTTTCGGTCAAGGTTTCATAACCTTTTCGTTTTTGTTTTTTTCGGGAAACAATTCCATGTGCTGGGTTTGTTTTGATATAACGATCGTTAACCAATTGAGTAAAGACTGCTTTAATAAATGTTATATTTTTATTGTATTCATTATTGCTCCATTTTCTTGCACTGGCAATTGATTTCATAATCTGCTCTACATGCTCAATTTTAAATTCATGCAAATACGTCTTATCCCATTTAAAAATTATTATCATTTCCTGAAAGAAACGAACCGGAGATGAATAGCATTGTATTGTTTTCTTTTCAAGGCGTTTTGACATTTCCTGTATGGCAATATCAAGTGCCTCGCTAATAAAAATCTTTTGGGGAATAAATTCAGGCAGAGAAGATTCTTTTGTTTTTGGCAACCAACCTGTTTTAAGCTTAGTTCTTAATACTTTTTGAAGGTCTTCCGCAGCAGATAATCGTTCCAAAGGATCTGGATCGATATTAATACCTTTATAGTACTTTTTCTTTGTTTCCTGACTTACTGTATCATAAAGATAAACATAGTATAAGCCATCCTGTTTTTTAGGAATACTGATTTCAACAGTTAAATTTTTACTTTCCATGTCTCAATAATTTGCTTGCAGGCGTTGAGGACATGAACTCAAATTTACTATTTTTTACTATTTTTAACAAGCTATATATATAATTGCTTACATTACAGCTTGTTAAAAATTTATGTGGAGAATACGGGATTCGAACCCGTGACCTTTTGACTGCCAGTCAAACGCGCTAGCCAACTGCGCCAATCCCCCAATTCTAAAGCGGTACAAAAGTAAGTATTTATATGATATACACAACTATTTTATTAGTTTTTTTATCAGAATTAATTAGCATTTCTAAAAATAGAAGCTTTATAAAATACTCTATAAAGAATAATAGGCTAACTGACTTTTAAAATATTCGACACTATCCCACGAAGTATGTAAGTTAAAAAGTTAGGGCTTGGATTTTATAATCTGAGTCTTTGTTCAAAAATAAGCATAAACTGGTTAAGAACAATACCCCAATTTTGAATTGGCATGGTCCATTTTTTAGTAGATTCTTTTAAAGCGAGATACACTGATTTCATTACGGCATCATCTGTAGGAAAAGACATTTTGTTTTTGGTGTATTTTCTGATTTTTCCGTTGAGATTTTCAATTAAATTTGTGGTATAAATGATTTTTCGCGTGCTTTTCGATTTATAAAGAATTTCTTTCAGTACCAGTGGTTATGTATTTTTCAGTGGCCTGAACCTCTTTAAACCATTTATCAAACCTCCGATTCAGTGGAACTTCTGTCACAGAATCTTTTATCTCACCACTGATTAATTCATTCAACCTTGTTTCCAGAGCTGAACCTAAAGATTGAATGCGATCTTCCAAAATAGATTGTACATTTTCATTAAATTTTGCTTAGCTAGGTCTAATTTCCAAATAAATTAAGCCAAAGTATTCATATAAATAAGTAATATTAATTTATAGTATATTAATACTCTTTTATTGTTTTGTATTAGTATATTTGTAAACTAAATAAGCTTTTATGAATTACAAACTCATTCAGGAAGTTATAGAATTGGTGCAGCAATTCGAAACTGAAAATGATAATAATATCAGTTACAGGAATGACCTAAGTGGTTTTAAAGAATGGATGTCAGACTGTTTTGATCATCATTCAGAAAATGAAACTCATTGGGAAGGAAAAGAGAATGGGAGAGGTGCTGATAGTGTCATTTGTACTTTTTTAACTCATATGAGCAGATATGCAAAATCATATTCAAAATCTGCCATGAGAGATTCCATGTTTTCAACTCAGGAAGATTTCATTTATCTGATTACCCTGAAGTCATTTGGGGCAATGTCAAAGATGGATCTAATCAAGAAGAATGTACATGATAAACCAGCAGGGATACAGGTAATAAACAGATTAATCCATCATGGCTGGGTTGAGCAGACCGACTCTGATATAGATAAGCGTACAAAAGTCATCAGGATATCAGGAAAGGGATTTGAGATACTTGAAGGCCTGATGGACAAGATCCGTAAGGCTTCTCATATCGTGTCAGGAAATCTGTGCTATACGGAAAAAATGGAGCTTCTCCGTCTGCTTACTAAACTGAATGAATTTCATTATTCTGTTTATTGTAAAAATCCAGATCATAAAGATCTTCTTGATGCTGCTTATCATCAGATAAATAAAAATTAAATGCTGGTAAAGTTGTTTACCAAACAATCAAGTAAAAAAGAATAAAGAAGCAGATCATGAAAGCAAAAAAATCAACGAAGAGAATTGCAGTGATAGGTTCAGGATTCTCCGGCATGTCAGCAGCAGCTTATGCAGCAAAGGCGGGAAATGAGGTGCATGTTTTTGAACAGCATTCTGAACCCGGGGGGCGGGCACGGCAGTTTAGAACTGAACAAGGTTATATTTTTGATATGGGACCAAGCTGGTATTGGATGCCGGATATTATTGATGACTTTTTTAAAGATTTTGGATTTCAGACAAGTGATTTTTTCGAACTTATTTCGTTAAATCCCCAATTCGAAATGATCTTTTCTGATGAGAAAATATCAATTCCTGAAAAAAATGAAGATATACGTAATTTATTTGAACAAATAGAAAAAGGAGCATCCATACAATATGATAAGTTTATGCAGTCTGCCCAATTTAAATATGAAATAGGAATGAAAGAATTTGTTACCAAACCTTGTGACAGCTGGTTTGAGTTTTTTTCTTTGAAAATTGCAGGAAGTGCATTTAAACTTGATCTGTTGAGTAATTTCAGAAAATATGTTTCCGGCTATTTCTCTAATCCTAAATTGAAATGTCTTATGGAATTCCCGGTCATATTTCTTGGTGCTTCTCCTGAAAATATTCCGGCGCTTTATAGTCTGATGAACTATGGGGGGTATGTTTTAGGGACCAAATATCCAATGGGAGGCTTCCATCAGTTGGTATTGGCAATGCAAAAGGTTGCCGAAAAACAAGGGGTAACGTTTCATTTCAATCAGGCAGTTCAGAAAATCAATACAGAGAATGGAAAAGTAACATCACTGAATATTAATGGTGAAAATTATAAATTTGATGCTGTCATTGCTTCGTCAGACTATCATCATACTGAAACCCTGCTTCCGGAATCCGTCAGAAATTATAACAGTAAATACTGGGATACCAGAGTATTGGCGCCTTCCTGCCTGATTTATTATTTAGGAATAAAAGAAAAGATTCCCAACTTAAAGCATCACACCTTATTTTTTGAAAATGAATTGGAAGATCATATAGACTGTATCTACAAAAATAAGAAATGGCCTGATAAACCTCTTTTTTACTGCTGCTGTCCTTCTAAAACAGATCCCCATGTTGCTCCTGAAAATGGTGAAAATTTATTTTTATTGATGCCACTCGCTCCAGGAATACATGATAATGAAGAGATCAGGGAACAGTATCTTGATGAAATGCTCCTCAGGGTTGAAAAACATACGGGGGCAAAAAACCTCTGTTCAAAATTAGAATATAAAAGGAGTTACTGTGTAAGTGATTTTATTGCTGATTACAATGCTTATAAAGGTAATGCTTATGGGCTTGCCAATACATTGGGACAAACAGCGGTATTGAAACCCAAGATCAGAAATAACAAGATTAAGAATTTATTTTATACAGGACAGTTAACCGTTCCCGGACCCGGAGTTCCACCTTCAATTATTTCCGGAAAAATAGTAGCTAAAGAAGTCAATAACCTGAAATTAAAAGAATATGAAAAAATTGTTTGATGAATTGTCTTACGAAGTGAGCAAAAAGACTACCCAAAAATACAGTACCAGTTTTTCATTAGGAATATTGGCTTTAAAACCCTCTATAAGATCAGCTATTTATGCTATTTACGGCTATGTACGTCTTGCTGATGAAATTGTTGACAGTTTTCATGAGTATGACAAGGAGAAACTGCTTTTGAGATTGAAATCGGAAACAAACCATGCGATTGACGAGGGAATATCCCTTAATCCTATTTTGCAGTCTTTTCAGGAAACGGTGAGGAATTACCGGATTGAAAGAACTCTTATTGATCAGTTTTTATACAGCATGGAGATGGATCTGCATAAAATTAATTATGATTCGGAATTATACAGCCAATACATTTACGGGTCTGCTGAGGTCGTTGGACTGATGTGCTTACAGGTATTTACAGAAGGAAGTAAAGAAAAATTTGAAGAGCTGAAACCTTTTGCTATGAAGCTGGGATCAGCATTTCAAAAAGTAAATTTTTTACGAGATCTGAAAGATGATTATCAGATATTAGGACGCAGCTATTTTCCCTCAGTAGATATGTATGTCTTTGATAACTCTGTGAAAAATGAAATTGAAAAAGAAATTGAATACGAATTTAAAGAAGCATTGACAGGAATCAAAAAATTACCCAATTCTTCAATGTTTGGGGTATATTTAGCATATAGGTATTACTTGTCATTATTTGAAAAGATAAAGAAAACGAGCTCTCAGAAAATTTTGCAGGATAGAATAAGAATAGCAAATTCTCAAAAAATATTTCTGGCATTAAAAAGCTACATCCGGTATAAGTCAGCCTATCTATAAAGGAACACCGGGTTCATAACTATAACTACTTTTAAACAGAAAAATAATGGCTTATCAATTACATAGAGAACAGCAGTTAAATTGTGATAAAGAAACTGCATGGAAATTCTTTTCCTCCCCTCATAATTTATCAAAAATAACACCTGAAACGATGAATTTTATTGTGATGTCGGACTTCGGGAGTAAGGCTATTTATGAAGGAATGGAAATCAATTATAAGGTCTCTCCTTTATTGGGTATTCCCATACATTGGAAAACAAAAATTATTCAGGTGGACGATCATAAGAGCTTTACCGATTTTCAGGAAGCGGGGCCCTATAAATATTGGAATCATCATCATGAATTTGTTCCAAATGAAGAAGGTATTCTGATGAAAGATACCATAGATTACGAATTGCCTCTGGGAATTTTAGGAAGAATTGCCCATAATCTGTTTGTGAGAAAAAAACTGAATGACATATTTGATTTCAGATATCAATTTCTGGAGAATTTTTTTAATGAAAAATAGAGTTAGGATGAATTTTTTAATCGTTTTATCAGTCTTTATTTTAATGGAAGGGGTTACCTGGATTATTCACCGGTATGTTATGCATGGTTTTCTGTGGATATTACACCGGGATCATCATGATCATAGTAATGATGGTCCGCTTGAAAGAAATGATTGGTTTTTTATAATCTTTGCGACCCCTGCTATAGCCCTATTGTATGTAGGAGTAAGGCAGGAATTCAGTTCTCTGTTTTTTATAGGTCTTGGAATCAATCTCTATGGAATGGCTTATTTCTTTGTACATGATATCTTCATTCATCAAAGAGCTGAAATTTTCAAAAAAACTCGAAATCCATATCTTCTTGCAATAAGACGTGCCCACAAACAACATCATAAGCATCTCGGAAAAAAAGATGGAGAATGTTTTGGATTTCTTTGGGTTCCTGTTCAATATTTTAAAATGTATTTTAATAAAAAATGATACCTTACACCTATCTTCTCATTAATTTTTTTACTGTTATCATCTGTTTTATAGCTTCTTTTGACAGGAGAATCCGATTTAACCAATATTTTGGCACTTTTTTGTTGTCCAGCACCATTGTGGCTATACCATTTATTATTTGGGATATTTGGTTTACCAAAATGGGAGTGTGGTGGTTTGATGTTAAATATACGTTGGGCTTTAAAGTAATAGGGCTTCCTGTTGAAGAATGGCTGTTCTTTTATTGTATTCCATTTGCCTGTGTTTTTACTTATTATTGCGTGGACAAATTTTATACTATGAAATGGGCTCATGCATTCAATAATCTTATTATATTCACATGGGTTATTTTTCTGGGGGTTGCGGGCCTTTTGTATTATGATAGGATTTATACTTTACTGACTGTTATTGTTACTGTTTTTACACTTTGTTATTTACATTTTATTGTTAAAAGTGAATGGATAGGTCAGGCTACTTTTATTTATTTGATTTTGATACCCGGATTTTTTGCCGTAAATGGAATACTTACAGGTTCAGTAATCCCGTCACCGGTAGTGAATTATAACCCTGAAGATTTTATTGGGGTAAGAATGTTCACTATTCCGGTAGAAGATTCCGTTTATGGATACAGCCAATTCTTATTAAATATTTACTTCTTTAAAATTTTAAAAAAGTATATTAACGATGAGAAATAAAAGCAAAATCATCCAATGATCATCCAAGTGCATGCTCTGGACCTGATAATTGTTGTATTTAAAATTTTGGGATGTTAGGATTTTGATGCTTTTTAAGCACCAAAGCCGACATCAAAATTCAGAAAAAGTCTATGTAATGAAATATATAGCTTGCACAAAAAATCTGTGAGTTTTTCAAAATGCTTTTCAATATTACCAGGTCTTTATGATTCCCGAAAACCGGTATCAATACGGCAAATTTCGACAGTTCCCACTTCTGAACCTCCTGTAGTATCTGCTTATTCAGACTTAAGTCTATTAGCAACTTTTTGTGTTGACTTCTTCCAGTTGGCATAACCAGTAAAGCCCCTTAATCCCTAAATCTCCGAATTTCATCTTCCAATTATAAAAAGCGGTCTCAATTATGCCCATTTTATGGACAGCTTGTTCAACTTTAATTCCTGTCTCTGACTTTACAAATACAATCTGACTTTCTGCAAATCTGCTCTTTTTTATAAGCTTGTCTTTATCCTACTTTTGTGGAGGGAATTTATTTTTTTTTTTTTTAAATCGTTAATTTTATATTGATTTTTTTAATATTTTTTCAATTTATTTTTTATTATTAAGTTTTTAATTAAATATTTTGTTTTATTTGTTGTTAACTTAATATTATATACATACCTTCACCAAGTGGAGAATAATTTTAATTGACGATGATTTTATTAAGAATTATATATACAATTTTCTTTGTGCAACTAATTCATTTTATACATAAGGACTTTTTTTGTAACCTCTTTATATCCATAAGGTAACTGAAATTTCCTCGGCCATATTTTCCATTTTATTTCTATTTAGAATAAAAATTTCCGACGTTAAATCTGTATTTGTTTGTTAGGCTGGCAATAATAACCTAATCACTACTTGAACTTAGAAAAGCTTTAAAATAACTATAAACTTTTGTCAATTCTATTTAAAACAAAGAGGAGAGACTATTACGATCAATAGAGTATATAATTGAGATATCTAATAATCATGGAAAGCATAAAAATTTTATATAATACTATAGAAACGGCTATTGATGGCATCATTATTATTGACCGAAGGGGTAGGATAGAAAGCCTGAATCCTTCTGTTTTGAAAATATTCGGTTATGTAGAGGAAGATCTCTTAGGTGAAAATATTTCGATCTTGATGTCGGAACCTGATAAAAGCAGGTATGAGAATCATTTAATTTATTGCCAACATACAGAAAAACGAATATGTTTAGAGAAGGAAAGAGAGGTCAGGGGATTAAAAAAAGATGGCAGTCGGTTTTACTTCAGATTTGCAGTGACCGAAATACAGTTGCAGAGCAGAATTATTTATACCAGTTTTATCCATGATCTTTCAAAAGAAAAAGAAGCGGAAGAATATCTTAAAAAATATACCAGTGAGCTTGAGGAGATAGTCGAAAGCCGAACACAACATCTAGAGCAAATGCTTTTTACATTAGAAAAGTCAAAAGAAGAAACCAGCATATCTCTTGAAAAAGAAAAAGACCTCAATCGAATGAAAAGCCGTTTTGTATCAATGGCATCACATGAGTTTCGGACTCCCTTAAGCTCCATGCAATTATCAGTTGTATTAATAGAAAAATATCTCCAAATTTCAGATAGTGATCAGATATTAAAACATCTTCATAAAATAAGAAATACAATTACCTGTCTCAATGCTATACTTAATGATTTTCTTTCTTTAGAAAAACTAGATATAGGAATTCTAAAACCTTATAATGAATCATTTGATATTGTTCAGTTTTCTAAGGAACTCACTGAAGAAATGCAGCTTACTACTAAAGAAAATCAAATCATTATTTACCAGCATACAGGGGCATACAGCAAAATACATATAGACAAAAACCTGTTAAGAAATTGTTTGCTGAACTTAGTTACTAATGCTATAAAATATTCGGGAGAACATACGCTGATAGATTTTTCTACGGAAATAAATGAAGAGGAATATAGTTTCACCATAAAAGATAATGGATTGGGAATACCTCTAGAGGATCATTCTTTTATCTTTCAGCCATTTTTTAGGGCGCATAATATAGGTGATATTTCAGGAACAGGCTTGGGACTTAACATCGTACTCAGGTATGTAGATCTACTGAAAGGTGAGATTCACTTTGAAAGTGAGCCAGGGGTTGGGACCAGGTTTACACTGTTATTTAAAAATAATAATAGCAATAATACTTTATAATTCTAATGAAAAAAAACTGCATATTAATCATTGAAGATAACGAAGATTTTCGTGAGAATACTTTGGAAATTCTTGAGCTTGCCGATTATGAAGTATTTCAGGCTGCTAATGGAAAACAAGGAATAGAAATGGCTATTAAACATATGCCTGATGTTATTTTATGCGATATTATGATGCCGGAACTTGATGGATATGGAGTATTGTATCTTTTGAGTAAAAGAGAAGACACGGCATTAATACCTTTTATATTTATTACCGCAAAAACCACCAGAACAGACATCAGAAAAGGTATAGAAATGGGGGCAGACGATTATCTTACAAAACCGTTTGATGATATTGAACTTCTGAGCGCTATAGAAAGCAGAATAAAAAAGAAGAATCGTCAGAAAAGTCTCTACAGCTCTAATCTCAGTAAGATAACAAATTTGTTTCAAGATTCACATGGTCTCGATGAATTAAAAAAATCGTTTAATCATCGGAAAATTAAATTACTTAAAAAAAAACAAGTCGTTTATTTTGAAGGTGATACAGCAAATGCTATTTATTTAATTTTATCAGGTTCAGTAAAAACTGTAAAAAATACAGATGACGGTAAAGAGCTTATGACAGGAGTTTATAATCCAGAAGATTATTTTGGAATTACCTCTATTTTCTCTGGAAAAGAATATAAGGAAACTGCGGAAGCATTAGAAGATACAACATTATGTTCTGTTCCAAAGGACGTTTTAGATACGTTGGTTTATAAATATCCGGACATCGCAGAAAAATTTATTGCAATTTTAGCAAAGAATGTTGTTGATCATAACGAACAGTTATTGCAGATAGCCTACTATTCTGTAAGAAAGAGAATGGCAGAAGTGCTGCTTAAACTACATACTGTTCAACCTTATACACAGGTAGGGTTTGAGATTTCCCGGGAAAATCTTGCTTCTATGTCTGGCATGGCCAGTGAAACGGTTAGCAGAATTCTCAGTGATTTTAAAGCAGAAATGCTTATTGATAGAAATGCTGGAACGATTAAAATACTTGATATTTTACGTCTTCAAAAACTTAAGAACTAGCATTTCTCATATTATAAGGGGAATCATGAAAGGAGCAGTGAAGTTGTTGAGGAAGGATAATGTTCAATTTTAGTGTAGCAAAAAATTCCATAATATTCTATTAAAAAGAGACAAAATCAGATGTGATTTGAAGTTTTTTTAATTGTAAATTAAATCATAAAGTGAAGTGTTTTCCACTTAGAGATGGTATTTCTGCTCATTTTAAAATGACTTGCCAGTTCAGAGTTATTTAACTTATTTTTTTTCTGATATTCTAAAATTTCCATAATATCTTTTTTGTTGTATGAACGGAGGGATTGATTAAGTTTTTGTGTGTTTTTATTTTCATTACCAAATATTTTTTGATTAAGATAGATAATATCAAGAGTGGATAATTCCTCCTTATTAAGCATATTTTTACATTCTTCTTCTTTTTCAGGGTAGTTGAAGAGTATAATATCTTTGAAAATTCTCTTATAATCCGGAACTATAAAATGTTGTTTTTTAGTGAGTCGGCTTCTTTTCATTATAATGTATTTTACTATTTTTATGAGTCTTCTGAATTTTTATATTTGGCGATCCATTTATAAAGTGTTGTTTTTGGAATTTTATAATCATCTATAATTTGACTTTTAGTTTTTTTGTTGGTCTCAATAAGCTTGAGGATAAAATAGATTATTTCTTTAGTGTATATACTTTTTCTAAACTGGGGCAGAGCTGATTTTTTAACTTTAGAAACGTAAGGATGCTTAAATGGGGCTGGTGGTGAATAGAGAATAAGATGCTGAGAATATAAACGAAAAAAATCATAGTCAAGAAGTTTACACCATTTTAATAAATAATCACTGTTTAAGGCAGGACTCATATACATTTGGTTAATTTCTTTTTCACCACAATCAAAAAAATTGCATATTCGGGTTATTCTTATATTACTTTCGCTGACTCTTTTTTGAATGAATGAGCCTATATGAATGGTTTTTATATTTTCCATAAGATCATGGTAAATGATTTTTAATATTCTCATGTAACAAGATAATTGAAGTTTTACTGTCAAAAAACTTAGAACAATAGCAAGTGAGAATCTATTAGTTTTTTATTTATTAAGAACCTTTAAATGAAGGAAGGATTGATGGGGTTTATATTTTAAATTATTATTAAGCCCCTCTTAATGTTTGGGAACACATTCTCTCTCATCATTTATGAAATAAAACTGAGGGGCTTATTAAAAATTAAATTATAAAAATATTCTATTTCTTATGGAGCTCGATGAGCTTTCTATCGTTTTCAAAATAAATTATTTTTAGATTAATAAGTCAAATGTATGGAAGAAAACGTTTTTACAAAGTGACTACAATTCTATTTTAGAATGATCTTCATCACTTTTTCCCAAGTATCAAGATATCAATGATTCAGAAAGTGACTATTTTAAATTAATTATGTTCATTCGGATCTATCTTCCTCTGTTCATAAAAAAGGTTTAAAGGGAAAGTATACAGGATAGTACCAACAGGAGAATTGGTAAAATTGATTTTGCCGGAAAGTGAAAAAATACAACAAAATGCTATAAGCGTTAATAAGTATCTGTTGTTAAGGTCTATAGATCTGTTCTGAAAAAAACAACTTATAGTAGTTAGTCGTTGAAAAAGATAAAATGTATAGCAAAACTATTGTCTAAAATATTCCCTTATTGGTGATTTTTAGTGCTTCAAGAAATATTTTTCAGAAAAATAGTAATCAGAATCATATTTCTAGATGATCTGTAGCATTTTCCAGAAGTCAGCCTACTCTTAGATTTGTAAATATTTAAAATTATAAAGAGACAAACAACATTTGTACTCATATAGATAAAAAGAATATATGTTTAAGTAAATACTTCCTATTAAAATAAAGATGAAAATATCTGTCATCAATTTCACTGATTAATGATTTAATTAATGCTTATTCTTTAACCATAAAAAATTCTACCATGAAAATTTTTAATTTATTTATCTGTATCATGTCCTCTGCTTGGTGTTTTTCTCAAGTCGGAATAAATACAGCAACACCAAATGTTAACGCTGATCTTGAATTAGCATCTACTAATAAGGGGCTTCTTTTGAATAGAGTTGCATTGAGCGCTACAACTACCGGAGTATTTAGTGCCGGTATGGTTGTTTATAACACTGAAACGATTAATGATGTAACTCCGGGCACCTATATCAGTAATGGTACAGCCTGGACCCGGCTTACTGATGCACAAACATTGAGCTCATCTTTATCTACTGTTTGGAAAACAACCGGAAATGCTAGTACAGTTACAGACTTTATCGGTACTACTAATTTACAGCCTTTTATTTTTAAAACAAATAGTATTGAAAGAGCGAGGATCGCATCAGATGGCACTATTGGAATCGGAACTGTAACTCCTCAAGGTATTGTTGACATTTCTTCTGCGAACTCCACATTGGTATTACCGCGAAACATTAATCCTCCGACTAACGTAAATTCCCCGGTGAGCGGAATGATTATTTATGACACTACTTATAAAACTTTACGATACTTTAATGGTGTTCAGTGGAGTACTGTTATTTCTTCACAAACTTTAACAACGGCCAATGAGGGAGTTGTTCAAATGAGAAGCGGAGCAGGAATACAACCGACATTCTTATTTAAACCTTCTGGAGGGGTTCCTTTGAGTACATATGTAAATGTTACCTACCAAGCTCCTGTAAATATTGTGACAGATTTTGCACCTTTTCCTACAACCAGCTGGCCGGAGAATATTGGCACTCCTACTGTAGCCGATATCTACAGTCAGACAAATGGTAATTTTTTTGAAAATTCTATTCCGGGGCAAACCCATACATGGCGTATTATAGCAAGTTACAGCGGTAAAAATAACGGATCCGTAGCATATGTAACAGCTAATTTATCCAATCTGGTTGCTCCTTCAACATTTTCTATAGACCAAACAGTTGTTGCTCCCAATGGTGTAACTACAGGAGATCTTGTTTTTTATTTAGTTACCGTCCCTGATTCTATGTCTCTTGCCAACGGATATTCCCTTAAAATAAAATCTGATACCGCAATGGATGTTACGATTACCAGCGTAACAAGGATTTCTCAGGCAAAGGATTAATCATTTATATGCGCTTACTTGATAGAATATGCAACCTTTGGTAAGAAGTGACAACATGATGCACCGTTTCGAGATTATTTTTCTAAAAGTAATATAGATCTATTTTTATTAAAAATACAAAACAAAGAATGAATTGTAAATATCGTGAATTGTTTACCGAAAACAGGACTGAATATAAGTTCAACCTAAACTTGAACCCCTGAGATTAACAATAGAGCAACCAATACCCATTCTTAATTTTACTAATCGATTATTTAACTAGTTATACTTTAACCATAAAAAATTCTACCATGAAAATTTTCAATTTATTGATCTGTATCATGTCCTCTACTTGGTGCTTTTCTCAAGTCGGAATAAATACAGTTACACCTAACGCTAACTCAGATCTTGAATTGGCATCTGTTAATAAGGGACTTCTGCTGAATAGAATAGCATTGAATTCTACAACTACCGGAGTATTTAATGCCGGTATGATAGTCTATAATACCGCAACCATTAATGACGTAACTCCAGGTACCTATATCAGTAATGGTACAGTCTGGAGCCGGATTACTGATTCACAAACATTGAATGCTGCCTCTTGGAGAACAACTGGGAATTCTGGTACTTCAACAAACTTTGTGGGAACTAATAATCTTCAGTCTATAATTTTTAAAACCAATACTAATGAAGCAGCAAGAATGGGATCAGATGGTAAATTTGGAATCGGCACACCGAACCCGCAAGGTGTTGTTGACATTTCTTCTGCGAACTCAGCATTGGTATTACCCCGGAATATAAGTCCCCCGACTAATGTAAATTCACCAGTTAATGGAATGATTATTTATGATTCTACCTATAAAACATTACGATACTTTAATGGTATTCAATGGAGTACTGTTATTTCTTCACCAACTTTAACAACGGCTAATGAGGGAGTCGTTCAGATGAATAGTGGGGATGGAATAAAACCTACATTTTCATTTAAAGCTTCCGGAGGAATTCCTTTGAGCATTTATCAAGATATTTCCTATGAGACCCCTATAAATGTTCTGACAGACTTTTCTCCTTCGCCTACAACAAGCTGGCCGGAGAATATTGGGATTCATGTTGTAGGGGATATGTATAATCAGACGAATGGTACGTTTTTAGAAAATCCCATTCCGGGACAAGTCCATATATGGCGTATTATTGCAAACTACAGTGGTAAAAATAATGGAGCCATAGGATATGTAACAGTTAATTTATCAAATCCACTTCCTCCTTCAACATTTTCTATAGACCAAACGGCTGTTGCACCAAACGGTGTAACTACGGGAAATCTTGTTTTTTATTTAATTACTATAGCTGATTCTTTATCTATTGGCAGCGGATATATTATTAAAATAAAGTCTGATACCCCAATGGATGTTACAATTAATAGTATAACAAGGGTTTCTCAAGCAAAGGATTAATCCTATATTGATGTTTTTCTTTCTGTTTCTTATCAAAAAAGAACCAATAAAAGTTTCTAATTTAACTTTTGAGCTATTTTTTTGGCTTTGAAGCATACCACGTTAAGACCAGAATATAAGTTCGAGCATATGAGATATAGGTGTAGAATGAGATTGTATTATCTTTTTTTTAAATCTAATTAATTATAATCTTCAGTTAGAGAATTTGTTTAATAGTTTGTAAGTACCTATTCTCAGATCTGCTTTGGCTGAAGTTTTTATATTATGAAAAAAATATATAACGGTCTTTCCGGTAAAACGAAGAAGGAGATTCTAGAAACAATAAAAGAAAATTTGAATTGTGAGATTCATTCTGATGAATGGTTTTTATATCTGGGTAAAAGCTATCCTTGGCAAAGAAAATATCAATACCTTCTTTTTGATGACAATATCGTCATAAGATCCAGCATTGTTTTTAAGAACTTATGGGATAAAAGTTATTTTCGTAATTTTTTTTCAGCGGTAAGGGCTCAAAATTTTCCAGAATAACTTTTTAACTTACACCGTTAGTGAAACACTACCATTTTTTTCTTTAAAAAGAGTTTCTGATATGAATAAGACTGCAGGTAAATTTTCAAATAAGATTTTTATTAGTTGTAACAAATCATATGCCTGCAGTCTAATTTATTTTACTAAGCTTATCACAATGAATGGTAGTCAATAGTGTTTGTTGGTCCAGTCTGTTTTTCCATGAGATAAGATTGTATAATGTCGTAAGCTTTATAATTTTCTTTTATCAGAGAGATCTCACATATTTCTTTTAAATATTCTAAAGGAGGATTTGAATCTGTTAATATTTTAACGATCTCTTCTTTATTACAGCTTTCATACAGGTTGGATAAATCTTCTGCGATTTTATTTTGTAAATTGCTTATTTGCTGTAGTATTTCAAAATCTTCATTTTCCATTTTTCAAAGATAGATCAGTTTTTATAATTTCTAATTCATTCTGTAAGATTCCGAACATATTTTTTAATACCTGAAAATCATTATTAGGTATTTCCAGTTCTTTTGTATTAACACTTCCGGCAAATTCCCATATTTCAATTATTTCATTCCACTCAATTTCATAAGGCTCATAAAATGTATTATCTGAACTGACAGACATTCCTGAGCTGTTTTGTTTTCCAAACCTTTTATATACAATCCCTTCTCGGGTAATGAACATATAGCTTTTGCCTTTTTTGAGATGGTCTTTGCTTTCAATATACTTTCCAATGATATAAGTTCCGTCATTATAGGGAGGCATTGAATCACCCTCAACAGGAAAAGCTCTGTATTTTCCATTTCTTAAAAACGGTAAAGACATATACTGGAGACTTTCTATGTATTCCGGATCGCTATATCCCGAAAGATATCCCATTTGGCCCGTATGGGGAATGATCTCAATTTTATTTTCTCCCTCATTGCTTACTTTTATTGGCAGAACAATCCTGTTATCCGGAAGATTTAAAATATGATCTATTGAATATTTATTAAGATTAATAGTCAGTAGCAGATCAATACTCACCTTATAGTATTTTGAAATCTTAACAAGCATTTCAGGAGAGGGACTATTAACGTCATCTTCATATTTTGCATATCTGCCCCTGGTAATATGGATGCTGTCTGCAACACTTTGCTGGGAGGCCCCAAGCTTACCTCTTAAATACCTTATGTTTTCTGAAAAAATTGACATTGCTATAAATTGTAGCAACAAATTTACAAATTTTGATACAAATCGTACTAATTTTGTAGCATGAAACGGAATATTGTACATATGGACTTAGATACTTTCTTTGTTTCCTGTGAAAGACTGAAAAACTCAGAGCTAGAGGGAAGGCCGGTCATCATAGGAGGCGGAGACAGGGGAGTTGTTGCTTCCTGTTCATATGAAGCAAGATATTTTGGAGTAAGAAGTGCAATGCCAATACGCATGGCTTTAAGGCTTTGTCCTGAGGCTAAAGTGATTAAAGGAGATATGGAAATGTATTCTAATATGTCACATATGGTTACTGATATCATTCAGGAAAAAGTCCCCTTATTGGAGAAAGCCAGTATTGATGAATTTTATCTTGATTTATCAGGAATGGATAAATTCTTTGGATGCTATAAGTGGACTACCGAAATAGCCAGTTTTGTGACCAAAAACACAGGATTGCCCATCAGCTTTGCATTATCAACCAATAAAACGGTTTCTAAAATAGGAACAGGGGAGGCGAAACCTGTTGGTAGATTGGAAATTAAAGATTTGGAAGTCAAACCCTTTTTAAATCCATTGTCCATTAAAAAAATTCCGATGGTGGGGGATAAGACCTTTCAGCTTCTGTCAAGAATTGGAATCCGTACTATTCATACTTTATCTGAGATGCCTGTTTTAGTCTTACAGCAGATGATTGGAGTGAACGGAAAGGAGCTTTGGAAAAAAGCAAACGGGATTGATGAAAATCCTGTAGTTCCTTATTCCGAAAGAAAATCGATTTCTACAGAAAGAACCTTTATTAATGATACAATGGACATTCTGGAGTTGAAAAGACTGATATCAGGAATGACCGAACAGTTAGCCTATCAGCTAAGACAGGAAAAATGGCTGACTTCAACGGTAGTAGTTAAAATCCGTTACGCCAATTTCGATACAGAAACCAGACAATGCAAAATTTCTTACACTTCTGTGGATCACACGCTGTCAAAAGTGGCTTTGGAACTATTTAATAAGTTGTATACAAGAAGAATGAGACTCCGTTTGGTAGGATTACGTTTTACAGGATTGGTACATGGGAATCATCAGATGAACCTTTTTGAAGATACCGAAGAACAGATGAACCTATATCAGACTATAGATTATTTGAAGAACCGCTTCGGTACAGGAGCGCTAGGCAGAGCTTCAGGTTTTGATTTTGAGAAATAAGATAAGATTTTAAAATTTTCAACAATGTTTTTGAATTGTCATTCTTTTCATAGCCTTCGTTATGGAACCCTATCCATTGGAGAATTGGTGAAACAGGCCCATGCTTCAGGTCTTAAAGAACTGGTGCTGACGGATATCAATACCGTTACCGGAATTTACGATTTTAAAAAAGAATGTGAGGCCATCGGTATTAAACCTATTGCGGGAATAGAAGTACGAAAAGAAGGTAAGCTGCTTTATATTGCTATTGCTAAAGAATTTTCAGGGATAGGAGAGGTCAATACCGTCATTACGGAATATAACTGTGGGGGCGGGGAACTCTCAGAAAGAGCACCGGAATTTAAAAATGTATTTGTAGTCTATCCTATGAGTAATATTCCTGTTGAGTTAAAAGAAAATGAGTTTGTGGGAGTCAGAATAGAAGAGCTGAATTTTCTGATCAGACCGGAGTATCAGATCCTCATCTCTAAAATGCTTGTTTTGCATCCTGTCACCTTTAAGACGAATGAAGAATATGAACTTCATAAAATTCTCAGGGCCATTGACAATAATATATTGCTGTCAAAATTAACCAAAAGAGAGGTTTGTCGTCAATCTGAATATTTCATTTCCGAACAGCATATTACAAAGGCATTTGAGAGATACCCCCAAATTATTGAAAACACAAGGAACATTCTTGAACAGTGTGATTTTGAATTTGATTTTAAAAAAGTTAAGAACAAACAATTCTATACAAAATCTAAAGAATCTGATGTACAACTTCTCCGCAGGCTGGCATATTTAGGTTTGGAAAAAAGATATGGACTCGGTCATGAAGTGGCTCAAACAAGAGTTGAGAAAGAGCTGGGAGTTATTGATGAACTCAATTTCTGTTCTTACTTTCTGATTACCTGGGATATTATCCGTTACAGCAATAAGATGGGGTTTATGCATGTAGGGCGGGGTAGCGGAGCCAATTCAATAGTCAGTTACTGCCTGGGAATTACCGATATCTGTCCGCTGGAGCTGGATCTGTATTTTGAAAGATTCCTGAACCTGAACCGAAAGACACCACCGGATTTTGACCTCGACTGGAGCTGGCAGAACAGGGATACAATCCTGGGATATATTTTTGATCGATATGGAAAGAACCATGTTGCTTTTTGTGGAACCAATATAGAATTTAAATACAGGTCTATTTTCAGAGAAGTAGGTAAGGTATTCGGTTTACCCAAAGAAGAGTTGGATGATTTGTCGAAAAAACCGATGGAGAGCCATGACCGGAATTTAGTTGTACGACAGGTTCAGAAATACGGTAAATTACTGGAAAAGTTCCCTAATCAAAGAAGTATGCACGCATGCGGAATTTTGATTTCAGAAGAACCTATTACCCATTATACAGCATTAGAAATGCCGCCCAAAGGATTCCCGATTGTTCAGTTTGATATGAATGTGGCAGAAGATATTGGACTTGAAAAATTTGACATCCTTTCACAAAGAGGTCTTGGGACCATTAATGATACTGTAAATCTGGTTAAAAAAACAAGAGGAATCACCATTGATATCCGGGATACGACCTTGTCAAAAGATGAAGAAAAAGCAAATGAATACTTAGCGGTAGGAAAGACAATCGGATGTTTTTATATAGAATCCCCAGCAATGCGTGGGCTTTTAAGAAGATTGAAATGTGACAATTACAGAACCCTCGTTGCAGCTTCTTCCATTATCAGACCGGGAGTAGCACAAAGTGGAATGATGAGGGAATACATTTTCAGGCATAATCATCCCGATCAGTTTGAATATTTTCATTCAGTATTTGAAGAGCATTTGAAGGAGACCTATGGCATTATGGTGTATCAGGAAGATGTGATCAAGATTGCCCAATACTTCGGGGGACTGTCTTTAGCAGATGGAGATATTCTACGAAGAGCCATGAGTGGGAAAGGCCGCTCTATTCAAAAGCTGCAGGAGGTAAGAGCTAATTTCTTTGAATCGTGTAAAATAAAGGGGCATTCTGAGGCATTGACCGCCGAAGCTTACCGGCAAATTGAATCTTTCGCCGGATATTCTTTTTGTAAAGCACATTCAGCTTCCTATGCTGTGGAGAGCTATCAGAGTTTATATCTTAAAGTCTACTATCCATTAGAGTTTATGGTTTCAGTAATTAATAATCAGGGAGGCTTTTACCGTACCGAAGTGTATATCCATGAAGCAAAAATGTCCGGGGGGAATATTCAGACTCCATGTGTCAATACAAGTGAATATCAAACCACACTGAAAGGAACAGATGTTTATTTGGGTTTAATGCTTTTGGATGGGCTGGAAACAAGAATAGCCTATGGAATTGTTCAGGAGCGCGAAAGAAACGGAAAATATAAATCCTTGGAAGATTTTATCAGACGTATTCCTATAGGTATTGAAACCATGCAGATTTTAATTTTTATCGGAGCCTTCCGGTTTACGGGTAAGCCTAAGAATGAATTACTTGTTGAAGCGAGATTATTGTTAGTGAATTTTAAACCGGAGAACAGAGGACTTATGCTGATTGAAGAACCTGTTCAGGAGTTTAAACTTCCTGAGCTGAAAAGAGACCGTTTTGAAGACGCTTTTGATGAGATTGAACTCATAGGATTTCCGGTTTCATACAGTCCGTTTGATTTATTACAAACCAGATACAGAGGATCTGTATTGGTGAAAGACTTGTTGAAATTTCATAAAAGACAGGTGAAAATGTTAGCATATCTTATTTCGAGGAAGCACGTTCCCACCAAAAAGGGAACGATGTATTTTGGAACCTGGATAGACGTCAATGGTGATTATTTTGATACAGCCCATTTTCCCGATAGTTTGAAGCAATATGATTTTCAGGGAGGAGGGTGCTATTTACTGTTAGGAACGGTGGAAGTCGATTTTCATTTTCCAACCATTACCATTCATAAGATGGCCAAAATGCCGATGATTCCCGATCCGCGTTATGCCTATGATAAAGAAAAACAATATGATATTCACCGGCAAATCAAAGAAGATGTAAGTATGACATCCAGAAAACCATATCCGCAGGCTCATGAAATTGGTCTGCCCAGACATAAAATGAAATGATCAGAGAATTCCAATCTTAGAATAACTAATTAATAAAAAGTATTATTGATAATGAACCAGTTAAGTTTATTTAATACAGAAGAATTTTATGAATTTCCAAAAGACCTTTTGGAATACAGAGAGAACTTCCTGAGCATGGAAGAGGCTGATCTGCTAAAAGATAAATTGCTCAATACCGCTCTTTGGGAGCAGAGCACTCAGAAAATGTATGATAAGACCGTACTGACTCCCCGCCTTACAGCCTGGTACGGGGATGTCCGGGAAAGAAAAAAAACAACAAATCCCTGGACTCCGGAACTGTTTTCTATAAAAGAAAGAATTGAAAAAGAATTTGACTGCCGGTTTAATGGTGTTTTATTAAACCTTTATCGTAACCAGAATGACTCTGTAGCCTGGCATAGGGATAAAGAAAGCCGATATGGGAAACGGCCGGTAATTGCTTCTATCAGCCTGGGGCAAACCAGAAATTTTGATTTCAGGAAAAAAGATCATCATCAAAGTAAGTACAGTCTGCCGTTACCGCATGGGACTTTACTCATTATGAAAGGAGATCTGCAGGAACATTGGGAGCATAGGATAGCAAAATCCGGTGTACCGATGAAAGAGAGAATTAATTTAACATTCCGATTGTTAAAAGAAAGTATTTAATATTGAAGGGCTCAGTATTTCTATTTACTATTGCGTGGACAAATTTTAAAAAGTATACTAACGATGAAAAAATAAAGATCCCAAAAAGTAGAATCATCCAATGATCGTCCAGGTGCATTCTCTGGAACTGATAATTGTTGTAATTAAAATTTTGGGATGTTGGGATTTTAATGATTTTAAGTAATATAGCCCCTCCTGGATCTTCTCAGAAAGATAAGGTTTTAGTGCTATTTAGCAGCTTGTTTCCTGGCTCGTTTTAATTGTTTTTTTACCTTTCTTGAAATAGGTTTAAGCGATTTTCTTACAATCTTTTCCATTTTATCGGTCAGTTCAGACTGATTATTGGTAAGTACCCTGTTTACCGCTTCCAAAAGTTTGTCTTTCAGTAATTTGGTGACTTCGGGTTTCTTTTTTATGTTTTTCTTTTCCATATTTTTAAAATTGAAGTTGGCTTCAAAATTCAACTAAAAAGCATTGCTGATCAGTAGATTTTATTGATTTGGTTATTTAATCACTTTGTCTTTTAACAGTTCGCCGTCTACAGAATAGAACAGGTCCCGTTCTGAAGTTCCGTTTTTTATCTTGACTTTATATATTTTCATGGGCTTCATTGCAGAGTCTCCATATATAATTTCTTTTTCTCTGGAAATTTTCCAGTCACTGTAATCTCCATTTCTTAGAGCATATGAAATAGAATAAGGAAGCTCCGAACTGATTATTTCCCGAACCGAAATTTTCTTTCCGTCCTTTGAATATATTGCTTTCAGGTGAGTTTCAGCATTTGTAAAGTCAGCAACATAATATTCAGAAGGTTTAAACGACTGCTTAGACGGGTTATAATCATACCATTCAGTATTAAAAACCTGTTTCGGATAACCACGCCACTCAACGTTGACCACTGTAGGATATTCATTAACAAAGTTTTGGCTTACTAAATTAGGAATCCGTGACTGAGTTACTGCCTGATCTTCAGTCTCTGTATTTCTCTGACCATACATGGATGTTGTAAATACAATGGACATGACGGTAATTGCAAATAATTTTAAAATTTTATTTTTCATTTTTTCTGATTTTAAGTTGAAACATAATTGTCCCAACAAGGTATTTTTATTTTATGATACTGGCTTATCAATAGAAAGTTTCTATTTCTTATCATCTTGGATTAGTTTTTTGAGGTATAGATCTACTTTTGTCAATTCGGTTTTAAAATCTTTTTGAAATATTTTGTTTTCTTCGTATGTTTTATTACCAAAATTTTTCATATCGCTGTCAAAAGCTCTATTCTTCTTGTTGAGTTTATCTTTAAGTACCATGATATCTTTCTTTGCCTGGTTATAGTCACCATCAAATTTTTGCTTATCATTGGTGTTCATCTTTTTTAAACCCATATCTAATTTTGTAAGATCATGATCCAGTTTTGCGATCTCATTATCAGCTTCAGTTTTGAATTGCTTCCATTCTGCAGTTGTTTTTGCTTTTAAAATGTTATTTTCATTAGCACTTGCGTCATTTGATTCTTTTTTTGCTTCTGTAAAATCTGCCTTTGAATTGGTCTCCTTTTTTTTGGAAGTCTGGTTACAGCCAAACATTATTGCCGTTATTGCCGCAACAGTTAAAATTGTTATATTTTTCATTATTTTAAATTTAAGTGTTATTAAAAGAATAGGACCATTCACTTATTCAGATCCGTTTTATAGAGAAATAGCCGTTGACTTTCTGTGTCCGGATTTTTTTGTTCTGTAAAGTGAAATTAGATTTTTTTTCGGACTGTAAATATTGATATACGGCCTACACCATGTGTATTTACAGTTTATTTCTGTATGTTTAAACCTTATTGGATAGTATGTATTTTTCTTAACCCTGTTGTAAAAATCGATGAATTAAGGTGTTATATACTGATCTATCATTTAGCTCATAAGAAATTGCTTTGTAAATTGTGAAGAATAAACTTAAAAGCACCTTTTAGTAAGTGCTTTTAAGGAATAGCTGATTATTTTAGATTGGAAGCGTGGTATTTAGCATCTTCTTTTTGTGCATCTCTACCAAGAGAGGCATGGCCGTGCGCTTCAACGGTACTTTTTGCTGCTTTTTCATGGTTACCATCTTCATGGTGTCTTGCTGCCTCACGGTGGCTTTTGGCTGCAGCTTCAAAATGAGTGGCTGCTTTTTTGTGGTTTTCAATACCTCTGTTGTTTTCAGCTTTAGGAATACTTTCCTGTTCTGTTTTACTGTTTGATTCTGTATTTTTCATTGTAATTTTATTTAATAGTCATATCCATAGTCAACTTCCAGATTGTTTTTAACTTCAAGGATTCCGGGAGCTTTCCATACAATATGACCGACTTCTTCTTTGGCATACCAGGAGTTGACAGTTCCTTCTAAGGTTACTATCTTGCCTGACACAGATACTCTGATATCACGATCATCAATTACGCTGCTTTTTAATGCGTTTTCAATATCTTTTTTATCAATCTCCTCATGCATTTCTGATTTGATTGTAATATTATTGGTGATTACCTTGATACCGGGAAGAAAAGTGATTGCATTTTTTGCAGCCTCTTTCTCATAATTCCAGTTGAGCTCTCCTCCTAAAGTGACGCACCCGTCTTCTACTTTTACACTTACTTGGTCATCAGGGACTTTATAGTTAGATTTTAATGCTGCCAATACTTCATTGGCAATATCTGCATCACTTTTTGTCCATGAGTTTGGAAGATTTACCTCAATATTTTCTACCAGTGCTTTTACGCCGGTAATTTTCCTGACAGCTGCTTCTGCTTCTGCCTTTTTTGTAAAACTGTCAACTACACCCGTCAGAGAAACAACTCCATCTTTTGCGGTAACCCGAATTTCGGCTGAACGTAATAGAGGTTCCCATCTAATGGCATTTTGAACATCTTTCTGTAATTCTGAATTAGTTTTCATGAGTACGGCATCTCATTGAAATTTCTTTATTTCAATGATGTAAATTTACATTTATTTGTTAATCAGTGCTTTACATAAGATTGATTAATTGTTGCACATATCACACTTTTTATTGAGATTAAGTGTCAGATACTCAATGGAAAGATTAAGCAACTAAATAAACTAAAATAGGGTAAGGGCCTTAGTTCTGAATAAGAAGTAATCAGAAGAAAACACATACAGGTTTGTTAGTCTCAAGCATAATAAAATATTGAATGAGATGTTTAAAGAGGTTATTTAAAATCATTCTTAACGAAAGATTTCATAATTTTGATACAGTGAAAAAGCTGATTCCCATATTATTGTTATCGTTATATTTGGTTTCTACAACCGAATTGTATTAGCTTTTGAAAATGCCATTGCTGATTGAGCATTATATTGAACATAAAGAACTCAACCCTGAAATGTCTCTCACTGCATTTCTGAAAACACATTATGATAATCCTGTTAAAGACAGTGATTATGATAAAGATCAGAAATTGCCTTTTGTTTCACAGGTAGGCCTTCTTTCAGTGGCTTTTACTATCAATCCATCTTTGGATCTTTATTTTACGGAAAGGGCTTATAGCTTAAAAGAAATAAAGAAAACCTTTTACAAAAGTGTTCTTTATAACAACGAAATTTTAAATTCTATCTGGGAACCCCCAAAGTTTTATCAATCTTAAACTTTTTTTCTCAATCATTTTTTGATTGGGCAGGTATTCTGTTTCCTTCTAAAACTATCAATATAAGATGTTGATGAAGATAGATCTGTGATTCAGAATACCAGAACTTATGGATCAGTCTCAAAAGCTGGGGGGGGTGTTTAGTTGCATTATCTTTGCTTTATGCTAAGCGATTACGACCTTCTTAAATTTTTACTTCCAGAATTTCTAGTTGAACACTTTGATATCCTCAAAGCAGAAGAACATTCTGCTGAACTTCATATTTATTTTGAAGAAAAAAGCAGTGAATATTATTGTTTATATCAATGCTGATTTTCCCAGAAATAAAAAAAAACAGTTTTCTTCCGAAATGAAAAAGGAAAATAGTGCCCTTGCCGATCAGTATAATTCAAAAGGATTATTTCCTTATACTTTACTACTTGATCAAAATGGAAAAATACTGAAAAGCTGGGAAGGTCTTCTTTCGGAAAATGCCCTCGCTTTCAGCAAAGAAATAAGGGATGTGCAACAGCAAAGAAAATAAAAAAGACGTTAAGAGAGTTCAAAAAGCCTCATAGGCTGATGGGAAATGCTTTTGAAATAACAGTAGTTGATGAAAATGAAGACAGGGCTTATAAGCATATTGATGCTGCAGTTACAGAAATTCAGAGAATTGAAAAATTACTAACTACTTTTAGTGAAAATAGTCAGACCAGCCAGATCAATGATCATGCAGGAATAAATCCTGTAAAAGTGGATCAGGAAGTGTTTGAGCTCATTGAAAGAAGCCTTTGCATCAGCCGGATTACTGATGGATATTTTGATATTTCCTATGGTGGGATTGATAAAAGTTTCTGGAATTTTGACAGGGATATGACACGGCTTCCAGATCTACAACTTATAGAAAATCATTTAAAGCTTGTCAATTATCAGAATATTCTTCTAAACCCTGAAGAATGTACTGTTTTTCTCAGGAAAAAAGGGATGAGGATTGGCTTCGGTGGAATCGGAAAAGGATATGCTGCTGAAATGGCTAAAAGATTACTTATCAAAAGAGGCGTTAAATCAGGAATTGTAAATGCTTCGGGAGATCTCGCCACCTGGGGAGTGCAGAGTAACGGAAAGCCATGGACTGTAGGCATTGCAGATCCGGACCACGCAAAACAGCCATTTTCATATATGAATATCACCGATATGGCAGTGGCAACCTCAGGAAATTATGAAAAATTTGTCGTTATCAACGGTAAAAATATTCTCATACCATTAATCCTAAAACCGGAATGCCTGTATCAGGAATTAAAAGCGTAACCGTCTTCTGCCCAAATGCAGAAATTGCGGATGCTATGACAACTCCCGTGGGCATTATGGGAGTAAAAGCAGCTTTGAATCTGGTGAATCAGATTCACCATCTGGAATGTATTATTATAGATGATGACAATACAGTCTATTCATCTCAAAACATTAATTTACAATGAAAAATAAAAAAAAAAAATATGGACATGCTTACTGGCTGTTACCATTATCCTTATCCACTCCTGTACTGCTTTAAAAGAGTATGATAAGGCAAAACTTAATGATGCGGAAATGGCATTGGGAAACAGAACTATAGAGAAGACTGAGCTTAATTTCCAATCCTACAGAGAAGGTTCCTCGGGAGCTAACTCCGGAAAAGTAGGAGGTGGCTGTGGTTGTAATTAGAGAATCGTTACAATTTTTAAAATTTAAAGAATCAGACATGAAAAAAATTGTAATGAGTATATGGGCCTTTTGGGGTTCATAAGCTTAAAGGCTCAGGAAAACTCAAACACAGCAAACTCCAAAAAGTTAAGTTTTGAAGAAGCCAATCTGGTATCAAGTTATTACCATCAGGATGGGAATAATTCTGCTGTTACCGGAGGAGTAGGATCGGAAAAGCTTACAGATCTTTCCAATATGATCGATGTTACGATGGTACAATATGATAGCAAGCAGAGAAAAAATAAATTAAATCTGAGTGTAGGAGTCGATCATTATACCTCAGCTTCTTCTGATATGATTGATCTTAAAGCGAATTCTTCAGCCTCTCATGCAGATACCAGAATATATCCTGCGTTTCAATGGAGCCGTGAGAATGAAAATAAAGGAAGTCCACTTTTTGGTGGAATATCATTTTCTACTGAATTTGATTATCAGTATTACGGGGCGAATATTGGTTTTGCACAGAAAACAGCCAACAGGATGGGAGAGTTTACAGCAAAGTTTCAGACCTATCTTGACCAGGTAAAACTGATACCCCCCCCTAGAAACTGCGTACCGGAAATTCAACAAGCGGAAGACATACCTTTGCTTTGTTCTTAGCCTATTCTCAGATTATCAATCAGAATTTTCAGGTTGAATTTATGACCGATGCTGTCCAGCAGACAGGATTTTTGAGTTTGCCGTTCCACAGAGTTTATTTTACAGATGGTTTCGTGCATCAGGAGGCTTTCCCTGATAAAAGATTTAAACTTCCTTTGGGAGTGGGACTAATTACAGGTTTTATACAGACAGTTGGGGGATAAGATCAAATACCCTCAGTATTGAAGCTTCTGTAAAAATATCTCCTTTTGTTTCAATAAGTCCGTTCTATAGATATTATTCTCAGAAAGGAACTAAATATTTTGCTCCTTATGAGCAACATACTGCTTTTGATGATTATTATACAAGTAATTACGATCTGTCGACCTTTAACCGTAATTTTTACGGAGCAGGTATCCGTCTCAGTCCTAAAAATGGGTTGTCTGGAATAGAACGCATGAATATGCTGGAGATAAGATACGGACATTACACCAAATCTGTAGGAATGAGTTCCGATATTATTTCTCTAAATCTGAGATTTAGATAGCGATAGCTCAATATAATTTCTAAAATTTAACCTGTTCAGTTTATGATAAGATTAAAGCAGGTTTTTTGGTATGTCAATCATCAATTATTGCAGTGATCTTAATTTTCTGAATATCAGATTGTAAAAAATAGTTAACCCTTTTTTATATATAAGTTTAAATGACTTCATAGAATAAATACCGAATTCATGCTATACTTTGATTTTTGTGGCAATGGTTATGGAACGCTTCTTATTTCCTATTTCAGTTATTTTCAACCAATTTGAACGAAGAGGACCTGAATGAAGATTATTTAAAAAGTACGCCAATAGATTGCGTACTAAGAACATATCTTTGAGAAATCCTTAGATAGCATGTAAGTGAAATATTTGTGACAGATCCGATTCAACAGGATGAATTGTACTGCATAAAATGTCATAGGCCACTAAGGTAGATTTATTAAAAAAAATTATATGAAATTTTCAAGTGATTTAGTCATTTATGATTTAGAAGGAAGTTGCAAAACTTTTGGGAAAAATGAAATAAATGAAACTAATATAATAGAAATAGGGGCTGTAAAATTAGACAGGAAAAATTTTGAAATAAAAAGTGAATTCTCAATTTTAATAAAACCAAAACATTTTCCAATTTTACCTGAGATCACGGACATTACAAACATTACAAATGAAATGGTTGAAAATGAAAAGTATTTCGATGAAGCTATTCTTCTGTTTTTAGATTGGTACGGAGAAAAAAATAAATCAACTTTAGCGGGTTGGGGATTGTACTACGACTTACCGCTTTTGAGGAAAGAATTTACGGAATTTGGATTTGATTACAATAAATATTTTGTTGGAGGAGGTTTTGACATCAGAGCACTGGGTGTTTATTGGCTGGCCAAAAAAAACATCTCTACATCCGGAATTTCATTAGAACGAGTTTTAGAAAAAATGAATGTGAAAGAGGACTTTAAATTTCATAGGGCATTAGATGATGCCAAAGCAACAGCATTAATATTACAACAAATTCTTAATGAAAAATAATTACCTACTACTAACAAGGGGTTGGCAACAGCAGAAAGAAAGTATATAATTCTCTGTTTGTGCTTCGGCAGATATTTGTATTTTAGTAGAACGTTTAGGATTCGGAATGGCTGCCCTCTCTAAGTGTCAAAACGTTATACCCATTTTGGTTGTACTTAATTAAAGAATAAAATGCAGCCGGCATGATGCTGCTGACAAAAAATATAAAGAACCTATGAAATCTACATTCACAGACCTGCAAAAAGAAGAATATGAAAGCTTAGTCATGAGACTGAGCAATGCGGGTGCCAAAAATCCGTCCAGTTGGGCTTCCAGCGAAGTTACAGAAGGAATACCACAGTTTGCCAGGTTTCTCATCCTTAAGTCTCTGTTCGACATCGCAAAATCTACAGACGACAATATCGCTATGGCCTCTGACTTTGATGATGACGTAGAGGAAAAGTATAACGCTATAAAAGACATCGTTGGAGAGGAAAAATTATTGAGTCTTCTAACCTCTTACTCTAAAGGTATTATTTACAATGTCATTGGGCTCTTAGATGAAGGAAACCAGGAAGCTGAGCGGGATAAAATAAGCTGGACACTGATGAAGACCGATGAAAATTTTGAAGCTACAGGACAGATGATCCAGGGGCTTCATGAAGATTTTTTAGAATTTGAAAATGAAGTGAAATAAAAAAATCCTATTAGCGTCTTTATAAATAGTTCATACCGGCACAATGTGTATATCTTGGGTTTATGTATGATTTTTTAGAACTACAAAATTGATGACAATGGACTGTAAACAGATAAAAGGAAAAGAAATAGAAGGTCATTTGGATGTATTCTTTTCTGATGATAAGGATCAAATATTAATACACGGAAATTCTGAAGGATTAAAATCGCTTGCTCAATTATTAATGAAATTAGCAGAACTGGATCAGGAAAAGATAGATAACAATTTTTTACCAAGTGGATCAAGAGAGCATTATGAATTAAGACCGAATATTGAATTGTCAAAAAGTTCAATTGAAGTAATTGTTGGAAGACTTGATGCAAGAGGGACTGGAGAATTTTATAGCAGGTATATTCCGAAAGACAACTGAAAAATTATTTTAAACTCATCTATTGTTAGTTTTATTTTAAAAAATATGAGTGATACTAATACCATTATCAACAGACTGGAGAATGCTCTCAATATCAAATTACAAAAAGAAGATAAAAAAAGTGAAAACTCTTTTTATATTTCTGGCAGGTCAAGTTATCTATCTCTTTCAAACATACATTTTGAAAATTTCTCTGCTCTTGAACCTGTTTTCGAAACACTTGAAAGATTAACATTAATAGAATGCTCAATTACTGATGCCAACGGCTTGCATCTCATGAAGAAGCTGCAAACTCTCATTCTGAAGAAATGTTCAATTTCCATTGAAGGAACTTTTGATCCGGACATACCTAAAACCGAGACAACTCCCGGTAATTTTCGAAGTATAGATTTGGAAGACATGAAGGTTCCACACCCGGGTTTTTTCTTACCTGTTTCTAATCATCTTCATGATGTTACATTCACTAAATGCACGGTATGCAATATTTATGAGTTAAATCTTTTCCCTACATTATATAGCCTGAACATAGATGATACCAATTTCATTGAGTCAGCAAACGACATTAAATACGAACGAGAGTCCCACGAAATATTCACTTTTTTAACATTTGGGAATATGAAATTGAAGGACTTCGATTTATTTACGTCAATTTCGAATGGCGTAAGTGCTTTAAAGTTATACGATTGTGAAATAGAGAGTTTAAAAAGTATTTACCATTTTCCAGATTTAAAAAGCCTTTACTTATATCCTGGTATAAAAATTAATGATCTGAGTATTCCGGATAGTAATGTAAAACCATTTGAATTACAGGAATGTATCATTGAATCAGGAATATCTTCTTATGATTGGGATAAAGATTCGATAATACCTAATTTTAATACAGAACTTCTCCTGTCAATCGCTCCATACGTTCGATGTTTAACAGTAGAAGGCTGTACACTTATCAATACACCCCTGATAAAGTATTTTTCGAGATTAAATGAACTATGTTTTAAGAAATGTTCCATAGATCTGGATGATTATTCATTAATTGCACCCAAAATTCAAAGAATTGATTTTAACGCAACTGAGATCAAAAATCAGGAGTTTTTCAGATATTTTACAAAATTGGACTATATAAGTTTTTCAGTTGATCGTTTTGAAGGTCGAGATTACCTGGATATTGAAAAACTTTTATCTCTGAAAGGGAGTCTTAAAAAAATCATTCTTCTGGATACTGAAGCTATTGTGAAAATTGATCAGATAAAATATTTTACTGCATTAGAAAAACTTGTTATCAAGGCAGAATCTGTAGAATTTGCACAGGAGATCCTATCTATGAGATCCCTTAAAGATCTGGAACTGAAGATTTATATTGAAGAACAGGAGTCGAAAATTGCCGAGCCCATTATTCTGGATTTGCAACATCTGAAAAATGTGGAAAAATTACAGCTATATACCAATGGTGATTTTTATTTTAAAGGAACCGGTCATTTAAAATCTTTAAAAATGCTTGTTCTACATGATGATGGTGATCTCGAAAATTTAGCAGTTTTGCCATTACTTAAAAAGTTAATCATAGAGGTAAATACAATTGATAAGCTTCCGCAGTTAGAGCAGCTTAAAGTACTTGACTTATATAGCAGGGGAGAATACTGTGAAATAAATATACATGATAAATTTCCCAATCTTAAAAAACTTGCCCTAAGGACGTCAGAAAAGCAGAAAATAGAAATCACCGGCCTTGAAAAATTAAAAATACTTGTGCTTTCAGGAAGCGATTTTGACAGTATTATATCTTTAGAAAACCTTTCCCGTCTTGAAGAATTAGATCTAAGTAATTGTGAACTTTCCATTGTATCTAAGCTGGATAATCTTATCAGTTTAAAAATCTTAAATCTGGAGGAAAACCAAATCAAAAACATAGACGGTTTGGAAAATCTAAAGAATCTGGAACGCCTGAATCTATATTACAACCAAATCTCTGATATCAGTATATTGAACAAACTCCCAAAGCTTCGTGAAGTTAACCTTGCAGGGAACAGAATAAAAAAAGAAGCTGCCGAAAAACAGCTGGACAAACCAGAGACGGCAACTTGGTATGCCAGACCTTATGCCCCTTTTCGAATAAGTATTGATTAGAAAAACGGAAGCTTACAATATGATCTATAGTTCTTTAAAATTTATTAAATTGAACTGCTGCATCGTTAATATATCTGGTAACAAGAAATAAAATTTGCGAAAGATTTTGTTTTTCAATAAATTATACTTACATTTGTAAAATAATCAGGCTCCTGCCGATGCTTCTTCTGAAACTTTTGAGTTTACTCTTTCTTCTCAGTCTTCGCTTTTTCAGCCGCTATTTTTGTCATCAATATATAAGGTAAAGTTCCTTTTTTTCAAATTGAATATTTTCAAGACGCTAAAATACCAACTTCATTTTTTGTTTACAGATCGATTAATTGCTTAATGATATCAGTATCATGAAGCAATGGCAAGTGCCTACAAGTTTTAATAAATACATAATTTTATAATATAATACAATGCAACAAGGAACAGTAAAATTCTTTAATGACGCCAAAGGTTTTGGTTTTATTACACCATCAAACGGAGGTCAGGATGTTTTCGTACATACATCAGGTTTAATTAATGAGATTCGTGAAAACGACACTGTAACATTTGATTTAGAAAACGGTAAAAAAGGCATTAACGCAGTTAATGTGCGACTAGCATAAATTAAGTAGAAAGCCTCAGAACTTTCTCAATGTTAAAAAAAGCAGATGGCATCTATGTTATCTGCTTTTTTTTGATCGATTATTAACGAATAAAGCTGACTCCGCAACCGGGAATTGTATTGAAAAAATAGGTAGTAAAGAAATCATTCAAAGAATAGGAGATCGTGATCGTATTAAAAAAGTGCTAATCAATCAGTTTTCTTATTTGTATTCCATTCTTCCTGAAGAACTGCATAAATAACATCATCTACCCAATTGTTTTTCCAGAACAGGCTTTTCACAAAGTGGCCTTCCTTTCTTAAACCGATTCTTTCCATTAACTTAATAGAATCAGTATTGTCAGGATCAATGGAAGTCATAATTCTGTGTTTCTCTAAATCATTAAAAAGAAAATCAATAATACCTGCTAAAGCTTCAGAAGCATACCCTTTACCCTGAAAGGATTTATTTAATGTAATGCCCAATTCTACCTGTAAATTTTCAATTCCAAAAAAGTGAATCCCGATATCTCCGATCACTGCTTGGGTATCTTTATGGGTGATCAAAAGCTGATACCAGCTTTCCGGCTGATTAAATTCCTTTGTGCTTTTTTCAATAAATCGTTCCACATCTTCCAAAGTTTCAGGAATCCAGCTTTGGAATTTATTGGCCTGGCCATCCGAACGATAGTCAAATAGAGCCTGCTTATCACTGGAGGTAATATCACGTAAAACTAATCTTTCCGTATGAAGCTGCATGATTTTAATGTAATTTCATACAAAAATAGGATTATTCACCGAACTACAGCAAATCAATATTTGCATTCCATTATTTATGTTTGCGTAAGCGGCATACTTCTATCCAAATAAGCTAAACAAATTTATAGCTATTTCACTTTGAGGTAAGTACCATCTAAACTTGCATTAAATCCAAATTCACAGTCACCCAAATCCCCGGATCCGGCTTTTGTAATCATTAAAAATCCATTATAAAATGTAACAGGAAATGAACAGGATTTAGTAACCTCAATAACAAACTGATTATTTTTTATGATCCCCTTTCCTGATGCATCTGCAATATTTCTGCCGGGAGCAGAGGTCACAGAACCAATGTTATATGAATACGTATGGTCTTTTATCTTTTTAATATCGATACTTCCCTGATATCCTTTCTCTCCATATTGATAAGTATAGGTTCCTGCAAAATTATAAGAAGGACCGGGTGAAAATATTTCCGGCTTCGGATTAGCTTTAGCCTGGATGTTAAGCGCCATAGCATAAACAGCGTTGGACTTTGTGGAAGCCCAGGTTCCTTCTAATTTACCATTTTTTAATACTGCATCAATATTTCCGCTAATATTCCCATTGTTTTCAAATTCATTCAGAAGATATTGATTTTCAGAACGCAGTACTCCAATGATTTTAATGGCCTTTTTTTCTTTAGTGTTTAAGTATCTGATATTCCCTAAAACAACATTCTTTGAAATGCTTATTGTGAGCTCTACAGGGATTTTCTTGTTAATAAAACCGCTAAAACTATAATTCCCATCACTATTCTTCTGCTGGGCATGGCAGAAACCTGCAGCAAAGCATATAATTAATATTATTCTTTTTAAATAGCTCATATTAACTGGATTTTAATGATGGAATATTGATGCTTCAAGAAGTTTTCAAATTTTGTACTAAGATATTAAAATAAACTGTATGGCGGGAAGAGGTTGCAATACTACCAATGCACGAACCCACTATTATGTTTTTGTGGTATACTTATATTATCAAAGATTTGCAGCAATAGAAAGAGAATAATTTACGCAAATCATCCCCAAATAATCATTGTCTGAAATTAATAGAAATAGATTTAATTTTATGAATCAGAAAAGTCACGAGCACGGAGCTTTCGCCAGCGGGAGAAGAGCATTTACCTGGCAAGGTAAGATTTGATTGGCCTATTATTTCGTTATATTTCACGAATGAAGTTTAACCAAATTACAATTATAGACGATTGTGGAATTCAGGAGCCTATTGTACAGAGAATATCAGAATTATCTAAATCTTCCCTCTCTATATTTAACAATACACCCGTTTCTAATGAGGAAATGATTCAAAGAATAGGAAATAATGATTGTATTCTTCTAAGCTGAGAAACAATTAAGTTAACCCACCTTTCTGATCTTTAGAGCATGACAAAATATACGATTTAATAATTGTATTCCATCGGTACAGGTCTTAAATGTGCATATTCCATAAAGTGTGCTGCAAAATCACCGCTATTAAAAAAAAATAAAAAATAATAAAATTGTATATAACATTTTGATTACCAGGTGTTAATTTTTATTAAAGGTTATTTAAGCCGCTTTTGCTCAGGATATTTTCTTTTTTAATTAAATATTCTTAAATCCTGGCCCATTAGTCAGTCTATTGTTCCGTATAATTCAGAAAGCTAATCATATTTTGAATGCGGGTTAAATTTATTTTAGGTAAATTGTATTATAATTCTGTTAATTTCTAATTCAATAACGGTTCTTATTTTTAAAATGGTCACAGTTTTGATGTAGAATGAAATAGCATTAAAATTACTAAAACAACTTTTCTAAACAAGTTAAAAACATTTATCAGATGGACTTTTAATGAGGTAAGTTATGGCGGATCTAATGGTTCAATCTTGGACTTCGTAAGTAGAAAAGAGTCAGTTACAGAAACAGCTAAATCATAAAATAGAACAATGGAAATTAAAAATTTAATTCAAAAAAGTATTGATACGGTAAGAGTTTTATCGGCCGATGCTGTACAAAAAGCAAATTCCGGACACCCGGGAACTCCTATGGCCTTAGCGCCATTAGGCCATGTACTGTGGTCGGAAGTTATGCGTTACAATCCTCAAAACCCGGAATGGGCGAATCGTGACAGGTTTATTCTTTCCTGCGGCCATGCATGTATGCTTCAGTATAGCTATTTGTATTTAACGGGCTATAAAATCACCCTTAATGATATTGAAAACTTCAGACAGTTACACAGCATCACGGCTGGTCATCCTGAATATAGGCTTACTCCCGGAATCGAAGTGACTACAGGCCCGCTGGGACAGGGGTTTGCCAATGGAGTAGGAATGGCCATCGCCCAGCAATATATGGCAGAACGTTATAACCGTGCGGATTTTAATATTTTCGACTATAGGATTTATGCAATTTGCAGTGATGGTGATCTTATGGAAGGTGTGTCTGCTGAAGCAGCATCGCTTGCAGGCCATCTTGGACTGGGAAATATTATTTATTTTTATGACAGCAACCATATTACTATTGAGGGAGATACTGATCTTGCTTTTGATGAAGACGTATCCAAAAGATTTGAAGCTTATGGATGGCATGTGCAAAATTTACCGGATATCAATGACCTTGAGGCATTGTCCAATGCGGTTAAGAATGCTCAGATGGAAACCGGCCGCCCGTCACTGATAAAAGTCCGCAGCCATATTGGCTATGGAAGTCCTAACAAACATGATTCTGCTGCTGCACACGGGTCACCTTTAGGAAAAGATGAAGTGCGTTTGGTTAAAGAAAATTTCGGATTTGATCCTGACAAAAATTTCGTTGTTCCGGATGATGTTTTAGATTTTTATCATAAAGCAGCGAAAAAATCCGCTAAACATGAAGCTGAATGGAATGAACTGTATGAGCGCTATAAGAACAGACATCCGGATCTTGCCAGAGAATACGAGTCTGTCATTTCAGGAAAACTGCCCGAAGGCTGGGAAGATAAACTTCCTGTATTTGAATCTGGTGCGGCCGTCGCGACCCGCAAGGCTTCAGGTCAGACACTGAATGCCATTTCAGAATATTTACCTCAGCTGATTGGCGGTTCAGCGGATCTTTCGCCTTCTACCGATACCGTTCTAAAGGCTTATCAGTCCTTTTCAGCAAAGCAGAGGGATGGGCGTAATTTCCATTTTGGAATCCGTGAGCATGCCATGGGCTCTGTACTCAACGGAATGGCTCTCAGTAATTACTTAATTCCATATGGAGCAACATTTTTAATATTTTCAGATTATATGCGCCCGCCGCTAAGGTTGGCAGCCATCATGAAAATACGTCAGATTATGGTTTTCACCCATGACAGTATCGCGCTAGGTGAAGACGGAACAACCCATCAGCCTGTAGAACAGCTGATCGGATTGCGTACAGTACCCAATATGACCGTAATCAGGCCGGCTGATGCCAATGAAACGGCACAGGCCTGGAGAGTTGCTATCGAACATAAAGACGGTCCTGTTGCACTTGCCCTGACACGACAGGAAATTCCGGTTATTGACCAAAAAAAATATACCAGTGCAAAAAACCTTGAAAAAGGAGCTTACATTCTTTCAGATTCAGAGGGTGAACCGGATATTATTCTTATGGCTACCGGGTCAGAAGTTCATTTAATTTTGGAAGCACAGGAGGAGCTGAAGAAAAATAATATAAAAGCCCGTGTGGTAAGTATGCCATGCTGGAATTTATTTGATAAACAGTCTGCAGCTTATAAAGAAGAGGTTTTTCCAAAAAATATTCGCAGGAGATTAGCCGTAGAAGCAGGTTCACCAGTCGGCTGGATGAAATACACAACTGATGATGGCGAGGTGATCGGAATTGATAAATTCGGAGAATCAGCACCGGCAGAAGAAGTAATGAAAGAATACGGATTTACCGTTGAAAATGTCGTGAAGAGGGCGACTTCTTTGTATTCGAAAGACAGATAAGTTTTTTGTCGAACCTGGCACACTCCCTTTCCAGTTAAAAAAATCATTTCTCAATTAAATAGAAAAAGGAATGTCAACAGTAATAAGAAAAATAGGAATCTGCGCCGATCACGGCGGTTTTGAACTGAAAGAAAGCTTAAAATCTTTTTTAACTGAAAACAAGTTCGAACCGTTAGATTTCGGAGCCACAGAGCTAAATAATACCGATGATTTTCCGGATTATGTGATTCCCCTTGCAAAAGCAGTGGCTGCCGGAGAAGTTTTTCGCGGTATTGCTATTTGCGGCAGTGGCGTGGGAGCCTGTGTTGCGGCCAATAAAATTTCAGGTATCCGGGCTGCCTTAATTACAGATTATTTCTCGGCACACCAGGGAGTTGAAGATGATGATATGAATTTAATCTGTCTTGGCGGACGTGTAACAGGTTATGCCAGTGCAGAAGAGTTAGTCTTGGCATTTTTGAATGCCAAATTTATTGGTGCAGAAAGACATCTTCGGCGCCTGAAAAAAATTCAGAATTTGGAAAACCATCCATAAGGAAAGGTTTTTTAATCTATTAATCTTTAAAACAAAAAAAATGAATCCATTAAATAAAATACGTGAATTAGGTCAGAGTATATGGCTCGATCTGCTTGATCGTGAAATGATGAACTCAGGCAAACTGCAAAACCTGATTGATAACGATGACCTGCGTGGTCTGACATCTAATCCTTCCATCTTTGAGAAGGCCATCAGCGGAAGTTCAGACTATGATGAAGATATCATAAAGTTTTCAGAGACAGAAGAAGATAATGCCGCTATTTTTTTTGATCTGGCAATTGCCGATATTCAGAGAGCTGCAGATATCTTTAAACCGGTATATGACAGAACCAATGGTACGGACGGTTTTGTAAGCCTGGAAGTTTCCCCTTTTCTGGCCCGTGATACGGACGGAACCATCGAGCAGGCAAGGGAACTGTGGAAAAGGGTAGACCGTAAAAATGTAATGATTAAAATTCCAGGAACTGCAGAAGGCCTTATTGCCATCCGTGAATGTCTGCGTGAAGGTATTAATATTAATATAACACTGCTTTTCGGGCTTCCCCGTTATAAGGAAGTAACAGAAGCTTTCATGGGCGGGCTTGAAGACAGGCTTAAAGAAGGACACTCCATAGAGAATGTTTCTTCCGTGGCCAGTTTCTTTCTCAGCCGTATTGATGTGATGGTCGACCCTATGCTTGAAGAAAAAGGAGCATCAGACCTGAAAGGAAAAGTAGCCATCGCTTCGGCAAAAAAAGCATATCAGATCTATCTCGAAATGATTTCCGGAGAACGTTTTAAAAAACTGGAAGAAAAGGGTGCGCAGAAACAAAGGGTGCTCTATGCAAGTACCGGAACGAAGGATCCTGCATACAGTGATGTCATTTATGTAGAAAGTATTATTGGAAAAGATACGGTCAATACACTTCCTATAGAAACCATTGATGCCTTTCGCGATCATGGAATAGCAGCTGAAACTTTGACTGCTCATGTGGATGACGCTGTGAAAACAATGGAAGAACTTAAAGCTAAAGGGATTGATATTGATAAAATAACCAGGAAGCTTGAAGATGAAGGCATAGAAAAATTTAACCAGGCCTACGAAAAATTACTTAAAAGTATTAGTGATCAAAAACGTAAAAAAGGCTAAAAATGAGTGAATTGAATGTTTCGAAAGTAAAAGCAGTCTTCATGGATATCGGAGGAGTATTGCTTACCAATGGCTGGGATTATCAATCCCGTGAAAAGGCAGCGAAGGTTTTTAATTTTGATTTTCAGGAAATGAATATCCTGCACAACTTCATCTATAATGTTTTTGAGATAGGAAGCGTTTCACTGGATCAGTACCTGAACACCATTTTGTTTTATTCACCCCGTGATTTTACCAAAGAGGAATTCATAGAATTTATGTTTGCTCAGTCAACAGAGCTGCCGCAAATGTTAGAATGGCTGAAAAAATGGAAAATACAAACAGATCTTCCTGTGTTTGCAGTGAGTAATGAAAATCTCGATCTTAATGAATACCGGATTAAGACCTTTCAACTGCATGAGGTGTTTGATGGTTTTTTCTCCTCCTGTTATGTAGGGGCACGCAAACCTGATCCGCGAATTTTTAAAATGGCAATGGACATCACACAGGTTAAACCTGATGAATGTATTTATTTTGATGACAGGCCTATGTTGGTTAATGCCGCAAAAAACCTCGGAATGACAAGTATATTGCACGAAAATTTTGAAACAACTAAAAATATTCTAGAAAATTTTATAAGATAATAATAACATGAAACAAGAAAATAAAAATCAATCCGCATTCGGAATGATAGGTTTGGGAACAATGGGTTCCAATCTATTACAAAATATTGCAGACCAAGGTTATGACTGTGCCGGATACGATAACAGTGCCGAAAAAGTAAATGCTCTTAATCAGTTGAATCGTGATAATATTCATGGATTTTCAGATCTGAAGGACTTTACAGACAGTCTTAAAAGTCCCAAAGTTGTAATGATGCTGGTTCCTGCCGGTGAAATTGTAGACAGTGTGATAGCGGAGCTATTAACTGTTTTGGACAAAGGAGATATTATTATAGATGGCGGAAACTCACACTATACAGATACCGAACGAAGATATAAAGAACTGGAAGGCAAGGGACTGCATTTTGTGGGAATGGGTGTTTCCGGTGGTGAAGAAGGCGCACGAAGAGGTCCCAGTATGATGCCTGGTGGTGATAAAGAAGCCTATGAGGTTCTGAAACCTGTTCTGGAGAAAATTGCAGCACATGTGGACGGTGAGCCTACCGTTGGTTTTATGGGAGAACGCTCTGCTGGTCATTTTGTAAAAATGGTGCATAATGGTATTGAGTATGCCATCATGCAACTGATTTCTGAGTCCTATGAGATCATGAAAAAAGGTCTTAACATGGATAATGATAAAATCTATGAAGTATACAAAAAGTGGAATGAAGGGAAATTGAAGTCTTATTTATTAGAGATTACCCGGGATATTTTCACGTATAAAAATGAAGGTGAAGACCATCTTTTGCTGGATGATATCAGAGATGAGGCTAAAGCAAAAGGAACGGGTAAATGGACTTCACAGGCCGCAATGGATTTACATTTGCCAACCCCGGTTATTGACATTGCTGTTTCCATGCGTGATCTTTCTTCTTTGAAGAATCTGAGGGTTCAGGCTTCGAAAATATATCCTGACCTGACTGAAATGCATTATGCAAAAAATGAGAGTGAATATTGTGATCAACTTGAAGAGGCTTTCTATTTTGCAATGGTTTCTGCCTATGCTCAGGGAATGCATATGCTCTATCAGGCGAATGAAGAATTCAAATATAATCTGAACTTAGATCTTATTGCAAAAATATGGCGTGGAGGATGTATCATCCGATCAGAATTTTTAGAAGATATTTACGCTGCTTTTAACAAAAATCCTAAGCTGCAGCATTTACTTTTAGATGAGAATATTGCAGCAAACCTTACTAAGAGTATTAAAGATATCCGTACTGTGGTTTCAGATGCGGCAATTCATGGTATTTCAACACCTGCATTTTCGGCAGCATTAACGTATTTCGATGATTTCCGCAATGAAAATATGCCGACAAACCTTATTCAGGCACAGCGGGATTATTTTGGTTCACATACCTATGAACTTAAAGCCAAAGAAGGTGTATTTCATACCCAATGGATGAAAGAGAATGTTAAAAATTAATCTGTTTTTTAATCTAAGCTTAAAAAAATAAATAATGCCAAATACATCAGATACAAAAGTAAATCCCACAGTTTTAATTATTTTTGGGGGGAACGGAGATTTAACCAAACGGAAAATCATTCCGGCATTGTACAACCTGTTCCTTGAGAAAAGGCTTCCTGAAAAGTTTGCCATCATAGGCACTTCAAGAACGGAATTCAGTGATGAGCAGTACAGGGATTCCCTATTAACAGGAATCAATGAATTTTCCAGAACCGGCAAAGCCAAAAAAGAAGATTGGGCTAAATTTTCCTCCAATATCTCTTATCAGGCAGCCAATATAAAAGATGTCGCTTCTTACGATGAATTCGACTCAAAAATAAATAAGCTGAAAGAAGAATGGAATCAGGATCCTTCGATCCTCTATTACTGTGCAGTTTCACCGGACCTTTTCTGTACTATCGCAGAGAATATCTCAAAAAGTAAACTGGAGAATAATAAAGAAACCACACGCATTATCATTGAGAAGCCATTTGGCAGGGATCTGGAATCTGCAAAAGCTTTAAACACGAAATTACTGACAATTTTTGACGAAAAACAGATTTACAGAATAGACCATTATTTAGGAAAAGAAGTCGTTCAGAATGTTATGGCTTTTCGTTTTGCCAATACAATTATGGAGCCTCTGTGGAACCGTACCCATATCGAACACGTTCAGATTTCGGTTACCGAACAGATAGGTGTGGAAGATAGAGGAAGCTATTTTGATAATGCCGGAATTTTGAGGGATATGATTCAGAACCATTTACTTCAGTTACTTTGTATCATTGCCATGGAACCGCCTGTGAGTTTTGATGCCGACCTTGTACGGGACCGCAAAGTTGAGGTATTGAAGGCCATGAGGAAAGTTGTTCCCGGAATGATTGATACCATTGCAGTCAGAGGGCAGTATGGTCCTGGCTGGGTAGAAGGGAAAGAAGTTTCGGGTTACCGTGAAGAAGTGGATGTAGATGCAGATTCCAATACTGAAACCTACGCAGCAATGAAGTTTTATGTAGATAACTGGCGCTGGCAGGGAGTACCGTTTTATTTGCGCACAGGGAAAAGACTTTTTAAATCGGCTTCGCATATTATCATACAATTCAGGGAAGTTCCTCATAATATATTTAATAATGGTGAAAGGAACCTTCCTAAACCAAACAGACTTATCATCAGCATTCAGCCCGATATGGCGATCAGATTTCAGCTCGAAAGCAAAACTCCCGGTCTTGAAATGACCCTGAATACCGTGGATATGATATTTGATTATTCAGGAAAAACAAAAATAGATTCACCGGAGGCTTATGAAACGCTTTTACTGGATGTTATTTCAGGAGATCAGACTCTGTTTATGCGTGCAGACCAGGTAGAAGAAGCATGGAAAGTAGTAATGCCCATTCTTGATTATTGGGAAAGCAATAAAATGACAAACTTCCCGAATTATCCTGCAAATTCCTGGGGCCCTGAAAATGCAGAAGCACTCATTGCTAAAGATGGCTTTCACTGGATCAATTTACCTCAAAAAAAATAAGAATAGCTGATGAATGATTTAAAAATATTCGGGGATGCTGAAGAATTAATAAACGCTTTGGCAGAAACCATTTGTGAGGCCTCACAAAAAGCAGTGAGGAGCCATGGACAGTTTAACTTTGTGCTTTCCGGCGGAAGTTCACCTAAGAAATTATATGAGCTGCTGGCATCCGAAAAGTTTAAAGATAAGATTGATTGGGAGAAGACCTTTTTCTTTTTTGGGGATGAACGTTTCCTCCCTGAAAATGACCCCGACAGAAACTCCAGAATGGTTCAGGAAGCTTTATTTGATCCTTTAGGAATCAATACATCTCATATTTTCAAAGTAGATACATCACATGGGCCTGAGGCAGCAGCAGAAAGGTATATGGAATCCATAAAAGTACATTTTGATAAAAAACCGATTGTATTTGATTTCATTCTTTTAGGTCTTGGTGACAATTCACATACAGCATCACTATTCCCCTATACGTCAGTATTGAAAGAAACTGAAGCTACTGTAAAATCAATTTTTGTAGATGAGGTTGACATGTTTCGTATAACTATGACCGCTCCTCTGATCAACCAGGCGGAGCAGATCGCATTTTTAGTTTTCGGAGAAGGAAAATCTGAAGCTGTAGTTCATATACTGGAAGACCGTTCGGGCTCAATAGATGAATATCCTGCCCGCCTTATTAAGTCAGATAAAAATAAAGTACAGTGGTTTCTAGATTCTTCTGCAGCCTCAAAAATTGTAGAAAATCAGGACTGATCATCATTATTTCTGAAAATAAATTATTAAATATTTAAAAATAAAAAAATGTTTCCTACAATAAATCCTATACAAACACCAGCATGGGCAGCATTAATTGCTCATCACTCGGAAATGGAATCCGTTCAGATGAAAGACCTTTTTAAAAAAGACTCCAAAAGGTTTGAAAAAATGTCCATTGAATTTAATGATATCCTTTTCGATTATTCTAAAAATATTGCCACTGATGAAACTCTTGAAAAACTGCTGCAATTGGCAGAAGACTGCAAAGTTAAAAATGCAATGGAAGCCATTTTTGACGGAGAAAAGATCAATGGAACAGAAAATCGTGCTGTAATGCACACGGCTCTGAGAAATTTTTCTGATGAGCCAGTGATGATTGATGGAGAAGATATTATGCTTAAAATCCGCGAAACACGCCAGAAGATGAAGGCTTTTTGTGAAAAAATTCATAGTGGTGAATGGAAGGGCTATTCCGGGAAAAAAATTAAGAATATTGTCAATATCGGTATTGGAGGAAGTGATCTGGGGCCGGTAATGGTTACAGAAGCCTTAAAACCCTATTGGATTGAAGGAATTCAGGCTTATTTTGTTTCAAATGTGGACGGAACACAGATTGTGGAAACTTTAAAAAAATTAGACCCCGAGGAAACGCTTTTTACCATTGCCTCAAAAACCTTCACTACACAGGAAACAATGACCAATGCACAAACCGCACGTGAATGGTTTCTAAAGTCGGCAAAAGACGAAAAATGGGTAGCAAAACATTTTGTGGCACTTTCAACCAATGAAGATGGGGTAAGGAAATTTGGAATTGATCCTGATAATATGTTTGTTTTCTGGGATTGGGTTGGCGGCCGTTACAGCCTTTGGAGCAGTATCGGACTTTCCATAGCCCTCACGATAGGATATGATCATTTTGAACAATTACTTAAAGGGGCTGAGTCAAGCGATCATCATTTTAAAACAACAGATCTCGGAGACAATATTCCTGTGATGATGGCCTTAATAGGATTGTGGTACACCAATTTTTTTGGTTCAGAAACGGAGGCTATATTTCCTTATGATCAATATATGCACCGCTTTCCGGCCTATTTTCAGCAGGGAAATATGGAAAGCAACGGAAAACATACAGACCGGAATGGGAATGATGTAACCTATAGCACAGGCCCGGTAGTCTGGGGCGAACCAGGAACCAACGGACAACATGCATTTTATCAATTGATCCATCAGGGAACCCATCTTATCCCCTGTGATTTTATAGCACCTGCGATCAGTCATAATCCTGTTGGTGATCATCATCAGATCTTGGTTTCAAATTTTTTCGCTCAGACCGAAGCTTTAATGAACGGAAAAAATGCCGGGCAGGTTGCCGAAGAGCTGGCACGTACAGGAATGGAAAAATCAAGCATGGAAAAGCTGATCCCGTTTAGAGTTTTTACCGGGAATAAACCTACCAATTCTTTCCTGCTTAAAAAGATTACCCCCTTTTCGTTAGGTGCGCTTACTGCACTGTATGAACATAAAATCTTTGTGCAGGGGGTCATCTGGAATATTTTCAGTTTTGACCAATGGGGAGTGGAGTTGGGTAAACAATTAGCTTCAAATGTGCTTCCGGAGCTTGAAAATAATGATACAATAGATTCCCATGACGGCTCTACCAACGGGCTGATCAATACTTATAAAAAATGGCGGAATAAATAGTCTTATCAACGGATAATTCCCATTGCTGCATAATATGCTGCCCCCATCAAAGCTGTTTTATCATTTAGAACTACTTTTATGGGGATGGCTTTTAACAAATGTTCCATTCGGCCGACATTAATAAAATTCCTGTAAAATTCTTTTTTGTCAATCAAGCTGAGAATTTTTGGGGTAATTCCACCACCGATATAAATTCCACCCGTGGCTTTTGCTTTTAAAGCCAGCTGGCTTGATTCTATGGCAAGGTATTTTAAAAAAAGCTGCATTGTCTCAATACACAGAGGTTCCTTTTCCTCTATGGCTGCTGAGGAAATTGTTTTCGCCGAGTTATCTTTTTTTAAATTTTCAGTCAGCCATTCCGGTTCTGTATATTCCCTGTAATGGAGTAAAAATTCATAAATATTTTGTATACCCTGTCCGGAAACCACTCTTTCCCAGCTTACATGGTCGAATTTATTTTTTAGAAACTTCCATAGTTCTGCATCCAGTTCATCAAAGGGGGCAAAATTGCAATGACCGCCTTCAGTTGCATAAGGCGTGTAATATAACCCATCCCAGTACATTCCTGCTTCACCAAGACCTGTTCCCGGTGAGATCACTACCGCGTTACCTGCACTTTTTTCACCCTCAGCAATAATTTCAAAGTCTGAATCTTCAAGTGCGCACAGGCCGTAGGCATTGGCCTGAAGATCATTAATAAGAAGCACTGTTTTTATATTAAGATCAGATTCCAGTTTTTGGGCGTCTATTTCCCAGGCAAAGTTAACGCCCCGTACTTTATCTCCATCTACCGTACCGGCAACACCCAGACAGGCACAGTCGATAACCGAAGATTTATCATCATGAAAATGACGGATCGCCTCCACAAATGACTGGTGGTCTGTAGTGGCATATCGTTGATTTTTAATGGGAATCAGTTTTCCTCCCTTCACCTGAAAAAGCGCAAACTCTGTTTTGGTTCCGCCAACATCTGCTGCTAAAACAATTCCGGAACCTGGTAATTTTTTTTGCCCTGAAGGATAAGCCATTGGTAAACCGGCATCTGAAATATCGGGTAGGGAAGTATCCTGAAAATTATTCATAATTGGAAATATTTATAATAGGTTAATTTAAAAAGAATTTTTGGTTTTACTTTCAATTTTTCCAAATTGATTATCATAGAGATTTGATAATATAATTCTCAATTTGTGAATCTTTTTATCGGAATTTAAAAATCCTATGCTGCTTCCAATTGCGTTTTGGTTTCTTCTACGTCATTGAGAAGTTTTCATTAAGATCTTTATTATAATTAACTTGATGGTGAGTTAATTATCTTTGTAAGATACTTTTAATTAGTGTTTTATAAGTTATAATCTTTACACTTTGAAAATATATACTTTATATCAAATTGAATACAATTTTAAATATGAAAATTCATCACACTTACTTTTATCATCCATCTAATATCGAAAATAACGAAACAGTTATTCAAGATTTTGAGAAACAGCAAATTTCAATGCAAAAAATTCAGAATGCATTAGGTAGGAATAATAGATTTATTCTGACTGAAGATTCTGAAGAAACTGCACTTTCGATGGGAATACAGGCAGCCATAGGGGTACTGCATGAGAGTAATATTTCTGTTAAGGATATTGATATCATTGTTTTTGTATCAAGTACACCCGAACACAATGTGCCTTGCGACGCTATTAAAATACACCATGCTCTGAATGGAAAGCTGAATACAATGTGCTATGATATCAACGCAAACTGTATTGGAGGTTTTATTGCATTAGATCAGGTATCAAAATATTTATCAGGCTCTCATTCTGCTGGGAAAGCTTTAATTGTATGCGCTGAGAAACTATCTAAAATACTGGACCGGGAAAATCCGTTTACTGCTTTTTGTTTTTCAGATTCTGCTTTCGCCTTTATTGTTGAGAAAGAGGATTCAGATTCGGGATTAGTTGATGTTTTGTATCATACCGACAGCAGCTTTTCCAATACTGTTTTATTTCCTCCAAATGGATATTCTTGTCACAGTTCTACCGATGTTACTTTTTGGGATACAAATTTTGATGGAAGTGGGAGTGTAAATTTTGCATTGGATTATATCAATCCATTTTTACATCAAAATAATTTGACCATTGAACAAATTGATCTGTTTTTATTTTCACAGTTATCAATAAAAAATATTAATATTATTCGTAAATATTATGAAATTACGGAAGATAAGATTCCATTTTATTCCAGAGAATTAGGGTATACCGGATCTTCAAGTATTTTCTTAGCTCTAGATCAATACCAAAAGAATGTAAAGAAATTACAAAAAGGAAATAATATTCTGATATGGACTCTAGGAGCTGGTTATCAGGCAGGATTAATGCTATGGAAATATTGATTACAGTTCATTTAGTTTTAAAATATCTTTAAAAAAATATTCAAAATTTAGCCTGGAAACGCCCCAGTCTGATGATAAGAAAGAGGTGTTTTTAGGCTATTTATAAGATTAGAACTCAGTCATTATTTAAAGTTTTCAATTCTTTAAACACAATAAAATTGATACAATCTTTTCCTTTAAAATACTTTAGCTCACCTGAGTTATTATGCAAATAAAGACTGTTTCTTAAATTCAGCTCTATATAGTTGGAGCCACTTTAAGCTTCTGTTTCAGTATTTTTGATATATTCATTTATCCAGATGGAGAGGTCTTTTTCTGATGGAACATTGATCTTTTTTCTTAAGTTGTACCTATTATTTTCTATTGTTTTTACAGATTTGAATGTATATTGTGATATTTCTTTAGTGGCCAGCCCCAGATAAAGGTAGGCAGAAAAAGTAAGTTCAGAAGTCCTTAAATTTGGATTGAGTTTAAGCATTTTTCCAGTGAAATCAGGGAAAATTATCTGAAAATGGCTCCAGAAATGGGGAGAATTGGCTTTCACCATATGGATTAGTTCCGACACCTTTTGCTGCAAAATATTTATTGTTTTTTCTTTTTCCATTAAAGAATCTGTTGTTTTTTGCAATTGATGATTTTTGTTTTCAATGATTTCATTTCTTTTTCTATTTTCCTTTCTTTGTTTATACAGAACACATGCAATTATTAGTAGTAATACAATGCTTACTAATAATACAGCAAGAATGTTTTTATTCCTGTTAGCCTGTTTTTTTTCATTTTCTACTTTTAAAATATTTTCTGCTATCTGGATAACATTTATTCTGCTTATTCTCTCATTATATCGTCTTTGTTCTGAGGAAATGGTAAGGTATTTTTTTTCATTGGAAGGATCATTCATTGCTTTATAACAATATGATAATTTTAGATTGATATCAGCTGACATTTTTAAGAATGCTTTTTTATTCTGAATTGCTTTTTTATAATAATTGATTGCATTCTGATATTCTTCCGAGAGAAAATAATAATCGCCATACGCTTCCAAAATAGAATGTAAGTACACATGGTCTTCACTTACTGCCTGTTTATAGGCTTTGTCAATAAATTGAAGTGCAGATTTTGTATTTTTTTGTTTGATGTAAATCTGGGCCTGATAGAAATAGACATATGCTTTTCTTCTGAACATCCGCCTGAAAGAAAGATATTGTTGTTCAGGAATCTCTTCTGCCAGCTTAATTGATCTGTCAATATAGATTTGTGCAGAATCATATTTGTGAGTTTCTGTATAATAATCCGCTATCCACATATAGATGCGGGAAACAAAAAGTTTTGATTCAGGATTCGTATGGGGATTTACAAGTTGCAGAGCTTCTTTATTTTCTTTCATTTCCTGGGGAAGAAACCCTACCATATCCCAGTAAAGTAATGATTTTATAGTTACAACTGAAGGTAATACAGGTATGGGAAATGCTTCTCCGGTTACAAAGCTGGAAATAATAAGCACTTCCCCGGGAGCTATAAAAATCACAGATGGTCCCCAGGGATCGGATAAAGTTTTGATGAGTGATGCAAACGGAGTAGGAACATGGAAAATCCCTGCATCTATACGGGCCACTGCAACTGGAGTTTTTCCAGGATCATCTATAACAGCAAGTTCTAACGGATCGGGGACTGTTTATTCAAATGTTTATATTGATCTTAGAGAAGGGAAGTGGTCTGTGAATACAGGTTTAACAATCAGTAACCCGGGGAATACAAATAGATTCTGGTTTCATGCTTATCTTTCTACTTCTCAATCTTCCGTTCAGCGGGCAGATTTTACTCACCTTGGCCCTGCTGCTGTATCTACCTCGTACGCTTCAGTTATTTTTCCATATACAGGTCCTACTAAATGATGGAGCACTAAGTATGCTTTCCTCACCATCCATCAGAATATATTTACTGATTGAAAATAAAGCTACAGGCAGCTGGACATTCGGTACCGGAGCTTATGAAAACTATTTTTATGCAATACCATTAAACTAATTACTACTCCTCAGGGGAGAATCCCGTATTTATGAACATTTGTAAGCATTAACCAGTTGATCTCCTATACATAATGCCTGATCTGACAGACTTTTTAGCATAATTTTTTATTGGATACGCGATTTAGCTTTGTATTAAGCAATAAAGGGGATTTGTTATGTTAAAACAAAATAATGATAGATGGTATTTTATTGAAATATTGTATATTTAGTCAAAGAAGTGTGATATTTCTTCAGTTAATCTAACCCACAAAATTATTGATATGAAAAAGGTAAAGAACGTAAAATCGGCCCAGATTGATCAGCAGTTAGTTGATAATAACAATAGAGTAATGACGACCAATGACGGCGTACCAGTGTTTGACAATAACAATACACTTAAAGCCGGAGAAAGAGGGCCGTCTTTACAGCAGGATCATATTTTTTTTGACAAGCTCATGCATTTTGACCGTGAGCGGATTCCTGAAAGAGTCGTTCATGCAAGAGGATCCGGTGCACATGGTATTTTTGAAGCTACCGCAGACCTTTCAAAATACACAACTGCTGCATTTTTGCAAAAAGGAACGATCACCCCTTTATTTACAAGGTTTTCTACAGTAGCAGGATTTAAGGGGTCTACCGACCTGGCCCGCGATGTAAGGGGATTTTCAGTCAAGTTTTACACCACAGAGGGCAATTACGATCTTGTAGGTAATAATATACCGGTCTTCTTTATTCAGGATGCCATGAATTTTCCGGATTTAATTCATGCGGTGAAACCGGAACCTAATAATGAAATGCCACAAGCTGCATCAGCACACGATACATTTTGGGATTTCATTTCACTAATGCCTGAAGCGGCCCATATGACCATGTGGGTGATGTCTGATAGGGCAATTCCAAGAAGTTTAAGAATGATGGAAGGTTTTGGAGTACATACTTTCAAATTTGTGAATAACAAAGGTAAGGCAACGTTTGTGAAATTTCACTGGAAGCCGAGATTGGGGGTACATTCAGTAGCATGGAATGAAGCTCAGAAAATTTCTGGTTTTAATGCTGATTTTCATCGCAAGGATTTATGGGAAGCTATTGAAAACGGTGATTTTCCGCAATGGGATTTGGGAGTTCAGCTTATTCCTGAAGAAGATGAGATGAAATACTCATTTGATATTCTTGATCCTACTAAAATTATTCCTGAAGAGCTTGTTCCTGTACAGATTATAGGAACTATGACACTCAACCGTAATCCAGAGAATTTTTTTGCAGAGACTGAGCAGGTGGCTTTTGATCCGGGAAGGCTTGTTCCGGGTATAGATGTTTCTGATGATCCTCTTCTCCAGGGAAGAGTATTTTCGTACATGGATACTCAGAATTATCGCCTGGGAGGTCCTAATTTTCATGAGTTGCCTATAAACCGTCCGGTAAATGGGAAGCATAATAATCAAAAAGACGGTTTTGGAAGGATGGATATTCTGAAAGGGCCTGTCAGTTATTTTCCAAACAGTAAAGCTGAAGGATGCCCTTACCAGGCAATGCTTAAGGGAGAGGTTGGATTTCAGTCGCACCAGCAGCCTGTGAACGGCCCCAAAGTAAGGGCCCGTTCGGATTCTTTTGCAGACCATTTTACTCAGGCCACATTGTTCTTTAATTCGCAAAGTCCTGAAGAACAAGAACATATTATCAATGCACTGAGCTTTGAACTGTCTAAGGTAAATGATGTTAATATACGCCAACGCGAATTAGCTATACTGAATCAGATCGATAAAAAACTGGCTAAAAATGTCGCTGATAATCTGGGATTGACTGTTTCGAAAGAACTTGATCCGCTAACTTTGAAATTCGCCCGCCAGAATCATCCGAACTATCCCATTAAACCTAAAAAACCTGAAGTAGAAAAATCATCAGAGCTGAGCATGAAAGTAGAACCCGGAAAGGGGAATATCAAAACGAGAAAGGTGGCTTTTTTAATTGACAACGGGGTAAGCAAAACTTCGGTAGATATAATGAAAAAGGCACTGGAAAAAGAAGGTGCACAGGCTGTTTTAATTGCAAGCCAGGTTGGTAAAATAAAATTCAAAGAGGGAGGGGAAGAAGATATTAAGTATTCTTACCTTACAGAAGCATCCGTATGTTATGATGCATTTTATACCCCTGATGGAGATTCTGTAAAGACTCTTGAAGGCAATGCGGATTATCTGCAATTCATCAATGAAGGATATCGCCATTGCAAAGCACTGGCATTTGCCAAAGGCGCGGAAGAATTATCGAAACATTCTTTTGTTAATAAAGATAAAGGTGTTATTTTTGAAAGTACAGACCATTTAACCGAAGATTTTATCAAAATTATGAAAGAGCATCGTATCTGGGAAAGAGAAAAATCCAGAAAGGTTCCTTCATAACCTCGTATCTTGCGTGAAGCAGTACTATACAGGATTCTGATATAACGTATTAATGCAGGTATCACCTTCTGGGTATTCACTATTTTGAAATCTCAATAAAAGCCTTCTTTTTAAGAGGGCTTTTGTTATATTTGATAAAACGATACAATGAATTTAAATTTACTTGAAAAAGCAGTTTCTATTGCAACACAGGCGCACGCAGGCCAAACAGATAAATCCGGTAAACCTTACATTTTACATATCCTGAGAGTGATGATGAAAGGAAAAAATGAAAATGAGATGATCTGTGGTGTATTACACGATCTGGTGGAAGATACTGACTGGACTTTTAAACAGCTGGCAGAAGAGGGGTTTCCGCAGCAGATCATTCGGGCACTAGAGCTTGTGACAAAGAAAGGCAATGAAGATTATTCAGATTTCATAGAGAGGATCAGTCAGAATGATTTAGCCATCGCGGTGAAATTGAATGATCTTGAAGATAATATGGATGTAAGCAGATTGAATAAAGTGACAGAAAAAGATGCAGAGAGACTCTCTAAATATATCAATGCTCACAGATATTTAAAAAGCTATATGCAGAAATAATGAAACAGCCCCCTTCAACAGGGGCTTTATTCTATTTTTCCCGGTCATATTTTACTAAGGTGTCCTTATGAAAGTGGCCCGTTTGTAAAAGTTCCTGTGAAAACCAGATACATTCGTAATAGCCATGCCCTTTTGCTGAAACATCATTAATAGTCATGATTGTCCTGGCATCTGATTTCAGATAGACTGTGTCTCCTACTTTTAATTCCATGTGATTTGATTTGAAAATTAAGTTCAAATATAGCAAAATAGACTGTTACCCCATGGCTGGTTCTTTAGTTTGTAGGAGGCTCTTATTCCGGTGGATCATCATCTCTCAATTTTACGATCTGCTCTTTTTTTGATTTCAGAATAGAGTGTTTAAAAAATAAACCAGCCGCAATCAAAGACTGCAACCGGTTTTATGAAATCAAATATCTGTATATTATTGGGTTCTGGAACGGGCGATATTAATAAGGTACACAAGATGTGCATACATATTTCTTTTTACAGATTCTACTTTTATATCCCCGGTTGTCTGGTTAATGGTAGTTACGATATCTGCGTTACACTGTCCGGCACTGGGAAAATTACCACTTCCCAAATAGTTTACCGTACTGGCAGCCGGATAAGAAATTCTGGGATAATCAGGGGCGGTCTGGTTGGCAACAGGAGCAGCACCGGCAAAGCCTTTATTATCAACATATCGGGCTGTCCATGTACCTAAAAACTGCCCGTTACCAGTATTAATTCCTTGTCCTACCACTACCTGAGTATCTACTGGGTTGGTAAATCCTGCACAAGAAGTATAGTGATTTAAGGAAACAGTACAGGAAGAAGCGTTGTCAATAGGCTGAAAGCATTTTCCTTCATATATGGTAAATCTTTGTTCAGTAGATGACATAGAGGTATTCAATAGGGCCTTAGGAGCAAAAATTTCTTCAGGAGAAATCAATGTCAGAACACCTTGAGGATCAGCAGCAACAATTTTTTTATCAGGATTTGAAAGTCCTCTTACCCTTACCAGGCCATTAATATCTAAAGTTTGGGTAGGAGTGGTTGTGTTAATACCTACCTGAGCGTTTAAACTGCCACAAAATGCGAGTACGGACAATACAAATGTCTTTGTTTTCATGTTATAATTTGAATGGGTTTATATTTTTTCACTAAGGTAAGAAATATCTATTAATATAGAAATGAAAATTTATTTAAAAGTAAAATCAAGTAATTTTAAAATTAAAATGATGAATGTATAGTAAATTTTAAAGTATTGTCTTTTGAAGATAACTCAAAGTTTATGTATCATGAATTTGTTTGAAAAATAGTTGTATTTTAGCTGAAATATGCTGTTTTTTAATAAACATATTACGCACTAATTAAAATTCAGATAATTTGAATGAAAAAATTAGTAGATTTGCACGGAACAAAAAATAATAAATATTAAGCACTATTCTTTGAAACAGAATTTTTAGGAATGGAAAATAACAGAGAATAGAGGAATTTTTTAGGTTATAAAACTACTGAAACTATGAAGAAACTTTTTTTACTTTTTTTAATGGCGTTTTTATTTATCGGCTGCAGCTCCAATGATGATACCATTTATGATTATGTAGGAACATGGTCTGGTACCTATGACGGTAATGATAAAGGAATCTGGAACATCGTGGTAGATACCAATGGTAAAGTGGTGGGAACCATGCATTCCGATGTTAATAATGAAAACTATAATATTTCCGGAAATTTAAGTGAGACAGGAGATCTTAATGCATCAGTAGGACTTCCTTCACAAGGAAATTTTAAAGGAACACTGAATACAGATAAAAAAGGAAACGGAAGCTGGTCCAACTCAATTCCTACTCCTGCGAGATCAGGATCCTGGAAAGGAGATAAGAAATAAACAAAAAGTCTGCACGTAATTGCAGACTTTTTTATTTTATACAAATCCCATGTGGGTTATTTCGTTATCTTCATTTTGTAATGCTGCAAAATAGAGGAGTACACTCTTTTCTGAAAAATGTTGCTGAAAAACAATTTCCTGCTGCTTGTCCAAAGACAAAATTTCTTCAGCATACTCTGTGTTGCAGTGCTCAGAATCCAGTTTTATAGTCAAAATGATCATTTTATACATAAGACTGCTGTGTTTCACATGCAGGGTCTGATTCTCAATTCTAATACGGTCTGCGGTTTTTTTTATTCCACCAAACTGAAATTCCCTGAGGAGTTTTTGGCCTTCCTCAGTTTTCAATCCGTTTTCGACGGTTCTTTTACCTCTTTCAGAAGTCATATCCAGATCTTTTACTTCCGTCATCAGTTTAGCAAATTTCTGATAAAGGAGAGGGTCTCCCGCTGTCTTGATGTACACATTCAGGCTGTTTCTTATAGCTTTTCCAGTCTTAGAGCAATGTCCGAACTCAGAACTGTTTTGACGTACTTTTTCATAGGACGGATTTTTCTTAAAAGCAGTTTTATTAAACCCACTTTTCTTCCGAACGACTTTTTTACCATTCAGATCATAAAAAACCAGGTCTCCTACAGCTCCTGTGATCTTGATTATACTTTCATATGTTGCCATATCTCTAAATTGAACTCAAATATACCATTAAATAATGAATGACAATATTTTAACATATATTTATAATAGTGTTGTAGTATAGTTATAGTATAATTAAAATATAAAATGTATATTTGATAAATAATTGCTTAATCGAGTATAAATCAGATGAATATGGGATCGGGATTATTTGAATCGGGAATGAGAATAAAGCAGCTGTCTGTCTTACTGATTATGTCTGCTTTTGTAGTGTCTTGCGGAGCATCAAAAAATGCTTCTTCCAGTAAGAAATCGAATACCAAAACGGTAGCGAAATCTGAGAACCTTAGAAAACTGGATTCTAAATTTGATGGTAAAATATCAAGATCGATCAATGAAATTCTGAAAGATGCCGAGAAATATCTTGGAACACCTTACCGGTTCGGAGGAAATACATCGTCCGGGTTCGACTGTTCAGGATTTACGGTAAAAGTATTTGAAGAAAATGATTTTAGCCTTCCAAGGAGATCTACAGATCAGGCTGAATCCGGAAAAAATATTGACATCAGGGACGTAAAACCAGGAGATTTGCTGTTTTTTGCCACAGCAGGAGGTAGCAGAGTATCTCACGTAGGTATCGTGCATGATATTGGCGCAGACGGAGAGGTGAAATTCATTCATGCTTCCACTTCCAAAGGAGTCATTATCTCTTCTCTGAACGAAAAATACTGGAATAAAGCTTATCTTCATGCCCAAAGGGTTTTATAAAATATTCTTATTACTCTGAAAATATAAAGCATTTTCTTTTTCAAACCAGAACAAAGGGACGCATTCTATTTTTTAATGTAATCATTCGAAATTGGCTTTGCCACTTAATAAGAAAAATTCCTTTTCTTAATATTGCAATGGTATTGCATTTCAAAATCTGTGAAATTTGTCAAAAATAATTACCATGGCAGATTTTACACGATTTTTCATTCCCTTATATTTTATTCTTTTTTTTACGGTTTCGTTTTTAGGAATCAGTTTTAGAGTGGCCAGACAAATCAATAAGAACCCCAATGTTCTTCCAAAAGACGGTTCTGCTTATGCTCTTGTCGGACGTTATTTTAAACTGATCTTACTGGCTCTGTTTACGTACTCTATTGCGCTTTCTCTATTTCCTGAAGTTATCTCGGGTACTTTTATAATCCATTTCATGGATGTTAATCTTCTGAAATATATCGGACTTATTTTGATGATTTCTGCATTTATTTGGGTGGTTGTGGCACAGCTGCAGATGAAAGATTCGTGGCGTATAGGAATTGATACTGAGATGAAAACCAGGCTTGTGACCCATGGACTGTTTGGAATATCTAGAAATCCAATATTTTTAGGAATGACGGTAAGTCTTCTTGGTTTCTTTCTGCTTTTTCCCACTTTAACCGTATTTCTGTTTCTGTTGGTGGGAAGTATTCTGATGCAAATTCAGATAAGGCTTGAAGAGGAAGATCTGAATCTGAAGCACGGCCAGACTTATCTGACCTATAAAAAGAGGGTTGGGCGGATGTTAAGCCCCTATTAAAAGCATAACGTTAAAAATAATTTTGCTGAACTTTTTTGTATCTTTGGCCCGTATAATTTTTCAAACTAATTTAAATAAGAAACATGTCGTTACAACAAACTATTGAAAACATTTGGGATAATAGAGATTTATTACAAAATGAAGACAGCAAGAAAGCGATCAGAGAGGTGGTATCTTTATTAGATTCCGGAGAACTTCGTGTAGCTGAACCTACAGAAAACGGATGGCAGGTAAATGAATGGGTAAAGAAAGCAGTAGTAATGTACTTCCCAATCCAGAAGATGGAAACTATTGAAGTAGGTCCGTTTGAATTTCATGACAAAATTCCTTTAAAGAAAAATTATGCGGAAAAAGGAGTAAGAGTTGTACCTCACGCTATTGCAAGAGAGGGTTCTTTCGTTGCTTCAGGGGTGATCATGATGCCGTCTTATATTAATATCGGTGCTTATGTAGATTCAGGAACAATGGTAGATACTTGGGCTACAGTAGGAAGCTGTGCGCAGATCGGTAAAAACGTTCACCTGAGTGGTGGTGTTGGTATCGGTGGCGTATTAGAGCCATTACAGGCTGCTCCGGTAATCATTGAGGATGACTGTTTCATCGGTTCAAGATGTATCGTAGTAGAAGGAGTTCATGTAGAAAAAGAAGCCGTGTTGGGAGCTAATGTTGTATTAACAGCCTCTACAAAAATCATTGATGTTACAGGAGATGAGCCTGTTGAAATCAAAGGTAGAGTACCTGCCCGTTCAGTAGTGATCCCTGGAAGCTATACAAAGCAGTTTCCTGCAGGAGAATTTCAGGTTCCTTGCGCATTGATCATTGGTCAGAGAAAAGAATCTACAGATAAGAAAACATCTCTGAATGATGCATTGAGAGATAATAATGTAGCTGTTTAAGATTTAATATTCTAAGCTAATACCACAATTTTGAAAGAAAAATTTCTAAAAATACTTTTAAACCCTAAATATATATTTGGGGTTTATCTTATTGTAGCCATTGCGACTGCACTTTCTAAATTTTCGAGAGGAAATCAGGCAATTAATAATTATCTGATTTTTAAGGGCGTGTTTTTCAATACCCTTGATGAGAAAAATCTGTATTTACAATATCCTGAACACTATTCTGATATGAATCATTATGGTGTCTTTTTTAGCTTGCTGATCGCTCCGTTTGCAGTTATGCCGGACTGGTTGGGAATCTCTCTGTGGAATGTAGCCAATACAGCCATTTTTCTCTACGCGATTCATAAACTTCCGTTTTCAGATCCTAAAAAAGCCCTTTTCGCATTATTATGTCTGCAGGAATACATTACTGCTGCGGTAAGCTTACAGTTTAATGTCGCTTTGGTAGGACTTCTAATGTTATCTGCGATATTTGTTTATGAAAGAAAAGAAGTACAGTCTGCAACAGCGATTGTGGTAGGGATTTTCGTGAAACTATACGGAATTGTAGGATTATCTCAGTTTTTCTTTATTAAAAATAAAGTGAAATTTATTCTCTCGGGAATTGTCATTGCCATATTGTGTTTAGTGATTCCAATGATTTATTCCACACCTCAGTTTGTGATTCAAAGTTATGCTGACTGGGCGCATTCTCTGATCTCAAAAAATAATGATAATCAGGTATTGGGAAATATGCAGGATATATCATTAATGGGATTTGTAAGAAGAATTTTAGGAGATGCTTCTATCTCTAATCTTACCTTTTTAGCCTTTGGAGTTCCTTTATTTGCTCTGCCCTACATCAGAATAAAACAGTATAAAAACTATGCTTTTCAATTGATGATTCTGGCTTCTACATTACTATTTCTGGTTTTGTTCAGCTCAGGATCAGAATCGCCGACTTATATTATTGCGGTAGCGGGAGTAATGATCTGGTTTACCCTTCAGAAGGAAAAAACACCTATTATTATAGGATTGCTGGTTTTTGTAATTATTCTTACCTGTTTCTCACCATCTGATTTGTTTCCAAAATTTATTAAGCAAAATTATATTATTAAATATTCTTTGAAAGCCGTACCTTGTATCCTCGTTTGGCTGCGGGTAACCTATGAGCTCCTGACAAAGGACTTTGAAAAAGATTACACTTTAAATTAATATATGAAGAAGATCTCAATTGTCATTCCTGCTCATAATGAAGAAGGTAACGTTGCCTTAGTACATGAAAAAATAAAACAGGTTTTTTCAGGATTAAAAGATTATGATTTTGAAATTATCTTTGTCAATGACGGAAGCAGAGACCATACACAGCAAAAGCTGGAAGAATTATCTCAAAAATTTGAAGAAGTAAAGTATATTGAATTTTCAAGAAATTTTGGACATCAGCCTGCCGTAAAAGCAGGAATGGATCATGCGAATGGTAACGCAGTCATCTCTATGGATGGTGATCTCCAGCATCCGCCTGAGCTGATTCCTGAAATGATCCAAAAATGGGAAGAAGGCTATGATGTTGTTTTTACGGTGAGAACTTACCCTAAAGAAATATCCTATTTTAAAAGAAAAACATCTGATCTTTTTTATAAACTATTATCAAGTCTTTCCGATGTCAATCTGACAAAAGGAGGAGGTTCTGATTTTAGATTAATGGATGCTAATGCCGTTCAGATAATGCGTAATTTCAATGAAGATGACTTGTTCCTTAGAGGATTAACCAGCTGGATGGGTTTCAAACAGATCGGAATCGACTTTAAAGCCAATGAAAGAGTGTCGGGAGAAAGCAGCTATAACCTTAAGAAGATGTTTACTTTTGCTTTCACGGGAATTACAGCTTTCAGTGTAAAACCTCTTTACCTGGCTGCATACCTTGGATTTCTGTTTTCTGCAGTTTCAGTGTTAGGATATGGAGGATATGTTCTCCATTCTTTTATTGCCGGTACTGAAATCTCAGGATGGGCATCATTGATTATGACCATTGTTTTCTTTGGAGGGTTACAGTTAATCATCATGGGAATCATGGGAATCTATCTGGGTAAAATATTTAAACAGGTGAAAGACAGACCTAATTATATTATTAAAAACAAAAATTTTTAAAATGGTTTTATTAAGTTTTGACATTGAAGAATTTGATATGCCATTAGAGTATAAGGGTGAAATTCCCTTTGAAAAGCAAATTTCAATTTCGCAGACCGGGCTGGAAAGGATATTGGATATCCTTAAAAAACATAATGCCAAAGCTACTTTTTTTTCTACAGTAGTTTTTGCCGAAAACAGCAGGCATCTCATCGAAAGATTATTAAAGGAAGGTCATGAATTGGCTTCCCATACCTGGTTTCATTCAGAATTTGAAAACAAACACCTTAAAGAGTCACGGGAAAAACTGGAGGACCTGTTTTCAACGAAAGTAACTGGCTTACGAATGCCCAGAATGATGCCGGTAGATGATAAAGAGGTTGAGAAGGCAGGATATTCTTACAATTCGTCTATCAATCCTACGTTCTTACCCGGAAGATATAACAACTTAAAAGTATCGAGAACCTACTATAAAGAAGGAAATGTAACCCAGGTTCCTGCATCCGTATCTCCGAATTTCAGAATCCCTTTATTCTGGCTTAGTTTTCATAATTTTCCGCTGTCAGTCTATAAAAAACTGGCTTCAGATACTTTGAAGAAAGACCAATATCTTAATATTTATTTCCATCCGTGGGAATTTGCAGAAATTAAAGATGAAGCCTTTAAACTTCCAGGATTTACCGTAAAAAACTCCGGAAAAGATATGGTGGAAAGATTTGATTCGTTTGTAGGGTGGCTTAAAGAGAAAGGACATACATTCGGAACATTTCAGGAATTTCAAAAACAGATACAACGATGAAAATTGCCTTTGACGCAAAACGTTTTTTCCATAATACGTCCGGGCTGGGCAATTACTCAAGAGATCTTGTAAGAATACTCTCTCAGTATGAGCCAGACAACGACTACCTGCTGCTGAATAAAAACAGATCAGAGCGGGGAAAAGACATTTTGGAACGCCCCAATGTTCAGTTTGCGGCTACTTCAAAAGGGAAATTTTCCCGTCAGCTTGCTATGGGAAAAGATGCCCAAAAACTGGGAGCAGATATTTTTCATGGCTTATCCGGTGAACTCCCTTTAAAATGGGATCAGAAACCGATTAAAAAGATCGTTACCATTCATGATCTTATCTTTATGAGATACCCACAGTATTATTCTTTTTTTGACAGGAAAATACACTTCTGGAAATTTAAAAAAGCCGCTGATACAGCTGATAAGATCATTGCCATTTCTGAACAGACCAAAAGGGATATTATCCAGTATTTGAAAGTTCCTGAAAGCAAGATTGAAGTGATCTATCAGGGCTGCCACAAAGCATTTAAAGAACAGCAGTCTCCGGAATTGATGCAGGCTGCAAAAGAAAAATATAAACTGCCGGAAAGGTTTATTCTGAACGTAGGAACCATTGAAGGACGTAAAAACTTGTTGAATGTAGTAAAAGCAGTTAACGGAACCGAAATTCCATTGGTGGTGGTAGGCAGAAAGACAAAATATTATCAGAAAATAGACCGTTTTATCAAAAAGAATAAGATGGAAAAGCAGGTGCTGTTCCTGGAAGGTGTTTCCATGGATGAGCTGGCTGTGATCTACAAACTGGCTGATATTTTCGTATACCCAAGCTTCTTTGAAGGCTTTGGAATTCCTGTAATTGAGGCTCTTTTCTCAAAGACGGTAACCGTAACCAGCAATACAAGCTGTCTGCCCGAGGCAGGAGGAAAAGATTCCGTTTATATTGATCCCGATAATGATCTAGATATCAGGGCTAAAATAAAATTTCTCTGGGAAAATGAATCCGAGAGAAAACGCCGTGAGGAAAAGGGTTTCGAGTTTGTTCAGAAATTTAATGACGAACGAATTGCCAAAGAACTGATGAATTTTTATCAAAAAATATTCTGAAAAAACTTTGCCATTTAAAAATAAATCCTACATTTGCATCAGAATTCAATACAATGAAACCAACTTTTTTAGCATTACATCATTATTATCATCATCTCTGTTAGACGGAATTGATTGATATTATGTGTATACTAAAATCAAAAATAATTAAAAACCGTCTGAGTAAATAGACGGTTTTTTTGTTTCCTGAATCCTCCTCAGAAATTTTCAACAGATCATCTTTTATTTACTCAGACCTCAAAAAAGGCGAAATGAGTAAATTAAAAATTGCGATACAAAAAAGCGGACGGCTTTACGAAGAATCACTACAGCTTCTCAAAGATTGTGGAATATTGGTCAACAACGGAAAAGACCAGCTTAAAGTTTCAGTAGATAACTTTCCCATGGAGATTATGTATCTCCGGAATTCAGACATTCCGCAATACCTTGAAGACGGAGTGGTAGATATTGCCATTGTAGGTGAAAATCTTTTGATTGAGAAACAAAAAAAGATTCAGGTTGTTCAGAAACTTGGCTTCTCAAAATGCCGGGTATCTATTGCCGTTCCCAAAGAAATTGAAACCGATGATCTCAGTTTTTTCCAGGGGAAAAAGATTGCCACTTCTTACCCGAATACCCTTAAAAATTTTTTAGAAAAAAAAGAAATCGTATCAGACATTCATATTATTTCCGGCTCGGTGGAAATTGCTCCCAATATTGGCCTGGCTGATGGTATCTGTGATATTGTAAGTTCAGGAAGTACGCTGTTCAAAAATGGACTTAGAGAAACTGTTACCTTACTGAAATCGGAGGCAGTACTGGCAAAAAACCCTGAACTGTCCCCAGAAAAAGCAGCTATTCTTGACAAGTTTTTATTCCGGATTAAAGCCGTTTTAAGAGCTAAAAATTCAAAATATATTCTAATGAATGTTCCCAATGATAAAATTCAGAAAATAGCTGAAGTTCTTCCGGTTCTGAAAAGTCCTACCGTCATTCCGCTGGCGGAAGAAGGCTGGAGCAGTATTCATTCTGTGATTGATGAAGAACGATTTTGGGATGTTATTGATGAACTTAAAGACAATGGTGCGCAGGATATTTTAATCATTCCCATCGATAAAATGGTCATTTAAAAACTAAAATATGAATATCTATAAATATCCGAAAAAAGAGATTTGGAACGATCTTGTGAAACGTCCGGTTCTCAAACAGGAAGAAATTTCTGCCCTTATCAAGGAAATCTTTACAGAAGTTGGAAAAAATGGAGATCAGGCTTTGATTGATTTCAACAGGCAGTTTGATAAAGCCGAAACACCAGGCATTATAGTAACCGCTGCTGAAATTGACAATGCTGAGAATCAGATAACAGCTGATTTGAAAGAAGCTATTCAACAGGCAAAGGAGAATATAGCAAAGTTCCACGAATCACAAAGAGTAGAAATCCGGAAAATTGAAACCACAAAAGGAGTTGTTTGCTGGAGAGAGAACAGAGCTGTAGAGAAAGTAGGAATTTATATTCCGGGTGGAACAGCTCCTTTATTTTCTACGGTTTTAATGTTGGCTGTACCGGCTAACCTGGCGGGATGTAAAGAAATTATTCTCTGTACCCCACCTGATAAAAACGGAAATGTCAATCCTGCTATTTTATATGCCGCGAAGCTTTGCGGGGTTTCCCGAATTTTTAAAACGGGTGGAGCTCAGGCAGTAGCAGCAATGACTTTAGGAACGGAAAGCATTCCGGAAGTATATAAAATTTTTGGTCCCGGAAACCAGTTTGTAGTGGCTGCCAAAGAATATGCCCAGCGGTATGGAGTAGCCATTGATATGCCGGCAGGTCCAAGTGAAGTCCTTGTTATAGCAGATGAGCAGGCGGTTCCTGAATTCTGCGCAGCAGATCTTCTTTCACAGGCAGAACACGGAAGTGACAGCCAGGTTGTATTCATTACAACTGACATTAAAGTTTTTGATGAGACAATTAATGCTGTTGATCATCAGATCAGTGGTTTACCCAGAAGTGAAATGGCAAAAGTTGCATTAGAAAACAGTTCTTTTATTTTAGTTAATTCCCTGGAAGAAGCTCTTGAGTTCAGTAATCTTTATGCTCCGGAACATCTCATTCTGGCACTGAAAAACTTCGAAAATTATATTCCTGTGATTCAGAATGCAGGTTCTGTTTTCCTTGGGAATTATTCCTGTGAAAGTGCCGGGGACTATGCCAGCGGAACCAATCACACGCTTCCGACTAATGCATACGCAAAAAATTACAGCGGGGTATCTCTGGATAGCTTTGTTAAGAAAATAACCTTCCAGCATCTTTCCAAAGAGGGACTTCAAAATTTAGGAAAAACAATAGAGCTTATGGCGGAAGCAGAAGGCCTGTTTGCCCATAAAAATGCAGTATCAATAAGATTAAAAGAATAAATGTTGGGTAATGCAAATTCACAAGGATTTTATTCCCGATAAAATTGAAAAATGTAAAACGGTAATTAATCCTTTGCTGAAAATTCTGCGCCTATATAACATAAGATAAAAAGAAATTACGCCCTTGTGCTTATTTAAAAAAACCATTAAGAAAAGAAAGTTTCCAGGAAGAACGAAGATTCAGATTGATCTGTAATGGTTAAGAAAAGATTTAAAATGAAAAGCAATACAATGAAAAATAACAGTATCAAAACTTTAGTACGCCAAAATATATTACAATTACAGCCTTATATCAGCTTCAGGGATCATAATGAATTCGGCTCACCCGTATTTCTGGATGCCAATGAGAGTCCTTTTGGGGAATGTAACCGCTATCCGGATTCTACCCAGAAAAAACTTAAAAACCGTTTAGCAGAACTTAAAAAGTTATCTCCGTCACAGATGGCTATAGGAAACGGAAGCGATGAATTGATCGATTTGATTATAAAAATTTTCTGTGAGCCTAAAAAGGACTCTATTTTAATGATGAATCCCTCTTTTGCGATGTATGGTTTTTATGCCACCATTAATGAAAACAGAGTTTTAAAGCTTGATCTGAATGAGGATTTTGAAATAATAAAAGAAGACTTTTTAAGTAGTATAAAGGAAGAGTCTATCAAGGTTTTCTTCCTGTGCTCTCCCAATAATCCCACGGGAAACAGCGTAGAAGATATAGAATTTTACCTTCAGAATTTTAACGGAATAGTAGTGGTAGATGAAGCTTATATTGAGTTTTCCGGGAAAAAATCAAGTCTGGAGCTTCTTGATAAATACCCGAATCTGATCGTTTTGCAAACTTTCTCAAAAGCGTGGGGAATTGCAGGAGCAAGAGTAGGGATGGCGTATGCCTCTGAAGAGATTATTACTTTAATCAATACCGTAAAAGCTCCTTATAACGTTAATGTATTAAGTCAGGAGCTGATTTTAAAATCACTCAGCGAGGAAGGTAGGCTTACAGAAAATGTAAATAAAATTCTGGAAGAAAGAACGTGGCTTCAGGAGCAGTTTAAAGGAATTGAATGCATTGAAAAAGTATTTCCTACAGATGCCAACTTCTTTTTGATTGCGATGAAAAATATAGAGCAGGTATACGCGGAAATGCTCGATAAAGAGATTCTGACAAGCAGAAGAGATCCGGCGATTTCGGGATGTATCAGAATCAACGTGGGGAACCGACAGGAAAATGAAAGGCTAATTGATCTTTTAAAAAATATCCAGCTATGAAAAAAGTACTCTTTATAGACCGGGACGGAACATTGATAATGGAGCCTCCCACAGATTTTCAGGTAGATTCATTAGAAAAGCTTGAGTTTTATCCCGGAGTATTTCAAAACCTTGCAAAAATTGCCAATGAACTGGACTATGAACTGGTTATGGTCACCAATCAGGATGGTTTAGGAACTGAAAGTTTTCCCTTTGAAGATTTTAACAAACCTCATCAGAAAATGCTGGAAGCACTCGGAAATGAAGGTATTATTTTTAGTGATATTTTGATTGATAAAAGCTTTGAATATGAAAATCTTCCTACCAGAAAACCCGGAACAGGCCTGCTTGGAAAATATATATATGGGAACTATGATCTTGAAAATTCGTATGTAATCGGAGATCGAAGTACGGATGTTCAACTCGCTGAAAATTTAGGATCTAAAGCTATTTTTCTAAATGAAAACTTTAATGCCAAAGCTGATCTTACCACAACCTCATGGGCGGAGATTTACTGGTTTTTGAAGAGCGGAATGAGAAAAGCCAGCGTATTCAGAAAGACCAATGAAACTGAAATAGAAATTGAAGTAAATCTCGATGGCAAAGGGAAATCTGAAATTTCAACAGGGCTGCATTTCTTTGACCATATGCTGGATCAGATTGCCAGACACGGAAATATGGATCTTCGAATAAAAGTAAACGGAGATTTGTCTGTAGATGAGCATCACACCATAGAAGATACGGGAATTGTCCTGGGAGAGGCTGTTATAAAGGCATTAGGTAAGAAAAAAGGAATCGAGAGATATGGTTTCTTACTTCCGATGGATGACTGCCTGGCTCAGGTCGCGATTGATTTTGGAGGAAGACCATGGCTGGTTTGGGATGCTCCTTTTAAAAGAGAAAAAATTGGAGATATGCCTACAGAAATGTTTTTCCACTTTTTTAAGTCTTTTGCAGACTCTTCAAAATGCAATCTGAATATAAAAGCAGAAGGGGATAATGAGCACCACAAAATAGAATCTGTCTTCAAAGCATTTGCAAAAGCCGTGAAAATGGCAGTGAACCAATCTGATATTAACTACAGTTTACCTTCTACAAAAGGAAGTTTATAAAGAATGATCGCAATAATAAAATATAACGGCGGAAATGTAAACTCTGTTCAGAATGCGCTGAACAGGCTGAATGTGGATTCTGTAATTACAGATGATCCTGAGCAGATTTTAAAAGCCGATAAGGTTATTTTTCCCGGTGTAGGAGAGGCCTCTTCAACAATGAAACTATTGAAGGAAAAAAAGCTTGATCTGCTTATTCCAAATCTAAAACAGCCGGTTCTGGGAATATGTCTGGGGATGCAGCTGATGTGTAAAGGAAATGAAGAAGGAAATACGCAGGGAATGGGAATTTTTGATATTGAGGTCAGAAAGTTCCCATCCAGAGATATTGTACCTCATATGGGCTGGAATACCGTCTCTGGTAATGATTTTTCACTGTTTTCAGGAATTGAAAAGGAGAGTGATCTGTATTTCGTTCACAGTTACTATTGTGAACTGTCGGATTTTACAACTTCAGTCTGTGATTATATTTTGCCATTCAGTGCTTCTCTTCAGAAAGATAATTTCTATGCAGTACAGTTTCACCCTGAAAAATCGGGAAATACAGGCAGTCAGATCATCCGTAATTTTACACACTTATCATGATGAAAATTATTCCAGCTATTGATATTATCGACGGGAAATGCGTCCGTCTGTCAAAAGGAGATTATAACACCAAGAAAATATACAATGAGAACCCGGTGGAAGTGGCCAAAGAATTTGAAAACTTCGGAATCCGGTTTCTTCATCTGGTAGATCTTGACGGAGCAAAATCAAAACACATTGTCAATCAGAATGTTTTGGAAGATATTGCCCGTTCCACTTCGCTTCATATTGATTTTGGAGGCGGATTAAAAACTCAGGAGGATATAGAAACCGCTTTCAATTGCGGAGCGAAGCAGATTACCCTGGGAAGTATAGCGGTACAAAACCCGGAGTTCTGCTATCAAGCCATAAAGAAATATGGAACCGAAAAAATTATTTTGGGAGCAGATTTTGAAAACAGAAAAATTAAAACTTCCGGATGGCTGGAAGACAGTGATGAAGATGTTGTGGATTTTATCCTTCAGTATAAGGAAAAAGGGATTCAGACTGTTATTGCTACCGATATTTCAAAGGATGGAATGTTAGAAGGTCCTTCAACGGGCCTTTATATTGAGATTTTATATAAAACGGCTGTTCAGCTTGTGGCGAGCGGCGGGATTTCCGGGATCAAGGACGTCTATAAAATGAAAGATATCGGGTGTTCCGGGGCTATTATAGGAAAAGCTATTTATGAAGGTAAAATAAGCTTACAACAACTTCAAAACTTTATTGAAAATGCTTAAAAAAAGAATCATTCCCTGCCTGGATATTAAAGACGGATGTACGGTGAAGGGAATCAATTTTGAAGATCTTAAAAATGCAGGAGATCCCGTAGAACTGGCAAAGAAATATGAACAGGAGGGAGCCGATGAACTGGTCTTTCTGGATATTACGGCAACCATTGAGAACAGAAAGACATTTGTAGAGCTGGTGAAAGATATTGCGGAAGAACTGAGTATTCCGTTTACCGTAGGCGGAGGAATTTCTTCTGTGGAGGATGTAAGAAAGCTTTTGGAAGCAGGAGCCGATAAAATCAGCATTAATTCTTCTGCCGTAAGAAACCCTCAGTTGATTTCTGAATTAGCAAAAGAATTCGGAAGCCAGTGTGTGGTAGTGGCCATTGATACCAAACAGGTTGATATGTTGGATCTTGTCCACATTAAAGGCGGAAGGGAGGCTGCGAATCTGACTACCGTGGAATGGGCAAAAAAAGCAGCTTCTCTGGGTGCAGGAGAGATTCTCTTAACGTCTATGGATGGTGACGGAACAAAAAAAGGATTTGATCTGAGGATTACAAAACTGGTTTCAGAAAATATCAGTATTCCTGTAATTGCCTCAGGAGGAGCCGGAGCCGTTGATGATTTCTTTAAAGTATTCAGTGAAACACAGGCCACAGGTGCGCTGGCTGCAAGTATATTCCATTTTAATGAAATAAGGATACCGGAATTGAAACAAGAATTGAAAACTCAAAAAATAGAAATACGATGAATATCGATTTTAATAAAGATAATGGCCTCGTTCCTGTTATTATTCAGGATAACAGAACTTTGCAGGTCCTGATGCTGGGCTATATGAATGAAGAAGCTTTTGAAAAAACGAAAAAGGAAGGAATTGTTACTTTCTTCAGCCGTTCAAAAAAAAGACTGTGGACGAAAGGAGAAGAGTCCGGTAATTTTTTAACCGTAAAAAGTATTGATATAGACTGTGATCAGGATACGGTTTTGATCAGAGTGATTCCTGAAAACGTGGTATGCCATACCGGAAGTTTCAGCTGCTTTGGGGAAAAAAACTCTAAGGGCTTTCTATATGAGCTGGAAGACAAAATCTCGCAGAGAATAGACCACAGGGCAGAAGGCTCTTATACCTATTCACTGTACCAGCGGGGCATTAATAAAGTGGCTCAAAAAGTGGGAGAGGAAGCTGTGGAACTGGTAATTGAAGCTAAAGATAATAATGAAGTCCTCTTTAAAAATGAAGCAGCAGATCTGATGTATCATTTTTTAATTTTATTAAAAGCTAAGGGATTTGCACTCGAAGACATAGAGAGCGTGCTTCAGGACAGGAATAAGTAAAAAAAGACCTTTGAAATTTTTCAAAGGTCTTTTTTATTTGCAAAATCTAGGGAAGAGGCTTGCTGTCAGTCTAGGTCAATATTCTTTTTAAAGCAAGAAATTTTCATTGCTGTAATGATCTTTATTAATCAGAATTTTTTTTATTCAATAATTCTGAGTTAAAATTTACTATTATACGTCACCTTCTGTCGCTTTACTGGCCTACATTTGCTTCAGAACATTGCAAAGATGAGCATGATAATATATCAATACAGTATAATAAACTTTGTTTATATATTTTAGTATATGCTAAAAATTGTTAAATTTGTAAAAATCATAAACTAACACCAACTTGAAAACAGCACAGAAATGAGAATACTTTTTGGAATATCCATGCAGGATATACTGCGGTCTTATACTTAGGTCAATCTTATCATTAAAACTTTTCGACGTTGAATAATTTTCCGGGATTTCCGGAAGGGACAGGAATTTATACAATGTGTACAATATTGTATAATTAAATGCACATTATATCCCTGTTATTTGAAATGTTTACTACTATATTTGAAAAAAATCAAATACATATGAAAAAAATCTATCTTGGTGCATTTACCTTATGTACCATTCTGGGATCAGCCCAGGAAATTTTATGGCAGAAGGATCTGAAATCTTCAACACAGGACTTTCTGAGCCAGGTGACTACTACCATTGATGGTCAGTATCTGATCAGCGGAAGTTCTATTCAAAGCAATAAGCTTCAGGCTTCAGGCAGCAAACACAATAACGGTTACGATTTTAGATTAGTCAAATTAAATCAGAATGGAGAAGAGGTGTGGGAGAAATATTTCTCCGGAACCAATCATGATTATCTGTCTGCAACAGTCGCTACGCAGGAAGGAGGATTCGTTGTCACAGGGACTTCGCATTCAGGAAAAGGTCTTGACAAAAAAGAAGATTCTAAAGGAAATTCAGACATTTGGTTAATCAGAATCAATGAATTTGGAGACGAGATTTGGCAAAAAACATTAGGTACTGCTGCTGACGAAGAAGCCAGAGCGGTTATCCAAACCACAGATTTAGGATTTTTTGTGGCCGGAAATGTTCAGAATTCTTCCAAAGGCTACGGTTCTAAAGATGTCCTGATCATCAGGCTGGACAAAGACGGAAAAGAACTGTCCCAATTAATCTGGGGCGGAAAAGGACTTGATGAAGTTGAAAAAATGATCCCAACGAAAGACGGCGGAGCCTTACTCGGAATTTATTCCAGAAGTTCAGCGGTACAAGGTAAGACATCTCCCATAAAAGATGCCCAAAATACATCCGACACCCGACACCTGACTATTGTACAAAAACAAAGCGACAATTTCGGTGAAGGAGATTATACCGTCCTTAAAATAGATAAAAACGGAAAAATTGAGTGGGAAAAAAACTTCGGTGGCAAAGGTGATGATCACATCAGAACGCTTGCTTTGACTTCCACAGGATACATTATCGGAGGTGAATCCAGATCGGAAATATCAGGAAACAAAACGGTAGGCATTGAAGAGGGTACTGACCTGTGGTTGATTTTTTTAAACGAGAGAGGTGAAGAACAGTCGCAGAAATCTTACAATTTTGGGAACCGTGATCTCTTAATGGGAATGAGTGTCATTCAGAGTCAAGATTCAAGAGCCAGGAACCAGGACCTAACTAAAGGATTGCTTATAGGGGGATATACTCAGTCTGAAGGAAGAATAGAAGAAAATGACGAGACTTTTTGGATACTATATTTAGACCAAAATGGAAATGAACAGTGGAGAAAATATGTAACCGGAGAATCCAGACAGAAAGAAGAGAGACTTTCAGATCTGAAACTGAACAGAGACGGCTCTATTATTCTGGCAGGTACCAGTGCCACAGAACTGGGCAAAGAAAACTGGAAAATTGTAAAACTGGGAGACAAACAGGTTGATCAGTTAATGGAGAAATTTGATATCAAGATCTATCCGAATCCGGTATCTGATTATGCTTATGTAGAAATTGGCTTTGATTTTAAAGAGGCTGATATTATGCTGTATGATATGAGCGGAAGGCAGCTTCAGAGCTTGAAAACAAAGAATAAAGTAACCAAGATTAACACGCAGGCTCTGGTTCAGGGTGCTTATCTGGTGACCATAAAAACGGATACGAATAAAACGGCGAATGCTAAGTTAATTAAAAAGTAAAAACTAACCATCATGAAAAAAAATACAATAGCTGTTATTTTATTAACAGTTTTGGGAAATCATATACTTTATAGTCAGGCTTCTGCTGGTGGTGATATTGCTAAAAGCTATGTTGGGGATATCAATCAAATATTTCCGGCAGCCCCCACATCTAATAACCTGATGAAGTTTGAAGAAGTACCTGTGAGTTATTACACAGGAATTCCTGATATTAATATTCCTCTTTTCAATATTCCGACCAGTAATTCAAAAGTGTCGGTTGGTGTTCAGCTGAAATATCACCCTCTCAATGCAAAACCGGATGATAAAGCAGGAGAAACCGGTCTTGGGTGGAGTCTCATTGCTGGGGGAACGATATCCAGAACGATAAGAGGTGGTGGCTTGGATGAAAGCAATAGAGTTGTTGCATTTTCAGCTCCTCCTAAAACAAAATATGGGATTTATAATGAAATCTATAACCCAACATCAAAAATTATCAATAATCAACCTGTTGATATGACAGAGTATACTTTCTTTGCGGGAAAAGGAAGATATGACACAGAATATGATCTCTTCCAGTATAACTTCATGGGGCAATCCGGAAGATTTTATATTGTAAAAGATGCCGCAGGGGATTATCAAGTGGAAAAACTGGATAAAAATAATCTTAAGATTCGTTTTGAGAAAGCACCGCTGACTAATACTATTATTTCTTTTACCATAGTAGACGACAAGGGAATCAAGTATATTTTCAGTGGTATGGAGAGATCCCAAAAATCGATTACCAATACCAAAACAGGTCTGACAACGGGGATTGGAGATGTTGAAGCAAATCTTGAAATAGATGATTATTGGTCTTCATTTCATCTTACAAAAATTACGGATCAAAATGATACTACTTTAGCCTTGTTTAAGTATGAGGTTTCCTCATCAGTGAAATTTGAAGAACCTGTTACCCGAACCTACAGATATGCAAAAAATGTAAATTATTATAATACAAGTCAAAACAACGGAGGTGTTCAGCAAAATCCTGATTGGAATATGCCCGGAGCAACCGAAGCCCAAACAGTCAATAATAACACAAGTACAAAACTGTTAACAAGTATAGAAGTAGCAGATAAGGGAACGATTTATTTAAATTACGAAAAAGGCAGACAGGATTCTAATTACACAGAGTCTTCAGAACTTTATAAGCTCAAATCAGTCCAATCTAATTATTGGGGACAAAATATAGGACAGTATATTGAAAAATATACATTTGACTATGATTATAGCTATACGAATTATCAATCGGATATTTCGACAAGTGTATTGAAAAAGATGATTTTGAAAAAGGTGATTAAAATTTCACCCAATAACCAAAATCAGGAATATACTTTAGATTATTATAAAACAATGGGTACTCCAAATAAAGATGGTTGGGGATATTACCAAGGGGAACCTAATGATATAACAAATGATGTTATTAAATCTATTACCTATCCTACCAAAGGAAAAGTAGTTTTTAATTTTGGTACTAATGATTACAGTCATTACTATAATGGAGCAGTAATGGAAAGTATAACAGGTTATTGGAAAGAACAACCTTTTGAATTTACGACTAGTTTTGGAGGATTTAATCCTAGTAATAAAAAATTTTTCTTTACTGTAAATAGTCCTCAATATGCTAAACTTGTTTCTAAGATTGGAAGTTTAATTTATTATCAATGGAATTTTAAAATATATAAAAAAATCAGTGATAATAATTTTTTAGAAGTTCTTAATAAAGGAATGGGTAATCAGGCTTGTAATAGGCCACAGCCTTGCCCTATATACAGTCCGAATTTGAATGGAGAGGTTATTTCAGAATATTCTGATGATATTTATTTTGAACCTGGTACCTATTATGTTTCATTAGAGGGAGATTATTCGCCATCCAATCCCGGAAAAACCCGAGAAACATTTATGATCTATACAAAAGAAAATGTTTTTGTAAATGAATTGAAGAGAAATGGAGGCGGATTAAGAATCAATACTATTCAATATTTTGACAGTCCTGTTTCTACAAAACCTTCTAAAGAATTTTTGTACGACTATAAGGATATTAATAATACACAAAAAAGTAGTGGATCGTTGGTATTTCCAGAGCCAATAACAAGTTATAGTGATAGCTATTCCTATGTGAACAAATTAAATAATCCAGATATAACGTATAATGCTCAGTTTGATATAAAAACAAACTATAATATTCTTCCGGTAGAAAAGACCCAGGGATCTGATGTCGGGTACAAATATGTTACCGTAAAACAGATTGTAAGAGGTGATAATAATATTATTACTGATAACGGTAGTACTGTCTATCAATTTAGATCCCCACTTGATTTCCCGAATAAGCCGGGTATGGCTTTACAACCCCCTATTAAGCCCATTCCTAATCTCGATTATCTGAGAGGACAGTTGGTTTCTGAGAAAAAGTATAATTCAACCGGGCAGATTCTTTCAGAAACCCAAACGAATTACTCTTCCATAGAAGTTGAGAAAAATAGTGGTATCAAATTACTTGATAATTTTTATAGAAATTCAGTAGGGGATTATTTTAAATATAATAATTATCAGCAGCATTTTTATCATGTAGGCGCTGTACAGCTTACCATTCCTTATAAAAACTTCGAAAAGTTTGGGATCACTTTACCTACCTCTAAAACAGAAACGTCTTATTTCTATAAAAATGGGGTTCAAAGCTCGGTGAGCAGTACAAGCACAAGCGTTTATAACGCTTTAGACTATTTGTCCTTATCTACCCAGCTTTTTCCTGATGGTACATCCACTATTACCAATTACCTGTATGCCGCTGAGAAGAATAATCAGAAGCTCATTACTGCCAATATGATTGGTATTCCCTTAGAAACAGAAGTTGCTCAGAAAGCAAGCCCTTCGGGTCAGAGTAAAACTTTGGCTAAGACAGAGCTTATTTATGACCCGTCTACTGCGAGTCTTTTCCCTGATAAGG